>JACOZX010000040.1 GCA_016181105.1 Candidatus Yanofskyibacteriota bacterium
AAAAATGGCAATAATAGGAATTAATTTTTTGATTTTTGGTAGTTTTAACATCAAAACAAATTATGTAGCGATAGCTCCTCTGAGGGCAGTAAAAGTTGCGAGGGGCACGGTTTGTCAACGACCCTGAGCGAGCGAAGCGAGCCGAAGGGCTCTTGACAAGACGAGCAACTTTTTCTGATGACAAAACCTCGCTGGGGTTTTGGAAGTCCCGAAGAGGTGCTGTCGTGGAATAATTTATTATCGCCGTTGCATTAAAACATTAATTTTATTTTCAGCCGTTCTCAAGGCTTCAGAGATTGACCGGCGGCCGAAATTTACATCGTCTATCATATCCGCCATTACACTTTCAATGGCCAAAGCGTCAACTTGATACCAAGAAACCGCGCTAAGAACTTGCTTAGCAAAAACTCCCAAATCCAAATCACTTTTCTGTTGATCAACTAAATCGCGTCGAGCTGTCGGCCGACCGGTACTGTTAAGATAAGGAATGACGCCTTCCGTAGAGCTAAGAAAGACCAAAAACTCCCAAGCCTGCTGGCCGGACTTGGAAAACTTAGAGACTGTCGGCGCCCAGTAGTTTGCATAATTTAAAAGCTGGCCGGAGTCCAGTTGAGGCATCGGCGCCACAGCAAAATTCAGTCTCGGAGCTTTGGAGCGAAGCAGGGGCATCTGGTGGGAATAGTTAAACATCATGGCAACATTGCCTTCCTGAAAAGCATCTATTGAGTAATGCAAACCGTCGTTCCACGTGTAAACTCTTTTAGCCGGATTGGCGAAGTCTGTATAATACTCTAGGGCAACTTCTCCCAAATCCCTGCCATTAACCGTATTTGAAAATTCGGCGCCTGCCTGATCGCTGTCTACCATAGGCACACCGCTTTGGAGCATCAAGAGAGATAAAATGTCTGTTGAGCGATTAATGTTTCTGGCTGTACCGATTGCCGCTCCGGCCCGGGAAATATTGTTTCTTAAGTCAGCAACTGTAACATTCTCAACAAATTCATTGAAGTCGTTCCAAGTTTGCGGCGGCTGTGAGATGCCTAGAGAATTAAAAATATCTTTGTTGTAATAGAGAGCCAAAGTATCAACGTAGAGAGGCAAGCCGTAAATTTCGCCGCCAACCACAAGGTCTTTTTCAGCCACATCAACAAATTGTTCACGAAATTCTTTTAAAGTGAGAAGAGGAGTGTCTCGTTCCGGAATCTGTTGGGGCAAAGGCATAATTTTATCTTGATAACTGGGCAACCAAGTATTTTGAATCATAAAAATATCCGGTCCAACCCCCGAAGCGAAGGCGTTTACAAGAGATTTTTCGTAATCTTCAAAAGTAAACTGTCTGTAGTTTACCGTAACCTCCGGATGACTGGCGCGAAAAGCATCAATACTTTGCCTAAAAGCGCCGGAATCATCAAAAACTCCCCAGAATTGCAAATCGGCCGGTTCCCCGGCATCACCAGGACCAAAACCTCTGGACAAAAGAACCACTGCTATTAATACAATGGATACAATGACCAGTCCCCCAGCTATTAAAAATAGTTTGTTATTCCCCATTCCATTTATTCAAAATCACTTCCTGTAAATAAAGCCGAAGTGAAAAATTCCGGCATCAATGTCAGAAACAAACCGCAAGCCCTGATTTTCAAGAGCCGCTTTCATCTCTGCCGGATCAACCCTTAAGTTTTCGGGCGGGCCCAAGCCGCCGTTAGCTCCCCTCTTCCAGTCAATAAATATTACCAAGCCCCCTGATACAAGCACTCTCTTCGCCTCGTTGACAATGTCCATCTTCTTGCTTGACTGAAAAAGAATATTAGCCAGAAGAACAACATCTTGAGAGCTGTCGGGAAGACCGGAACCGCCCAGAACTTCCAAGTCGGCCCTGATTGTCTCAAGGTTTTTTAAGCCGCTCACTGAACCTTTCGCCCGCACAGTCTCCAGCGCGCTTTCCAAAATATCCACAGCTGTCACCTGTCCGCTATCACCTACTTTTTTAGCCATTAATATGGTGAAGTAGCCTGAACCGGAACCAAAATCAGCCACCTTCATGCCGGGTTGCAAATTAAAAGACTCCACAATAGCATCGGGATTCATAAACCCTCCGGTATTTGGAACTATCAAAGGAGAAGAAAAACTTGATACTGATGCTAAATTCAAAACTAATCTAGGCATTGCTTTATTTTAGCACATTATCTCGCCTCAAATACAAAAAGTAATCAACAGAAAGTGACTAAGAATAAGAGCGGTAGAAATATCTCTTTTTTGCGTCCCTTCATAGTACCTTGTTCGATCTTGTGTGAAAAGTTGAAAACCTACTTCCGCGAAAATCCCGATACGGAGGAAAGCTAAAAGGTTGCGTCTCCGCCCCGCCTGATGGCGGCAGAGCAGAACACCGGCTCTCTGTCTGCTATCTATCGCCGTGGTATGAAAAGGAATCGCTCACTGGTGTTCTGCTCTGTATCCCAAAGGGATGGCGGAGACGCGCATTCCTATTCACTTCGGATGCGTCGGAATTCCTCCCCTTCAACCCCTCCTTCCGACGCATCCGAGCTTGGGAGGGCGGGGGCGGAAAACTGGAAAAGATTTGGATTTTAGGATAAAATAACCATATTTAGACGTTGCTAACAATGAGATGAGAAAAGGGAATTTTACATTTGTTGACCTGTTTGCAGGAATTGGCGGCATACGTCTTGCTTTTGAGCGCGCTGGCGGTAAGTGTGTCTTTACTTCCGAATGGGATGAGGCTTGTCAAAAAATGTATGAAGCTAATTTTGGAGAAAAACCATATGGAGATATTACTAAAATTAGCGCTGCAGAAATACCCGACCATGATATTTTAACTGGAGGTTTTCCATGCCAGTCTTTTAGTATTATCGGTAATGGAAAAGGATTCGGCGATACTCGAGGAACATTGTTTTTTGACGTTGAGCGAATTTTAAAAGCAAAACAGCCAAAAGCTTTTCTTTTGGAAAATGTAAAACAGCTAACATCACACGATGAGGGCAGAACATTCAAAGTGATTTTAGAGCACTTACAGAACCTCGGTTATTATGTTCATTACAAGGTGTTAAATGGGCTTGATTTTGGTGTGCCGCAAAAAAGAGAAAGAATCATGATCGTTGGATTTAAAGAAAATTATCCATTCCAATTTCCTATGCGAGGAATTGAGAATAAAACACTAGGAGATATTTTAGAACCGGATAATCAAGTGGACAAAAAACATTTTCTCAGCGATTATTTCCGCGAGAAGTTACAAAGGAAAATTGAAGAACAAAACAAGACGGTAAATATCCGTCCAGCCGTTTGGCACGAGAATAAGAGCGGCAATATCGGCATCCATCCATTTTCCTGCGCGTTACGCGCTAACGGCTCATATAATTACGTGACGGTAAATGGCGAGCGACGCCTAACGCCTCGTGAGATGTTTCGCTTGCAAGGATTCCCAGATTCATTCAAGATAGTTGTGCCAGATACACAGGCCAGAAAACAGGCTGGCAATAGTGTCGTGGTGCCTAAAATAGCGGCAGTTGCAGAGGCTATCGTAACCGCTATGAAGACCAGGCCAGTGCAACCCCAAAGCAGATTAGAGTATTTAGCAAACCAGTTATAATTTCCAAAAAATATGCCGAAAATCGATCCAAAAGTTGCCCTAGATAGAATACTCAAAAAATCACGGGTTCATTTCTATAAGCCTATTCAAATAGCTGAAATTTTATTTAACCACAGAACAAAGAAGAAGATTAAGTTAAAAAATCTTGAATCGTATAGAAATATTTCTAAACGATGGCGAGATGATATATCGCTTCGTCTCGTGGGAAGACGCTCAACATCGAGCCAAAAATTTCAAGATAATCTGTTTGAGGCAAATGCTATACCGCCGAGCATATTGGCGGACTTGGGCGATTTGAATAAGGAGAACGGTTTAGTGGAGGCTTATGTTTATAAAGCTCTTCAAACTCGTTTAGATTCTGTTTATGTGGTTTGGAAGTATGTAAAGAAATCAAATGCCGACACTTTTTCTTTGAAACACCTCGTTTCTCTATTTACCGAAGATGTAGGATTGAAAAGAAGTATTGATAAAATATATGAAATTGCCGTGTATGCTCTTTTTGCGGCGATTGTTAAGGCATTGAAGGCGCAAGTAACTTTAGAAGTGTTGAACAAAGATAGAGAAATTCTTAAGGACTTTGAAGGTTTTATCCAGATGGTGCTTGGCATAGACTCCAAGAATACAAAACTGGTGATGCCAGCCGCTCTTTATCGGGCCGGAGTGACAAATGCTGCGGATGTTGGTCTGGATATGTGGGCAAATTTTGGCCCGGCTATACAGGTAAAACACCTAACGCTTACCCCGGGGCTAGTAGAGGACATTGTTGATAATCTTCCGGCGGATAAAATAGTGATTGTCTGCCTTGATTCAGAAAAGACTGCGATCGAAGCACTTTTGTTGCAGGTTGGCTGGAAAGAAAGGATACAAGGAATTATCACGATAGACGATCTCGATAGTTGGTATCAATTATGCTTGAGTAAGAAATATAGAGCTACGCTTGGAGCGACCCTTCTTAAGGATGTGCAAAATGAATTCGAGAATGAATTTCCCTCAAGTGAAGGAATTGAACCTTTTCTTCAAGAACGAGGATATGATAAGGCCATTCTTCCCGAAGGTTGGGAGGTAAAGTAGTGGATACGATCTCAAAAAAGCAACGTAGCGGAGTGATGCGTCTCGTCAAAAGCAAAGAGACAAAACTGGAAAAAGAATTTAGAAAAGAACTCAGCGCAGTCGGACTTCGTTACAGAAAGAATGTATCTTCACTGCCTGGCAAGCCGGACATTGTCTTTGGAAAAAAGAAATTGGCCATTTTTTTAGACTCCTGTTTTTGGCATGGCTGTAGGAAGCATTGTCGTCTGCCGAGTTCTAATAAAAAATACTGGGTGAATAAAATAGAATCAAATATAAAAAGAGGCCGCGCAGTCTCAAAAAGTTTAAAGGGGGCAGGATGGACAGTCATAAGGATATGGGAGCATGGTCTTAAGGAAAATATTTCTAAGTCAAGAATGCTTGTGTTATCCAAATTAAAATGATGCATAAATCAAAAAACGAAATATCCCATGATGAACTCGATAAAAATGAGGACAAAACCTCTACTCGTTATGTGAAAATAGGCACTACACAGATTTTGCAAATGCGGGATCCTGATGGGCAAGTCAAAAGTGTCTCGTTTTTACTACGAGATAAGGTCATTTATGAGATTAATGTGTGTCCGCATTGCCATAGTAAAGCTACATTTCATCGACGAGCACAGGAAGGTGGCGATATAACTGGAAATGTTTGGAGAGCAGAGCAGTTTTTCGGAGAGAAGGGATACGATTTCAGAAAGTTTGATTTTTGTCTGGATTGCCATAAAGAATTTCTCATTGAACTTTATGTTTGGGAGAAAAAATAATTAATCCCTACATATTAATGTCCGATGATTATAGAGAAGAATTTTTAGATCTTATCCAATCTCGTAGATACATCGAGGCCCTAGATTTGCTTGGTGAAAAAGAAAATGGTGTAAGCGATAACTGCCAATTTTTCGAGGACAGAGCTATGGCGTTGGGATTATTGAAAAGATACGAAGAAGCTATCGCAGATTGTGAGAAAGCCATACATATTGATCCTCATCGCAAACTTCCTTGGTTCAGAAAAAGTGTCTCACTTTATCATCTCCGTCGGTTTCGGGACTCTTTACAAGCATTTGACGAGTGTTTGACAAGATGGCCGCACTTTACTAGGGCAATTGAATTAAAAATATCTGCGCTAATATTGTTAGGCAAATACCATGAAGCAACAACACTATATGAATCAAGCGATTTGCCGACACTTCGGGATTATATTACCTATAACCATTTGGGACTTGCATATCTAGAAATTGGAAATTATCAGAAGGCTAAAAACTGTTTAGGTTGGGCTAAGATATATAAATTTAGTTCCCATGTTATTCACTATAATTTTTGCAGACTTTACTATAGACAAGGACATTTAATGAAGACTGTTTTATATGGAGTACTGTACATTTTGACCTGGATTATTAATCAAATTTCTAATAGCTGGTTATATTTATTTGGAAAGTCTGAGAATCTCGAACCTCTTGTTGAGGAGAAGCTATATTTTGATGGACCAGGTAGACTTTTTTCTGTCAATGCTCAACAACGGGAAGTAACAGCTATTTTGAAACTATTACGATCCCCTAATTTTTGGGCTTTATGTAATGACACTTTCGGCATAGTAGCGGCAAATATCCCTTTCGAGGCAGTAGAACAAAATAACATCAAGGGAGACATTGATGTTATTGTGAGTATGCCTCGAACGTTCCCCCCAACCGCAGATACTCCGTATGTTTATCGGGGATTTGAAGTTAAAGTAACGGCCGTTGACTATAAAGGAAAAATAATTTCTCCAAAAAGGAATGCTAGGCATTTGAATAAAATAAAGAATCAACTCGATAAACTCAGGAAATTTGGATGTGAACAAACTTTTTTATTAGAGATTATTATTTTGCAAAGAGGTTTTTCTGAATTACATAGCTTTCCGCCCGAAGAACTAGTAGAAGATATGAAAACTAAAGCAGAATTACTCAAAAATACCGGGCATGGATATGTTGTGATGGCGGATGAACCGACAAGCGAAACAAGCGATGAGGGAGGGGGCAAATGGTATCAGCCGTTAAACATTCTTAGAACTTCCGAAACGGCTAGGGGCTCGGGTATGAATATTTTAGCAGATGCAATAAATGAATTCATGAAAACAGAGAAAAAAGAACCGAATCGGACATTTCAGCAAATACCCGTTGTGACGTATTGCAAAAAGTGTAAACGGCTAACCTTCTTTAGTCCCATAGATTTCTATCATTTTACTTGTCTGCACTGTGGTCAATCCTTGCCCTAAATCTTTTCCAGTTTTCCGCCCCCGCCCTCCCAAGCTTTCCTCCGTATCGAGATTTTCGCGGAAGTAGGTTTTCAACTTTTCACACAAGATCGAACAAGGTACTATGAAGGGACGCAAAAAAGAGATATTTCTACCGCTCTTGTAAAATCCTTAGCTACACTACCACTACAGAAGCCACGGAGTCGCCGGCAGACATCCTCATAATACGGACGCCTTGAGTTGCCCTGCCTAAAACCGAAATGCTGTCCAGTGAAGTCCTGATAACTTGACCTTTTTGAGAAACGGCGATTATTTCTTTATCTTCCGGATTAACCAGATGAGCAGAGATAATCTCGCCGGTTTTAGCGGTAATCTTGGCTGTCATGATTCCCCTGCCGCCACGGTGTTGGACTTTATAATAACGCAAGTCTGTTCTCTTGCCATAACCCTTATCCATAACCACCAAAAGTTTAAGGTCTTTTTCCGGTATATCCGAAGAAACCACTTCCATGCCAACAAGTTTTGCTTGCCCCGAAACGGAGTTTTTTGGGGCGTTCTTGTCCAACCGGACTCCGATGACTCCCGAAGCCGCCCGGCCCATCGCTCTTACATCAGACTCCTTAAACCTTATTGAATTGCCGTCGGAAGTAACTAAAACAATCTCATCTTTGCCTGAAGTACTGCGAACCCATTTAAGTTCGTCGTCTTTTTTAAGCTTGATTGAAATCAAACCATTCGTTCTGACCTTTTCAAAGTCAGACATGGCCACCTTCTTAACCACACCGTTTCTGGTTGCCATAAAAAGATAAAGACCCTTTTTGGCTTTGGGAATGGGCACAACTCCGGTTACAACTTCGTTTTGTGAAATGTTTAAAAAATTGACAATAGCCTTGCCCTTTGACTGACGGCTGGACTCCGGGACTTCATAACCTTTGGTCTGAAAAGCTCTGCCGGAGTTGGTGAAAAATAAAATCGTATCATGAGTATTGGCCATGAAAAATTGGCTGACAATATCTTCTTCTTTGGTTTCTATGCCAATCAAACCCTTGCCGCCTCTCTTTTGAATCTTTAAAGTCTCCGGCGCCATACGCTTTATGTAGCCGCCTTGAGTAACCATAAACAAGCTATTTTCTTCCGGAACCAACTCCTCTTCCCCTATTTCTTTCAAAGCGGACTTAATAACTTTAGTTTTTCTTTCATCGCCGTATTTAGCTTTCAGCTCTACAAATTCTTGCTTTATAACGGCCAAAATTTTCTTGGGGTGAGCCAGCAAATCTTCCAGGTAAGCAACCAGGGTTTTCTTCTCTTTCAACTCGTCCTCTATTTTTTTTCTTTCCAAGCCAGCCAAAGCCCGCAGCTTCATCTCCAGAATTGCTGTTGCCTGTCTTTCGGTAAAACTAAACTTTTTCATTAAATTTTTCAGCGCTTCCTCCTGTGAAGCCGAGGCTCTGATAAGTTTAATGATGGCATCAATATGATCCAAAGCTTTCTTTAAGCCTTCCAAAATATGAGCTCTGTCCTGCGCTTTGCGAAGTTCAAATTGGGTGCGCCTGACAACTACCTTGTTGCGATGCTCAAGGAATTTTTCCAAAACACTTTTCAGGCTCAATGTCTGCGGTTGTATGCCGTCAACCAAAGCCAGCATATTAACATGAAAAGTTTTTTGCAGTTCCGTGTATTTAAAAAGTTGGTTAAGAATTTTCTTTGGAAAAGCGTCCTGCTTTAACTCAACAACAACTCTGATGCCGTCTTTGTCAGACTCATCCCGCACATCTTTTATGCCGTCAATTTTTCTCTCTTTGCCGACAGCCAGCTCGGCAATTTTTTGTATCAATTCGGCTTTGTTTACCTGATAAGGAATCTCGGTGACGATAATCTGAAAATTCTTTTTGCCTTCAACAATTTCGGCTTTCGCCCGCATTACTATCGGCCCCTTGCCGCTGGCATAAGTATTAAGTATGTCTTTTTCATTATAGATAGTGCCGCCGGTGGGAAAATCCGGGCCTTTAATAAATTGGGACAAATCGTTAACGTCAGCGTTCTCGTTGTCAATCAAATAAACCAGACCGTCTAAAACCTCTGAAAGATTATGCGGAGGTATATTGGTAGCCATACCGACAGCAATCCCCATTGAGCCGTTTATCAAAAGATTGGGCACAACCGAAGGCATAACTACCGGCTCTTTTCTACTGCCGTCGTAGTTATCTACAAAGTCAATTGTGTCTTTGTCTATGTCTTGCGTAATTTCTTCAGCCAATCTTGACATGCGGGCTTCGGTATATCTCATAGCGGCTGGCGGATCTGAATCTACTGAACCGAAATTGCCCTGGCCGTCAACTAGCGGATAACGCAAAGAAAAGTCTTGGGCCATTCTGACCATAGAATCATAAATCGCCGCATCTCCGTGAGGATGGTAGAATCCCATGACCGAGCCAGTGATTCTTGCCGACTTCACAAATTTTACGTTATGCTTCAGTCCCATCTCATTCATTGCGTACAAAATCCTCCGGTGCACCGGTTTGAGTCCGTCTCTGACGTCAGGCAAAGCGCGGGCAACAATCACGCTCATGGCGTAAGCCAAATAAGACTCCTGCATTTCTGCGGTTATTTCTCTGCTTTGAATTTTGCTTTCCGCCGGCTGGCGGATTGGTTTATCTTTTTCTTCCATAAAAAAGAAGGCCCGTTTTAAGTCGTCTTAAATTCTAAAATTATCATCTGTCTCCCGACAAAGGCAGTCCTTTATAGGCAGGCTGGCTAATGCTGCTATTTTTGCTCTTCTGTGTTTTTTCCAGTCCGGTCTGACTGCTTCCCATAAGCTCACTGATGCTTGCTCTCAAAAGAGAAAAAGTGTCTTTAACTGTAGCAAACACAGAAACACCTTGTTCCTTTGTTTTTTTTGTCTGCTCCGCCAATTTTATCAAATCTCTGTCGGCAAATTTATTGGCGTCCACCTCTTTCAGTATCTCTGTCGGGTGGAGCATGGCCACAAATTTAGACTGGGTAGATTTAAACCAGACCATGACAACCAAAGAAAAACTGGTTACCACGCAAAGCCACATAAAAATATGTCTTATGTGTTCGGGCTGATTTCTGATTTCCTTGAGTACACTCATAACGGACTTCCAAGGTCCGACCTTAAATCCTCAAAAGGTCGGACCTTAGGTTTTTAATAATTTAATAAAACTAGTTTCATTTCCTCTTGGGGCAAAGTTTTTTGAGTAACTTTTAATTTATCTACCTTTTCCGGAACTAAACCAACTTCTTTAAGAAACTTGTCCGCCGATTCTATGTCTATGTTTAATTCCGGCGTCTTATAATGCATCGGAATTATGATCTTGGGCTCAATCTGACCAACCACTTTCACGGCTTCTTTTGAACCTATCGTGTATTTACCGCCGACAGGAACCATCAGAACGTCAACATTGCCGATAAGGTCAGTCTGCTTTTCATCAAGAACCTCTTGCCCCAAATCACCTAAGTGGCAAAATGTGATGTCGTCAAACTTTATACAATAGATTGTATTCAAGCCCCTTTGCGTGCCGTTGCTGTTGTCGTGAAAAGAAGAAATGCCGTTGATGTATACTCCCTTTACCTCATACTCTCCCGGGTTCTTGATTATCATGGTCTCTGACTCCGCCCCCTCTATATTAGCGTGGTCGTAGTGGTCATGAGTTACCAAAACAATTTGGTCTTTTATTCTGGGCGGCTTTAAACCGATTTCCTTGGAAAAGGGGTCTATTAAAAGGGAGATGTCTTTGCCCTCAAGACGAAAACAGCTATGTCCAAACCAGCTTAATGTCATAGCTTTATTATACCAAAAAAATATAGTAAATCAACAAGGCAAAAGTGCTTTACCCTGTCAGGGTCATCCTGACAGACTCTGTAACAGAGCTCCCACAGAGGGCCTAGTTATCAATTAACAAAAACTCCATGTCTTTTTTATGCTTGATCAGAAAAAAACTTTCTTTAAGAAACTTACTATATTCGTCTAGGGTTACAAACTGTTGCAGGATAATATTTTTATCACAAGTAGCTGGGGTTGATTGTCCCAAAAACTCGTTATAACTACTCCACGGATAATCTTTTAAGTCACTAACTAGGTTTGCTACCTTTGGATTTTGGTGGATATAAGCAGACAACCAAATCAGGTGTCTGTTGTCGTCCACTAAAACCATTTTATATTGATCTTGAAAAACTCCTCCAACCCGTTGGTATTTTTTGTTAAAATACATTGAATAACTAGTGCCAAGGCGACGCATCAATGCGGTAACCGGAATTTCAGTATTTTGTCGTATTAACAGATGAAAGTGATTGGGCATTAGACAGTAGCTAATCAAGGAAAATGTATTGCTTGGCAATAACTCGCGCACCCTCTGCTTAAATTTCTCTGGAAATAAATATTTCTTTATGCGTTCTAAAAAAAATCTAAAGTCATCCTGTTCTCGAAAAATTTCTTTCTTTTCATTACCGCGGTTATAGATATGGTAATATTCTCCCATTCCAAATTTTTTGTAATCTCTATTTTTCATCTATGTATCATGTCAGTATAACCTGTCAGGATGACCCTGACAAGGGAAAATTTGCCTTTTTACACAAATTCTTGTAAGATGCAGAAACTTATATGAACACTGTTGCTGTATTGCCTGACAACAATCTGGTTGTTGACCCAAACACAATGAAAGATATTTTGCTCAAGTACGAAACCGGCCTTCCCAAAAAAGGCGATGTTTTGAGTGGCGAAGTTATCTCTTCCGGCAAGGGAAGCATCTTAATAGACCTTGGCTCTCTGGGAACAGGCATAATTTACCCTTCTGAATTTTACGACAACCCGGACCTTCATAGGTCTCTAAAAAAAGGAGACTTGATTTCTGTTGTCTTGCTGGAACTTGAAAATGAAGAAGGTTATAGGGAGCTCTCCTTAAAACAAGCCCAATTGACCACCGCTTGGGACGATATAAAAGAAAAAAAAGATAAAGGCGAAGTGATTCAAACTCAAATTTTAAACATCAACAAAGGCGGCCTGATTGTTACCGTCAACGGCATCCAAGGCTTTCTTCCCCTCTCACAACTAAACCCGGAACACTATCCTAAAATTGAAGGCGGCGACACTACTAAAATCGTTCAAGCTTTGCAAAAATTCCGCGGCCAGACTTTCACCGTGAAAATTCTGGACTTTTCGGAAGCAGAAGGAAAACTAATCGTCTCCGAAAAAGCCATCCTGACAGACAAACTGAAGGAAGAAATCGCCAAGTTTAAAGTTGGCGACGTGGTTGAGGGCACAGTCACCGACATTACCGACTTCGGCGGTTTTATTAAAATCACAGAAAGCATAGAAGGCTTAATCCACATTTCGGAAATAGACTGGAAAATTGTAGAAAACCCCAGAGACTATATGACGACCGGAGAAAAAATCAGCGCCAAAATAGTCAACATTGATAACGGCAGAATTTCCCTCTCACTCAAAGCTTTGCGTGAAGACCCCTGGGAAAAAATAGAGGAAAGCCTAAAAGTCGGCCAAACAGTTGAAGGTGAAATTGCCAAGATAACCAACTACGGCTTGCTGATAAAGGTCAATGACCAAATTATGGGCCTAGTGCCGGCCAATGAGTTAAATAATAAAAAAGACTGGTCGCCTAAAACAGGCGAAAAAATTTCAGTCGCCATCGTCAGCATTGAACCCAAAGAGCACAAGATGCTTTTGACAATTCAAGGAAATAAGGACATAATTGGAGAAAACGTGGAGGAAAAAAATGAGGAAACAAAAAAAGAGTAAAAGAGTTTTAATTAAGCCGCGCGCGCCGATTTACGCAATTTTAGGCAAAGGCGGAGCGCACAAAAGCAACAAAGACTATAACCGCCAAAAAGCTAAAAAAGAAGTCAGAGAAATCGAAAAGAAAGAAATTGATTAAACCAGCGAAAGGCTGGTTTTGTTTTTTGGTAAAAAAATTTCCTCTCCGCTCTCTTTTGCGGAAGGAATTGGTGGGATATTGACTCCAGTGAGGTCCTCACCGGAGCCGGCCGCGAGCTCGGCGGCAAGCTTGTTTGCCGACTCGGCATCGGCCTTGGCTTTCGCCTTAGCCTTTGCTTTGTCGACTTTTTCCTTGGCTGCCGCTGCGGCTTTCTGCTCCTCGGGTGTCGCGCCGGCTTCAGCACGAACCTTGTCTCTCCGGAGCAATACTCCCAGCTTGCCAAGCTCGGAGTACTCGTTTCCCGGCTCCGAGAAATTCGTATGCGGAGCAAAGAACTCCTTCAACCTTTCGGGGGCTTCCACCACCCGGATGAGACCTTCGGAATTCCTCTCAACAAGGGAGAGAGGATACCAGACCACGTTGACAAGAGGTTCTCCCCTCTTGTCCCTACGGCCGGTTCTCTGATCAAACCGAGGCCCCCAGTTCTGGGGAAAAAGACCAGGAAGCCCAGCAATGTGAGCCTCGGCTTGGGTCAGAGTCGCTTTGGCCTGAAGAGCCAAAAACTCTTCCTCCACTTGAGCCTTGAAGGTCTCGCGACCCTCGGCCTTCTCTTCCTCTTTCTTCCCCTCGGTCAGACCAAGGCGAAGCAATCGATGTGCCAACTTCAGATTTGAGAACTCCGAAGAATCCTCAATCCTCTCCGCCGGTTTGAACTCCTCGTTGCCGAGAAGATCCA
>JACOZX010000038.1 GCA_016181105.1 Candidatus Yanofskyibacteriota bacterium
CTGTGCCCGCTTTGGCGAAGTACAGATTGATTTAATATTTTTATATTAAATCTCTTTTAACTAGCTGGCAAGATAAATCTGTTGATACTTCGGTAGAAACAGCAACCGACACTCGTGGTTTCCCCAAAATTGTATTTAAAACTAAAAGCCCCCTAAGGGGGCTTTTAGTTTTAAATACTCAAGTTAGCTTTCTCTATAAACTCAAGTATTTTTTCGTGCAAAAGCGCGTCACCGGCTCTTTGTTTAATTTTTTCTACATCCGGTTCTTGCTTATTAGGAGCGCCGACTAAGTATCTGGCAACTAAACTATTGGCTGCTTTTTTCGCCTCTTCGTCACTGACTTTCAGATTCTCTCTCTTGCCGATTTCACGCAGAATCAAGCCGCGTTTAACCTGGCTTTCAGCTTGTTTGTACCAGCTTTTCTTAAGATCATCCCTGGTTTTTTTAACTTGAGCCAGATAAAAAGCCAGTTCCATACCCTGCTCGTGAAGGTTGTTGTCAAAATTTGAGATCATAGATTCAAGCTGTTCATCAATAAGCTTAGACGGGATTTGTATTTCCGATTTTTTGTCTATAATATCTAAAATCTCCAAGCGTAATCTGTCTTTTTCTTTTTGCTCTTTTTCTATTTTTAAATTATCTCTAATGACATTTTTTAGTTCTTCCGGAGATGTAAAATTACCCAAACTCTTAACAAAATCGGCATCCAGCTTCGGAACAGTACCCGCTTTAACCGACTTAACTGTGACCCTGAAGTCAAGATTTTTGCCGGCCACCGCCTTTTGATAATAGTCCTCGGGGGCTTTAACAGAAAAGTTTTTTGATTGACCCTTGCTTAGACCCAATAGCTCTTCTTCAAAACCAGGCATAAAGCCCCCTTTTCCAAGAATGAGCGGGTGATTTTCACTTTTACCTCCTTCAATAAGCTGGCCGGCGTTAAAAACTTCAAAATCAATCTCCAGATGATGGCCTGTTTGAGCTGGTCCGTCAAATTCTTTAAAGTCCGTACGGGATTCTAAAATTCTAGCCAGAGCGTCTTCCAGTTCTTTTTCTTCCACCGTAATAGTCTTTTTTGAAACTCCCAAGCCCTTATACTCCCCCAGCTTCACCTCGGGAAACAAGAGCAGTTTAATTGAGTACTTCACTGATGACGGAGTGTTTTCTGTTATTTCCAAACCGGAAGAACTTATGATCTCCAACTTCTCCTTGCGCAAAGCATTGGCTAAACTGTCGGTTACCGCAAACTCTAAGGCTTCTTCCAAAATTTTCTGGTCGCCTATATTTTTCCTCAAAACATCCAAAGGAACTTTGCCGGCCCTAAATCCGTCAACTTGGACAACTCCCGAGAGCCTGTCTCCGGTTTTTTTTAAATAATGCTTAAGGTCTTCTTCGTTCAACTCAACCCAAAGCTCAACTTCAGAATTTTTTAATTCTTTTGTCTTTGTCAGCATTTTATTCTTTTTTTGACTCTACGATTTCGGCTTCAGAATTTACAACTTCAGAGGGACTGGAACCAGTATCAACTGAATCAGCCTTACCTTCTGCCGGAGGCAGAACTTCTGCCGTCTCCATCTGTTCAGAAGAGACTGCCTCTTTGGGTGAACGGACATCAATCTTCCAATTGGTAAGCTTCGCCGCCAAACGGACATTTTGGCCTTTTTTGCCAATCGCCAAAGAAAACTGGTCGTCGTTAACTTCAACCAAAGCATGTTGCCTGTTTTTGTCCAATATCTTTACATTCAAAACCTTAGCCGGAGAAAGCGCGTTTGCGATAAACTTGGCCGGATCGTCGTTCCACTCAATAATGTCAATTTTTTCACCGGAAAGTTCGTTAATAACCGTTTGCACACGCACACCTTTCTGACCAACCAAGGAGCCGATGGGATCAATGCCTTCTTCTTTTGAAAAGACTGCGATCTTAGAACGAGAACCCGGCTCTC
Organism: Candidatus Yanofskyibacteriota bacterium; assembly: GCA_016181105.1. Lineage (GTDB taxonomy): Bacteria > Patescibacteriota > Minisyncoccia > 2-02-FULL-40-12 > IGHO2-12-FULL-4 > JACPNK01. The sequence continues at coordinate 1,941 of JACOZX010000038.1, forward strand.
TGGCTATTGACTTAATTTCAACACTGCCTGTTTCAATTTCCGGCACCTCAAATTCAAAAAGTTTGGCTATAAGTCTGGGATGTGAACGAGACAATAAAATCACCGGGCCTTTATTGGTTTCTTCCACCCTGAGTATGTAAAATCTATATCTTTGATTGATCCTGTAGTTATCGTTCTCAATTTGTTCCGCGGGTATAAGCAGACCGTTGGTCTTGCCCAAATCCACAAAAACCATCAGACCCTCTCTTCTCTGAACAACACCGCTGATTACCTCGCCCTCTTTCTTTTTAAATTCTTCAAAAATAACGTCTCTTTCAATTTCTCTAAGTTTTTGAATTATTACCTGCTTTGCCGTTTGAGCGGCAATCCTGCCAAAATCAGTTTTGGTTTCCAGGGAAGTAATCACTTCGTCTCCAACTTTCAATTTTTTATTTATCTTTTTAGCTTCTTCTAAAAGAATGTGCTTTTCAGAACTGTATTTTATTTTAAGTTCTTCTCCTTCCTGGCTATCGGCCGGTTCCTGGTCCATTCTTTGATCTCTCTCTCGGGATCTCCTTTCAAAAAAATCTTTTTCTTCCTCCGCTCTGACGGGCAAAGGACCGGTAACATAACC
>JACOZX010000009.1 GCA_016181105.1 Candidatus Yanofskyibacteriota bacterium
TCGTGAGTCCAGCCGAGCGTAAATCTGGCTTCGTCTTCTTTCTTGCCCTTGGCCTCAAAAGCCACTTCCACATCCCAGCGCCCAGTAGCATCCACATATCGCTTGTCCACTAAAGCCGGCATAAACATCTCTTGTCCGCCAATTGAGTCTATCTCTTCTCTAATAATTTTGCTGATTTTGCCGATTACCCGCCAACCCAAAGGCAAGTAGCTGTAAATCCCCGAATTATTTTTGTAAACATAACCGCCCCGCTCCAGCAATTGAGCATTTACGCTGGCTTCATCCTTAGGCGCCTCTTTTTCAGTTTTGGTAAAAAGTTGAGAAAGTTTCATAAGTTATTAAGGCTTGAAGTTATAGCACCTCTGAGGACGCTCAAAGTTGCGAGCAGCATGGTTTGTCAACGACCCTGAGCTTCTTAGCGAGGGGCTCTTGACAAGGCGAGCAACTTTGCGCGATGAGAAAAACTCGCTGGGTTTTTCGAAGTTCCGAAGAGGTGCTATGACGAGAGCCACAGCAGTTTTAGAAAAACCTGATAATATCCTTACTTGTAACATAAATCATGAGCATTATCAAAAGAGCAAAGCCGACGGAATTAACCAAAGTTTCCACTTTTCTGGAGATAGGCGAACCTTTTAATTTTTCTATGATTATAAAAAGCAACCTTCCGCCGTCTAAAGCCGGAAATGGGATAATGTTTAAGATCGCCAGGTTGATTGACAAGATTGCTGTGAGTTGAATCAAATAAGCAAAACCGATACGAGCCGCTTGTCCGGTAAATTTAGCAATGCCTATGGGTCCGGACAATTCAGCTCCCGGCGAACCGTTTATAAAAACATTTTTAATGATGCTTCCATAGCCGTAAACGGTGTTAACTAATAAAATTCCGGTCTGCTGTCCGCCCCTATAAATAGATTCGTGCCAAGGATATTTGATAACCCCCGTCAAAGCCATAGAGATTCCCAAAGCGCCTTCTTCAGGTGGCGGATCAAGGCGCGGAGTAACTTCTTTTTCTAAAACCTCCTCACCTCTTTTAATTTTAATAAAAACTTTATTGCCCCTATTTTGGTTTATAAAATTCTGAACCTCATCAATGCTTTTTACCTCTAAAACAATTTTTTCATATCTTAAGCCAGTGATTTCGTCCAACATTTCCAGCCCAGCCTCTCTCGCCGGACTATTGGCAACGACTTGGACAATCTGAATTTTTAAGTCTGACGCCTTGGTGGTTTCTTCCGCCAAACCAACTCTTAAACCCAGAAAGTTACCAAAAGACAAAAGAACAAAAGCCAGGATTAAATTCATTGCCACACCGGCAACAATCACTCCGGCCTTAACGCCGGCCTTCTTGGAAGAAAAACTTCTTGAACTTTTCAACGCTTCTTCCGACCCATCTTCGCCAAAAATTTTGACAAAACCTCCGAATGGAATCAGATTTAAAGAATAAACCGTCTCCCCTTTTTTAAAGCCAAAAAGGCGCGGCGGAAAGCCAAAGCCAAATTCTTCTACTTTCATGCCCGCTCTTTTGGCCATCACAAAATGACCCAGCTCGTGAACTAATACCAAAACACCAAGGACAATTATGAAAATTATAGCGGTAAACATAAAAATAGAGTAACAAAAATTAATAAATTACTCAAACAAAAAAGAGGCTCATCAGCCTCTTGCACGAACCGACAACAAACTAGTCAGTTCTAATAGTCGCGCCTTTCAAAAGCCAACCCGTACAAACAAACACTTCAACCTGCTTGCCTGCCGGGTTGACAGCACGAGCAGTAAACTTAGCCGCGTCTTTACTGTCACATCCTTTCCAACCCACCCAAAAATACTGATGGTTGACAATTTCAATATTACTGTAACCCTGTTTTTCAAGAGCTCTGATAGCAATATCTTTATCGACCAATGCGCCCCTGCACGAAACAAGAGGCGTCACAACAAAAAGAAAGAACAAGAAAAAAATCAAATGAAAAACTCCACTGTCTTTTTGGTTCCCCAAGATATTTTCTCCTTTTTTGTGAGCTTCCTGTATATTAACAAAACAGGCGAGTTATGTCAATAACTCTTCCTCCTTCTTTTTTTGAACTTCCTCAATCTTCTGGTTGTATTCATCCACAATCTTTTGCAAATCTTCTTTTGTTCTAAATTTTTCATTTTCACCTATCTGATGGGCTTTTTCTTTTTCTTGGACATCTTCCCAAATTTTGCCCCTAACATGCCGTATCTTCTGCCTGGCTTCTTCCGTTTTTTGCTTCAGTAATTTTATAAATTCCTTTCTCCTTTCCTCGGTTAAAGAAGGCAATGTCAGCCTTATGCCTTGGGCATCGGAAACTGGGTTAAGACCGAGATTGCTGGATTTGATAGCCTTCTCAATAGCGCTGATGGCGCTCTTGTCCCAGGGCTGTATTAAAATCGTTTTTGGCTCCGGAATAGTAATGGTCGCCAACTCTTTCATTTTATATCTGGCGCCATAGTTTTCCACGATAATTTCATCAACCAAAGAAGAGGCCGCTCGTCCGGTGCGAATTGAAGCCGCCTCAAC
>JACOZX010000036.1 GCA_016181105.1 Candidatus Yanofskyibacteriota bacterium
CAAGCGATTGGCGGGCAGGTCGGTTCCCCCGCCTAGCTCTTTCCTCGCCTTCGGCGAGTCAGAGCGGCGGGTCCCCTTCCGCTACTGGGTTCAAGGGCACATTGTCGGTTCCGGATTTAAAGTTAGATGATGAGCGTAGGCTGTTTTATGTTGCTCTTACCCGCGCCAGAAAGATGGCTTATATTTCTTATGCTCTGCAAAGTTATGACGAGCGAGAGAGGACGCCTTCTCAATTTATTGCTGAAATCAAGCCGGAATTTAAAAAAGCAGGTTCTGTCGAATTATACGAACAAATTTTTGACCAGCAAAAAGACTTTTTATACCGGCCAAAAACAAGCAAGGGTTTTTCAATTTTTGAAAAGGAATATTTGCAGAGCCTGTTTCGCAAGAGGGGTTTGTCGGCTACGGCCGTTAATAATTTTTTATCTTGCCCTTGGCGCTATTTTTATTCAAATCTTTTGCGTATCCCAAGGGCTAAGTCTCGCCACCAGATATACGGTTCAGCCATTCATGCGGGACTGAAAGATTTTTTTGACGAAGTAAATCGGGGAGAAGCCAGTAAAGAAACTCTGTTTGCCGGGTTTAAAAACTTGCTTGAAAAAGAATCACTTTCAGAAAATGACCTAAAGACTTTTTTGGCGAAAGGCGAAAGCAGTCTAAAAAAATACTTTGATTATTATAACGGCAATTGGCGCTCAAAAACTCAAAATGAATTTAGGGTCAATAATGTTTTTCTTAACGACAAAATAAAGCTGACCGGTTCTTTGGATAAAATTGAATATCTGGACTTCGACTCGGTCAATGTGGTGGATTACAAAACCGGCAAAGTAGTGAGCCGAAATGAACTGGAAGGCAAGACAAAAGATGCCACCGGCGATTACAAACGCCAGCTTGTTTTTTACAAACTTCTTTTGGGCTCCTTGTCTGCCGTAAAATTAAATATGGTTTCCGGAGAATTGGATTTTATTGAACCGGACAAGAAAGGAATTTTTCACAAAGAGAAGTTTTTAATTGACACCAGCGAAGTTGACGAATTAAAACACACTATTTTAACCATTGCCGATAATATTATGAATTTCAAGTTTGAAAACGAGAGATGCGGCGACAGAGACTGCGAGTATTGTCAATTAAGATTTAAGGTGATATAGTAAATCCTAGTCAGTTTTTTTATAATTTAAGACAAGGAGAGTAAATGTTGCGAGGAAAAGTAACTTTTGATAGTAATCAGGGCGCAAGGTTTTATCAAGAGGACAGATATATAGCCTTGAGACCCCAAATTAAAGGTAATTTCTCTGGCTGGCTTTTGGCTGTAATGGACGGTCATGGCGGTTCGGAAGTGTCCGAATTTTGTTTAGATAACATACCAAACATTTTTTTCAAAGCCACAAATCTTGGCAGGCAGAGTGTCAACGAGGCGATACTGAAACAAATTGTCGGGTTACTGGCAAAAGAAACAAACAATATGGAAGCCGGCTCTACCTTGTCTTTAGTTTATGTTGACGAGGTTGCTTCAGTTGCTAGGGTTGCTGTGCTTGGCGATTCGCCGGTTGTGGTAAGAGATTCAACTGGTAAAATTGTTCTTAGCCCAGAACATAACGTCAGGACTAACGGAGTAGAGCTTGAAGCGGCTAAAAAAAGAGGCGCTATCTATGATCCACGAGGTTATATTTGCAACTCGGAAGGTTATACGCAGCTATCAAGAGCTCTTGGCGACCGAATTTTCAGCGATTTTGTTTCACATGAGCCTGAAACATATTCCGTAAATTTGGGACCAGACAGTTTTGTTTTGGTCGCTTCCGATGGTCTCGTTGATCCTGCGCATGGCGATACTGAGTCCGATATTGAGTCTTTGATAGACTCTATTGCTGATCAAATTGACAAAGGGGCAACGGCTAAAGATTTGGTTGACAATGCTGTGAATATTAGAAAAACCAAGGATAACGCTACAGCTGTTTTGTGGAGAGCATCGAGTTAATTTTTAAAAGAAGGATTTTCGTCCTTCTTTTTTTTTGCCTTTTTTAGGAAAGGCTCTAATATGTGAGTATGTATAAAAAACCGAAAAATGATGATAAGTATCAATGGACAAATCATGTTGTCGGTAAAATGCTGTACTATCGTATATCTGAAAGTCTGGTTAAAAGGGTTGTGCGGTTTCCAAAAAGGACTGAAACGGGGGTTGCTCCCGATACAATCGCTTGTATGCAGTCGACCGGCTCAAAAAATAGGCCTTCAGAAGTTTGGACTATGTATCAAAGTATCGGCGAAAAAAAGAAAAAAATAATTTCCGCTTGGCGCTATCCGGGAGTCAGCAAGGTTGGCGAACCGATACCGATTCCGGAAGAAATTTTGAACGAATTGACAGAGTTATAGCAATGTGCTATTCTT
>JACOZX010000056.1 GCA_016181105.1 Candidatus Yanofskyibacteriota bacterium
CATTTTGAAGATCATCAACATGAGAAAAGTTCCAATACCCATCATGCCGATCAAAACCCAAAAATCCTGTTGGTGGCCCACTAAAGGCATGTTTTCAACGTTCATGCCCCAGATTGAAGCAAAAAGGGTCAAGGGGAAGACGATGACGGAAAACATAGTCAAGATTTTCATAATGTTGGAAAGTTTGTTTGAAAGAATGGATTCGTTGGTTTCGTGCAGTACCAGCAGAGTTTCAGTTTGGCTTTCAATCAGGCTTATCAATCGGCTGTTGACGGTGTGAAGCTCATGAAAGTAAGGGGCAATGTCTTCTCCGAAAAACTCTGAAGGGTTTTCTTTTATTTCCTCCAGTATTTTGATATTGGGCCCGACAATTCTTTTGAAATCAATGGCCTCTCTTCGGTAAAGAGAAATTTCAGAAACCAGTTCTTCCTGCTTGCCTTTGAATATTTTGTGCTCCAGTTCGTCAACCTTTTTGATAATGTGGTCAAGCTGGGGAAAAAGAGAGCGGAAAAGGTGGGTTAGGATTTTGTACAAGAGGAAGTTGGTGTTGGTTTTAAAGAACTCTTCTTGAAGAGGTTCTTCAACAGATAGTTCTCAACCTCGCTGGCCTTGATTTCACTTTTAGAACGTTCAAACTGCGGAAACCGGACGATTAAAAGGGTGTGGTCTTGGTGATTTTCAACCTTGGGGTGAAAAGTCGGATGAGCAAGCTCGTCGATGACCAAAGGATGGAAATTGTAGTTGCTTTTTAAAAACTCTATTTCCTTTTCTCTCGGTTTTTTGAATGCCGTCAGCGTGATGCCGTTGTGGCTAATTTTTTGCATATAACCATTGTATCAAAAAAATTTAAATATAAACATGGATTTCTAGTATAGTTGGTGAATATGTCTCTTTTTTGTGTCGGACTGTCGCCGCCAACTGCAAAAGAAACATATTCACCAACTATTCCTAACTAGCCTTGATTTACTTGTAATATAGGTGTAGTTTGGTCTTTGGAGGTGTAACTTGAAAAGTTTAAAGTCGTTGGCAATTTTTGTTTTGTTGTTTAGCGCAGTACAGTCGTGCTCCTATGCTCAAAAACAAAAGCCGGAGTCTAAAGAACAGGAAGATGTTCAGAGTCTTTACCAGACAGTAAAAAACTTCTCGGATACCTGGTATAAAGAAAGAGACGAAGACAAATTTTGGAATTTTTTAACTGCCGACTCAAGGCTTAGGGAGTTCAGAAAAACCCACAATCCGTTTCGTGTTCCTTTTGAAGGAGAACCCGAAGGTATGCTTGAAAAGGCGAAACCCGAGACCTTAAAAATTGAGGGCATAAGCAGAGAGAATCTGGAAAAAATTCAGAAAGAAAATATAAAACCTCTGCCTCTCAATCCCGATACCGTTGGCGAAATGGTCATTCTTAAGTCGGATGATGAATTTCTAAAGAAAGCTTTCCGTTTGTCAGATAAGGAGTTGGCGGATGCAAAAAAGGAGAAAGTTTTCCCCAGCCAAGAATTTTTCTTTGTTTTATATGGTGTCAGGGGAGATGGTTACTATAAGCACGGTCTCGTCTCTTTTTGGGTCAAAGAAGGTGCGGGTTGGAAACTTTTTAACTTTATTATGGTGCAAAGGTAATTTTACAAAACAGGCGGACGGACCTGTTTTTTGTTGCTCCCCCTGTTGATAATTGGCACTCTTGCATTGAGAGTGCTAATTTTATATAATGCCTTTGGTATGGAATTAAATCCAAGGCAAAAAAAGATTTTAGCCGAACTTATAAAAGAATATGTCAAAAAAGCGGAACCGGTAAGTTCCAGTTTTTTGGCAAACAAATGCGCCCGTCTTTCGGATGGGCAGGGTTTTGATTGCAGTCCGGCGACAATCAGAGCCGAGATGATGAATTTGGAAAAAGAGGGTTTTCTTGCCCAGCCCCACACTTCAGCCGGCCGTATTCCGACTGACAAGGCTTATAGATATTTTGTTGATTATCTTTTGAAGGAGAAAGAAGAGACTTTGCCGGAGAAAGACCGCAAAGCGATAGACAAAACTATTTCTTCTGCTTCGCGTGACCCGCATGCTTTAAGTTCCGGTTTGGCCAAGACTATGGCCGGTCTGACTGACGACTTTGTAATCAGCGGCATTCCTGACACGGGGGAGTTTTTCCGTGTTGGTTTTTCTAATATCTTTGAGTTGCCTGAATTTCAAGAGACAGAAGATGCGCTTGGACTGGGAAATATGTTTGATGAGTTTGAAAACTACTTTGAATCAATTTTTGATAAGATAGAAAGAAACGAACTTTTGGTTTCTATAGGCAGAGAGAATCCGACCGGTGAAATAAGCAACGAGACGGTAATCATCGCCAGCTATCCACTGCCTCTGGGTTATGAGGGTATTTCAGCTGTAATTGGTCCGATGAGAATGGCCTATGACAGAAATATGGCCTTATTAAAATATGTAGCCAGAAAAATGAATGAATTATAATTTTTATGCTTTGTGATATTTGTAAAAAAAATCAGGCAACCGGCAAGGTAACAATCATCAAAAACGGTGCCAGGGAAGTGAAAAATATCTGCCGCCAATGTTCCCGGAGAACCTCCGGCTTAAG
>JACOZX010000053.1 GCA_016181105.1 Candidatus Yanofskyibacteriota bacterium
GTTTTGTAAATTTTGTTTAGTCCTGAAAATGGCGCCATGACGGGTTCTGGTTATTTTTATGTCATTTTATAATATAACAAATTTAGCGTTTTTACAAGGGAGATTTTGTGGGTAATATGAGGCTGTCGGCATAAACAATAGTTTGACCTTGACAGAACTCCCTTATTCTATTAAATTGCCAGCAGTTTTTTATAACAGAAAACGAGGAGTCAGAAAGTGGCACAAAAATCGGAAATAAAAGTTAGAAAACTTAAAAACGAGTTAATAAAAGCATTTCAAGACTATTGCAGAAGCCAAGTTGTTCTTTGGCGGCAGGTGCCGGAACTAGCGCTTAGAGCCAACAAAGTCAGAGCATTTAGTTGTGGCCAATATGGTTTAGCTCATAATTGTTTGTTTTGGCCGGTGTTTGCAGACGACATCCACGGTTTGCATGTAAATCTTAGAACCGGAGAACTTAATCTACCTGAACTTTTAGACAGGATTCAGTTGGGCGATCTTTTTTCGCTTTTAGACCGTCTACGCGCCGACAAAGTGATTAACTCGTTGCAGGCGGAAATTGATAGTTCAGGCAAAGATAGTAAATAGTTAAAGAGACCCATCGGTCTCTTTTTTAATTTTTGAATACTACGTCAATTAAAGAACACAACTCGTGTATTATCATAATATGCGCTTCTTGAATGTGCTGGGTGTTGGCGGAGGGGCATGCTTGTATTAAATTTTGGGAATTGCCGCTGGTTGAGATTCCGACAAAAACATCTCCCTGCCGGCCGAACCCTTCAATTTGCCTTGAGAAAACATTTTCATAGCCGAAGTCGTTTCCGATGGCGGTGACAATTGATGAGTTGGCGGTCAGAGCCATTGCCGGCAGACCCTTGCGTTCATAGATAAATTTTCCGGCAAGTTCGGCGGCGAAATGCTGGGCGTCGGCGGCGGAACCGCCGTTTCCGGCGGTCAAGATCTTATTACCTGATTTCAAGGCAGTTATCATATAGTTTCCGATTGTTTCCAGTTCAGCCAAAAATTCCTCGTCTGACACAAGTTTAATTTTAGTTTCTATTGAGGCAATAATTGATTTTTTGGTGGTCACTTTACTCATTTTGTCGTCTTTGACTTAACTGTTTTAGTTTTGTGAATAATACTTTTTCCGGACGCTCGTTTCTTTCCAGCGAAGAAACTCGCTCTTTGTGGGCTATGGATTCGGAAAGAATACTTTCCGACCAGCTCGTCACTTTTTCATCTTATTCTGCTGAATGGGCTGAAAAAGTGACTCGCGAGCAATCCACAGCCCACAGAGCCTTCAAAAGTATTATTCACAAAACTAACTGTTTTTCCAACACTAGCAAATTAAAAAAGCTCTTGCCAGAAGAGCTTTTGTTTTTAACAATGGTTTGCCCGATACCAGTCAATAGTTTTCTTAAGACCTTCGTCAAAATTTTACATCGCCTTTGAAGTCCATTATCTGACAAATTTTCCAAACTAATTCTCTGATTGTTATCTCAAATCCGGCGCCGATATTAACCGGCTCCGGTTTGTCATAATGTTGGGTTGCCAGAACTATGGCTTCAGCGGCATCTTCTACATACAAAAACTCTCTTGAGGCATTGCCGGTGCCCCAGACTTCTATAAAATCCTGGCCGTTTTTCTGGGCATCGGCAACCTTTTTTATAAGCGCCGGTATGACATGGCTTTTTTCAGACTCAAAATGATCTCCGGGACCGTAAAGATTTACCGGCAGTAGACATATTGCGTTAAAGCCGTATTGTTGGTGGTAAGCTCTTGCCATTTCAAACAATGCTTTTTTTGCAATTCCGTACGGCGCATTCGTTTCCTCGGGATAGCCGTTCCACAAGTCTTCTTCTTTAAAGGGGATTGGGGTATATTTTGGGTAAGAACAGACAGTGCCAATAAGCACAAACTTTCTAACTCCAAGTTGGCGCGATATTTCCAGCATGTTTATGCCCATTAGCATGTTGTCTACAAAAAGTTCTGCCGGCTTGGCTTGATTGAAGCCGATTCCGCCGACTTTGCCTGCCAGATGTATGACGACGTTCGGCCCGTTTGGCCAGCAAGCTTCTGCTATCAGTTTTCGGCAGAAGCCTTGACTTCTGAGATCATAACCTTCAGTTTCAGTCAATTCCGACGGCTGAAAAGGGTAGACCCAAAAGCCTTTGTCAGTAAGCCCCTTCAACACATGTTTTCCTAAAAATCCTTTTGCGCCGGTAACTAAAATATTCTTATTTTTAAGGTCCATCTGGAGGTTTCTCCTATGAAAAAAATCTATTTTAAGCTATATTAGATAAAATAATGTCCAAAGTCAATAAAACGGGCTCTAAAATCTTAAAAGTCTATAAAAAAGCCGCTGGTTTTATCGGCAGAATCAACACAAAAATTATTTTGAGCATTTTTTATTTTACCATAGTTCCTCTTTTTAAAGTTGTTTTTTTGCTTGTAAAACCAAAAAAGAAATTAAGTTCAAATTGGAAAATCAAAGAAGCGTCACACCCCGATGGTCATGGGCACTCTTTCTAAAAACCGGGCTTTGTTTTTTATCTTGGTTGCCGGTCTGGCGGTCAGGATATTTTTGATTATATTTTTTCGCGACCATCGCCCTTTGTTTTATGACGCCGACTCCCGCGAATACATTGCTTTGGCTGAAAATATGAGGTTGGGACATGGGTTTTCCTGGGATAGCGCTGAACCGTATTATCCCAATTCTTTCCGGACTCCCGTTTATCCCGGATTTTTATTTCTCTCCAGATTTTTGTTCGGCTCTTATACGGCTGCGCTGGTGATCCAATCTTTTTTGGTCATTTTGTCAGCCTGTCTTTTGTATTTGATAGGAAAAGAGTATTTTAACCGCAAGATAGCGCTTTGGAGCGCGGGCATATTTTTATTCGTGCCGTTTTCTTTGAATGTTTCGGTTAAATTTCTAACGCAAACTCTTTTTGCGTTTATACTAATCTTGTCCGTTTGGAGTTGGACTAAATTTTTAAAGAGCCAAAACAAAAAGTACTTTTTGTTAACATCTTTTTTGCTGCCGATTTTAGCCTTGACCAGGCCTATCGCCCAATACATTCCCGCGGTTTTTATATTTTCACTGGCATGCGCCGCTTATTTAAAGCAGATAAACTTATCTTTAGGCCGTCTTTTTAAATTATCCGGCATTATGCTGGGCATTTTTTTAGCAATATCATTGCCTTGGCTGGTTAGGAATTATAAAACGTTCGGTGTTTTTGAATTTTCTTCCATCGTGCCTTATCAGTTATATTTTTATGAACTTCCTGACACCTATGCCATGGCTAAAGGCATCTCATATCACGAAGCGGGAGATTTTTTGAAAAAAGAGATAGACGATTATTCTAATAACTACGACTTTGGCCGTTATATGGAATTTTCGTCGCGG
>JACOZX010000023.1 GCA_016181105.1 Candidatus Yanofskyibacteriota bacterium
TTGGCTCCATGAGCTGTCATCAAACGCACAGCATTCGGAGTATAGCCCAGCCCCCCTTCTTTCACGACAATCTTATACTTCTCTAAAGTTTTTAAGTAACTGACAAAATCTCCAAGCTTAGCCTCCGGATGGTTTTTCAGCATTTTTTTAAGTTCGCCAAAAACAGCGTTAAGACGATTTAATTTTAAGGCTGAATCCGGTTTAGACATGACATGAGCAAGAAAACCGGAGTCTCTGACAACCGTTTCAAACAACTCCATCAAGCCAACGTTCTGACTTTTTTTGCGCCAATCCAGTAAATTGGCTGAAATATTTTTTAGTTTTTCATAGGAAGAAACTTTCAACTCTTTCAGACGTTTTTCGTCAGCCAACATCTCCAACAAACTAATTTTTCTCCTGACTCCGGGAGAAACCACTTTATACAAATCTAGGCTGGGTATACCCAGCCAATCGGCATGAATTATAGAAAACAACTTTTCTTCACCGGATCCGTCAGTTGACGGGTTGTTTATAAAATCAAAGATATCAAGAAGCTTGCGGATATCTTGGTCAGCCAGCGCGTTGTTAGATGATTCTACCCTAAAAAACAGACCATATTTACTCAAAACATCGGCTAAAGCAAAAACGTCCTGATTGTCCCGATAGATTACCGCAATTTCTTTTGCTCCTACCCCTTGACCTATTAAATCCTTGATTTTTTCAGCCACAAAAAGAGCCTCTGTCTCCGGACGCTTAAATTCATAAGTCTCAATCAACTGCTTTAGATGCGCTACTTGAGAAATCAGTTCGTCTTTAATCTCCGGCGCCTCATCGGATAAACGGACAGAGTTATTAACAATCAAACTTTGAGCTAAGTCCAAAATTGGTTGGGTAGAACGGTAATTTTTATTTAAAGTAATAAGCTTCGCTTCAGGATAAAGATTCTTGAAATAAAGAAAATTTTCCAAGGAGGCTCCTTGGAAACGGAAAATCGCTTGTTTTTCGTCGCCGACCACAAACAAGTTGGGCTGACTGTGAAAATTGCTCAAAAGTTCCAAAACTTTGTTTTGGGCATTGTTTGTGTCTTGATGCTCGTCTACCAAAAAATACTGAAACTTTTCCTGCAAACGAAGAAGCAGGTCTTGATTTGCAACCAAAACCTTAGCCGCCTGCAAAATCATATCATCGTAGTCATAGAGCTTGGCCTTGGCCAGTTCTTCCTGATATTTGCCGTATACCAATCCTAGCTCATTATTTTTATTCAATCTTCTTTCCACGTCAGCATACTTGCCCTTCATCTTTCCTTTGTATCTCCCGCTGTCGTAATAGAGGTCATCAATCTTGCCAAAAAATTCTTTTTCCCTTTCAGTTATTTTCTGAAAATCTTCCGGACCAACGCCTTCCTTTTTCAGACTGCTGACTGAACGCCTGATTTCGGTCAGATAAAAATACGGTTCGCCGAAAGGTTTTAAAAACTCTAGACGAGTAGCGTCAATAATTTTTTGAATAAGCTCAATCTGTTTAATTTCGTTTGTTGGCTGGCGGCCGATAATTTCAGTGAAATCTTCCGGGTAAGTTTGAATCAAGCTGTTACAAAAACTGTGAAAAGTGGAGATGTTCACCTGATAAGCCGTCGGGCCGATAATTTCGGCTAAACGGCGGCGCATGGTTGAAGCGCCGCTCTCACTAAAAGTTAAAGCCAAAATATTACCAGGGTTAATCTGGGTTTTTAGTAAAATATTAGCAATCCGCAAGGTTAAGACCTGCGTTTTGCCTGTCCCCGGCCCGGCAACAACCATGACCGGCCCTTCAATGTGGTCAACCGCCCTTTTTTGTTCAGGGTTAAGCTGGCCATAAAGCTCTTCAAATTTTTGAGAAGTTATTGGCATTAATTAAATTTAGCACAAGATAACAAAAATTAAAAAAACCTCTTTTAAAAGCGGGAGCTTGACTATACAGGTTTTAAATAGTATTATAATTCATCTTCTTGTGATCGGTTTCACAAGGAGTTTCTTTGAAAACAAAAACAGGGGGTGACTTTTGATAACACTGGTAGTGGTAATTTTAATTCTAATTCTTTTGTTTGTTCTCTACTTTTTGGTCAAAAAATATATGACCGAAAAGAGTCGCCTTGAGTCCCTGCACATGGAAAATGACGACTCGCTTAAAATATGCCAAGCTTTAATTGAAAGAATAGAAAAAACTCTGCCGACGGCAACAAAAAGATTGGAAACAATAAGAGACAGAATTCCGAAAGACCAATTTTTATCTCTAAAAAATTTGGTAAATACAGCTGATAAAAACTTATCTAATAGAAAAGTAAGCTTAGCCGCTGCAACAACTGTCCATCTAGAATCGGGATGGAAGACTGCCGAGTTGGTTTATTATAGCACAAAAGTCCTACTTGAATTGCTAAGGCCAGAAAGCCAATTTTCAGAAGTCATAGACCGAAAAATTACAGAATTAAGAGAGGCGGAAAACGGCAGTCAAAAACTTCTCACCGAACTTCCAAAAATAATGGAATCTGCAAACAAAGAACTTCAACATCCCGATGTTTCAAAAGAAGCAAAAGATTATTTGGAAAAAGCAAAAGTTGAATTTGAAAAAGCCAAATTTATGGTTCGCGACATAAAAAGCAGTTGGCTGACAATTTTTGCCAGTTTGTCGGCAATAACGACGATTATCTCCACAGCCAGAGAAAAAGGAGCTCTGGATGTAAACAACGCAGAACTAGCCAAAGCGGTAGGACCGCTTAACTTACCACAAACAAACTCCAGTTCACCTGAAATTTAAAAAGAGCATTCATGATGCTCTTTTATTTTGTCCATATTTCTAAAATCTTAGAAATTTATCCCAATACTCAAAGAGTTCTTTAGTAGCCCGCAAGTCGCCAACATTATATTGGGCAATTTTAAGAAACTTTTTTTCTTGGAAAAGTTTGCCGACATCTTCGCCGGTAACCCCCTCTTCTTTGGGACTTTTGATGCCAAAAGCCCGGCTCCAAAGATGAAGATTGCCCTTTTTTCTGACCGAGCCGTAAAAAGTTAGCTGATCCAAAAGGTCAATGTGTTTGGCTGAATATTTTTGCATTCCCAAATACCTGTTTGACATCAAATCCTTGCTTGGCCTAATACCGTGTACTGCCGAACGAACCATCAAAAAAGGCACATCAAACGCCCGTCCGTTGAAAGAAACAAATTCTTCATAATGCTCGGCTCCCTGCCAGAATCTTTCAAGCATTTCTTTCTCCGACATCGCCTGAAGTTTTATGCCGTCTTCTTCTGTAACTTCGCCGGGGTTGTCAGGATTTTGGTAATAAACCGCTCCCTTATTCTTTTCTACATCCAAAACACCGATAGCCACGACCTCTCCCGTGAGAGGAGAAAATCCCAGACCATCTTTCATCTCTTCAAGGGCGACCTTATACTCATCCTCGTTTTCAGATTCTTTCTTTATCCAACGCGTCAAAGACTCTTGGGTAATCTCGTCCAATTTGTCAAAATCTTCGCCGATTGTTTCAATGTCAAAAATTAGTTTCATATTATTTACCCCCTATGCCAACTTCTTAATGATAGTTCTTTTTAGACTAAAAAGTTAGCGATTGCAATACTTGCAATACTTCTAGTATAATAAAGAAACCTTTTGTTCATTTAAAAACAGGAGATTGAGATGTTAATGAATGAAGCATTTGCTATGAAAAATAACTGGCAATATAATCTTCGGTGGCAGGGAATAGTGAGAAACTACTCACCGGAAGATGTTTTAAAAATCAGAGGTTCCGTGAGGATAGAACACACCTTGGCAAGAATGGGAGCAGAAAGGCTTTGGACTCTTATGAACGCCGGATGCGTTAAGGCTTTGGGAGCATTAACCGGCCATCAAGCGGTTCAGCAGGTTAAAGCCGGTTTACCAGCCATATACTGCAGTGGTTGGCAAGTGGCCGGAGACGCTAACCTTGCCGGAGAAACTTATCCTGACCAGAGCCTTTATCCGGCCAACAGCGTCCCCTTTCTGGTTCGCCGCATTAATAAAGCCCTAAAAAGGGCCGACGAAATAGGCAGTTTTCAGAATAAAAAAAGGACTTACTGGTTTGCGCCGATTATCGCTGACGCTGAAGCTGGTTTTGGCGGAGTGTTGAATGTTTTTGAGCTTATGAAAGACATGATTGACGCCGGAGCCGCAGCCGTTCATTTTGAAGACCAGCTTTCTTCGGCTAAAAAGTGCGGACACATGGGTGGAAAGGTGGTAGTTCCGACCAATGAGTTCATTAAAAAACTTATAGCCGCCAGATTAGCCACGGATGTTTCCGGCGTCCCGACTTTAATTATAGCCAGAACCGATGCCAACAGCGCCTCTCTTTTGGCCAACGACATAGACCCGAGAGACCGCCGGTTTGTAAGCGGTGAAAGAACCGAAGAAGGATTTTTCAGATTCAAGGGCGGACTGGAAGCGGCGATACAAAGAGGTCTGGCCTACGCTCCTTACGCTGATATGCTCTGGTGCGAAACTGCCAAACCGGACCTTTCGGAAGCAAAGACTTTCGCCGATGAAATCCACGCAAAATACCCCGGCAAATTATTGGCTTACAATTGTTCCCCGTCGTTTAATTGGAAAAAACATCTTGATGACCAGACAATTGCCAAATTCCAAGAAGAACTGACGACGATGGGATACAAATTTCAGTTTGTTACCTTGGCCGGTTTCCACTTGCTAAACCACTCCATGTTTGACATGGCAAGAGCATTTGCTCTTGAAGGCATGCCGGCCTACGTCAGACTTCAAGAAGACGAATTTACCGCTAAAGAACAGGGTTATGACGCCACCGAGCACCAGGCCTTTGTGGGTACAAGCTACTTTGACGGAATAACTCAAGTTATTTTTGAAGGCACGTCTTCCACTTTAGCAATGGAAGGGTCAACCGAAAAAGAACAGTTTTAAACTTAAAAGTAAGAGCAGAAAAAACTGCTCTTTTCTTTTACAAAAGAAGGGATTTGTTGCTGAACATAGATTCTATCTGGATACGGCTGTTTCCTTTTATAACTTCGCCGATTATGTCGGTACCTTTTATTTTGGAAACAATTTTACCGGCTTGGGGCTTTGGAACAGAGATGATAAAACCGATACCGCAGTTAAAAGTCTGATACATTTCCTGTCCGCTTACGCCTCGTTTATAAATTTCTTGGAAAATCGGCTGCGGCTTAAGTTTGTGCTTACGATTTATCAGAGCATCTCCGCCTTTCAAAAGCTTTTTCAACTTTGTAAACGCCCCGCCGGTAATATGCATCAAGCCGTGAATATCGTAAACTTTGTCTAAAGATAAAATCGTATCAAGATAGATTCTGGTCGGCTTAACAAAGTCGGGTCTGAACTTTTTGCCAAAAACTTTTCTGATAAGAGTAAAGCCATTTGAGTGCAGGCCGTTGCTTTTGAAACCGATAAGCGCATCGCCAATCTGAAACCTGTTTGGTTTTTCCCTTTTAACAAAACCTGAAACAGTCATGCTGATATCCATGCCCGAAGCATCGTTATGAAAAGAATTTTCTCCTCCGGTTACGGCAATTTTTCTTTTTTGGCACTCCAAACTCAACGCTTTGATTATCTTTAAAATTCTTCCGTCTTCAACCGGCAAGATAATGTGGTTTTGCAGTTTGTACGGCACGGCTCTGACCAAAGCCAAATCATTAAGATTCATCGCCAAAACATCCAATACGGCATTCCGCCAAGCGCTTTTCTGCCAGTGATAAATTCCTTTCGTGCCAATGCCGTCGGTATGGTCAACTTCGGGCCAAGAAAACTTTTTCTTTATTATCGGATATGGCCCGTCGCTGACAACTACATAAGGCGTCTGCCAAGTTTTTTGGATAATTTCGTATATTTTGTTGCCATACGGTTTTACAGAGTTATACATAACAAAAGATAGTTTCTGTTAATCTATCGAGGCTAAGCCTCGATAGATTCAAGCTTAATCCCTGGTTTTTTTATCTTTTCCACAAGCCAGGAACTGGACTGCACCTTGCCGCCTCGGCCAACGCCAAAAACTTCCCGGCAATGAATTTCAGCGCAAACCAACGATTCGGCCGGAGCGTGCGTGCCGATTTTCCTGTCGCCGCCGTTAACAAAAACATCCGGCTTGAGTTTTTTAAGCTCAACACAAACACTCATGTCTTTCGGGTTGGGCTTGTGGTTGGTAAAAATAACTTTGTCTACTGCCCGAATGGATTCTATAACTTCTTTACGTTCACGCTGACTCATAAAAACATATCCTTTTTTATTTTTCAGCCAGTTGTCGTTATTTAAAATCACAACTAATTTATCGCCCAACTTTTTTGCCTCTTTAAACAAGCGGACGTGGCCGATATGAATCGGGTCAAATCCTCCGGATACGGCAACAATAACTTGTTTTTTATTTTCCATGAGATTTTTTATGTTTTGTAAGTATTTTAATTGCAATGTTCAATTGACGGAGAGCTTTGAGCACTTCTTTGGCAGAAACGCCGTTTTTATTTATTTTGGTAAAATCAATTACAGTTTCCCACTGTTCTTCCGATTCGGATGGAACAATTTTAAAAATCGGTTTTGACTTCTTTATGACAATAAAAGATTGCCCCTTTTCAACTAAAGAAGCGTATTTCTGCATATTTTCTCTTAACTCTTTCAGTCCGACAATGGCGTTCTTCATATGTTTAAAGTTTATCTTAAGATAAACTTGATGTCAAAGGCGTAAATGTGGATAAATTTTATCTCCCATGGCATTTTTACACTTAAATACTATCGCGCAGGAATTTTTCTTTGTTTTAAGCTGTTTTTTCATTTACGGCACTACCGGATTTGCTGGATTATAGAAAATGTCATGCGGATAAATTTGCTTGTCTGTTAAATCCTTGCTACGCTGTACATAGTTCATTCAATAAATCTTTTCGGGGAGGCAATACAATGCGATATCGTATTTCAACCAGACGGGGTGGCGTGAAAGAAGTCGTTTGGGATATTCCAGAAACCCATAGCTCTGATCGTTATCCAACATTCGCTGAAATTTCTGAAGCTGTCGCCAAAGAATTTTCCGAATACCAGCCCAACGAGCTTGCGGTCATTCCTACTGGCGGTGGGGACATGGTTATTCTCATGTTAGCACGCTATGCCTAAAATCTCATTAATGCAGGACTATTTGTCCTGCTTTTTGTTTTCCTACGCCCCAGCCAGCTCAGCTGGCCCCATGACACTTTTTATTCTACATATCAAGACCTCGCCTTGATATGTATATTCACAATTTTTAATAAATTCCTTGCCGAGACCCAATACGAATCACAATTACCAAAAGTTCGTGTTTTAGAATACGATAGAGTATACGATACTCCCCCACTCTCCAAGAACGAACTCCTTTAAGCTTGCCCTCAAGTGCCTTACCACCAAAAGGGTCTCTTTTTATACCAGCCAGAGATGCAATAATACGCTGACGATTGCGCCCAGATATCCGATTAAGACTTTTTAGCGCGCTTGGTTCGACGCGTAGCTGATACGCCATGCTTAGTATTTAATTTATTATTTAATATATATCCTTCTTTAGCTAAAATATCATCCAATGTTGGGTAGTTCAAATAAGCTCCTGATTTTACATCTTTATCGACTTTTGCGATAGTTCTGTCCAAATCAGGAAAATCACGCAAAACTTCAAGCGTTTCAATTATTGATTCGTATTCATCCGCAGACATAATGACAGTCTTTGGCCGTCCTTTATCGGTAAACGTGAAATAGACCCCCGGAGTTTGTACTCTTTGAGCAATGGTGAACAATTTGCTCCTCGCTTGAGATATTGATATTGTGTTTTTATTCATACGTACATTATAACGTACACTTCTTAAAACGCAAGTTGATAAGTTAAAACGGATAAGCAAGGGCTGTTTGTATATAACAGGCCTTATATAACAGGCCTTGCCTGTTTGTGTGATCTCAAATTTTAGTCCTTCTTCAATCACTTCCTCGGTTACTTTACAAGTATCGTATAGAATGGTATAATGCTAAATTAAGTACTGGAGGGGTTAAAATGAACCAAGTTCCAAAAGGACATACTGGGGAGGGCTTAGCCTGTGCAGCTTGCGGAGGAAAACTCTGCCTGCTTGAGAGAGGAGAGACTTATATGAGACCAGACGGAAGTTTCCCTAGAGCGTGTTACACTGGCGGCTGCCGCAAAAAAGCAGAACCGGGCAGTATATACTGTCGGGACTGCAGGTGGAGCCATCCCTCCACATAGCAACCCATCTATTATCCCGCCCGCCGGATCACCTGGCGGGCTATTTATTTTCCACGCACTTTGGGTTTTATCTATTTGACATAAACATATCCGTTATCTACAATGCTTTCAAGTTCTTTCACTTAGGAGTTTGGGTTTATGAAAATCCTTTTTTGCGATTGGAACGGAACACTGTTGGATGATATGCCCGTTTGGGACAACGCGAGACGGAAAACATTTTTGACATTCGGTGTAGAACCACCCACTATCGCAGATTACTTTCAAGAGCTTGAAAACGGTGACTACATGGAAGTCTACCGGAAGCGTGGCATAACTGCATCAAGAGAAGAATTAAACGCAATATACGGACCCGAGTATGAAAGAGGGGTGTCTAGCGCGGCGCTCTTTCCCGGCGTTAAAGCAACGCTTCAACTGTTGCATCAGCAAGGTGTTCGTTTAGCTCTCGTCACTGCCCAACACGAAAACTTAGTTGTTCCTCTGCTAAATAAATTTGACCTTTGCCACTTATTCAGTGACTGCGCGTTCCATGTTTTAGACAAGAAAACTGTTGTCGCGAAAATTGTTCAACAAAACAGCGTCAGACCTAATGAGTGCTCCTTTGTTGGCGACGCGCCTTCTGACATCCGACATGCCAAAAAAGCCGGGGTTATTGCAATCGCTTTTCTCGGCGGCCACATCCCAAAAGAACTACTTGCCGGCGCAGATCACTACATTCGCACATTTGAAGAAGTTACAAACTTGCTTTGACCGCTGGATTATATCTGCGGTTTTTTTATTTTTATCTCCCATGACACCTCTACTTTTTCAATAATCAACCGCGGGGGTTTACCTTATTTTAAGCCATTTTCATGCTATTGACAATCCATATAGTCTCATGCTACAATGTAGTTGTGGGGTTGAGGACGTTGTCGCGGGTAAACCGCGTGGCTTCTGGACAGTAGCCTATCAAATGCTCGGATTGTATGAATCCGGTTAGGGTTGCCGAGACTAAGCCGAGAACCCTGCTGTCTACAACGAGGCGCCGAACCCGCGCCTACCTAAACTTCACACACCCCCATTGCTTCGGCTATGGGGGTTCTTTTTTTACCCTCACGCCCCATGACACTTTTTATCCTTCGACAAGCTCAGGATTGCGAGATGTCACTTCCCGTGACATCGCTTATATTTCTTTTTTGAACCACAGGGACAAGGATCATTTCTGCCAACTTGAGATTTATCTGAAACAACCGGTTCTGTTTTTTCTTCTTTTTTATCTGAAACAAGATTATCCCTGCCTTCATACATCTCCACAGACTTGGGCTTTTCTGTAAAACTGACTTTAAAAATTAAATTAGCAACTTGGACTTTGACGTTGTTGAGCAACTCCTCAAACATTCTTTGGCCTTCTACTTTGTATTCCGCCAGCGGATCACGCTGGCCATAAGCGCGCAATTTGACGGATTCACGCAAATATTCCATAGCTTCCAGATGGTCAACCCAAAGCTCGTCAATCACTCTCAAAAGCACCAAGCCTTCCAAACGCCCCATTGATTCTTCTCCAAGTTCCTTTTCTTTTTTGCTATACTCTTCAGAAATAAAATCAGTAATAAACTTTTTTAAACCACCGACATCTTGGGTCTTAGAAAACTCAAGAAAATTTCCGTGAAGATTCTGTCCGCTGACAGTCATAGTTTTTATACTTTCCGCAATTTCTTCTGTATTCCACTCCCCCGTCTCGGATTTGGTATGCATTTCTACCAACCTGCCAACCAGCCAATCAAAGTATTCAAAGATTAAATCTTTACTGCTTGAGCTTGCCAAAATTCTGTTGCGCAATTCGTAAATTGCCGTGCGGTGGCGATTCATCACATCATCATATTCCAAGACATATTTTCGGGCGTCAAAATTAAAGCCTTCAATTTTTGCCTGCGCTTGCTCCAAAGCTCTGGAAACAAATCTGTTTTCAATAACATCATCTTCGCCCACGCCCAGTCTTTCCATAAGATTTTTCAACCGGTCACCG
>JACOZX010000057.1 GCA_016181105.1 Candidatus Yanofskyibacteriota bacterium
CCGGGAGTCAGCAAGGTTGGCGAACCGATACCGATTCCGGAAGAAATTTTGAACGAATTGACAGAGTTATAGCAATGTGCTATTCTTTCAACATGTTCCCTAAAAACAGGAGCGCGGATGAGAAAAAATAGTTTCCGTTTAGACGATGAAAATGTGGGACGATTACCGCTGGAAACCGAAAAAAGGCTTATCGGGAGTGCGGGACCGGTAAAAAATAAAATTAGATTGAACATGCGGCGCCTTGGACCCCGCAGCATTTTCAGGTTGACTGATATTTCTGGCAACAAATTTGTTTTTGAGGTTTCCAGTCAAGACGGTTACGCTTTTATCGTTTTAATTCCTGAAATGAGAGAAAGTTTTGAAGACGCGACTTATTTTGGGATCTGTTATGTCGGCGATCCTTATATTGAGCTTGGCGAGAACTTGTATTTTAATTCCGCCAAGGCAATGAATGTAGTGAGGGGAATCCAGAAAATTGAAATTTTAGAAGAGCATATCCGCTTGCTTTCTTAAATGATTATTCTACAATGGGTTTCATATGAAACCCATTTTTATTTTTCTAATTATCGCGGTTGTTTTGTTGGCTGGTTTTTTCTTATTTAAAAACAGGAAGGCCGGTCCCGAAAACGTGTCGGCAACTCCTACACCGCAAGGGAGTCCGCAGGAAACAGCAAGCCCGGCTCCAGTTTCCGAATTGCCGGACAAAATTCTGGCTACAATGGAAACGGCTAGAGGTAATATAGAACTGGAGCTTTATCCAAAAGTTGCGCCTAAGACGGTTTTGAATTTTATCTCTTTGAGCCAGAAAGGTTTTTACAATGATACAAAATTCCATCGTGTTGTGCCGGGATTTGTAATTCAGGGGGGAGATCCTTTGTCCAAGACGGACGGTCCGGCGGTTGGTACAGGCGGGCCGGGCTATGCTTTTGAAGATGAAATCAACCCAAAATCTTTGAATGTGCCCGAGGCGGTTATAAAACAGCTTGAAGCGGCCGGATACAAGTACGATTACAACTTAAAGTCTTTGCCCAATTCTGTGGGCGCGATATCAATGGCTAATGCCGGTCCCAACACCAACGGCAGTCAATTCTTTATTATAACCGAGCAGAATCAGCCCTCGCTAAACGGCAAACATACAGTTTTCGGCAAAGTTGTAAAAGGCATGGATGTGGTTAGGGCGATAAAGCAGGGAGATGTTATTAAAAAGATTGAAGTTAAGATATGAGGTATTTTGCAAGATAATTCTTAGAAACAAAAACCCTACACCATACGGTGTGGGGTTATTTTAAACTGCCGAATTCATAAGCATCATCGTGGGGGGCAAGCTCCCAAAGACTGTATTCTCCTGATAAAACATGAAAGATTTCGTGGCGCAGAGTATTCTTTTCTTTCACAATGTCGTATTTGCCGTTCTTTTCAGTTTCAATTCTTATATATATTTTTCTTGAAAATATTTGAGTAAAAGCATCAGACATTGCTTCTTTGCGAGCAAGATCTCGAGTTTGATATATTTTGCCACGTACAAAAATAACTTTTACCTTCCCCCTTTTTGTTCTCGCCGGTTTTTTTAAGTTGTGTTTTTTGGCTACAAACTCTTCAAAGTCATCATAGGCTTCTTTTAAAATAGGGTAGAGATAGACCTCGTTTATTATCTCAATAGGTTTGCCGTTAAAACTATCACTGTAAAAATAAATACTGTTTCCGTTTACCGTTTTTTCCAAAACAAATTTTTTGGCTATTTCAAGGTAGAAAAAATTTATTTCGTGGTTTAAGTCCAGAATGACTTCGGGTTTGTTGGATGTAACATATAGCCAAAAAGAAGAAGTGGCTAAAAAGGTTAAAAAAATTGTAGTAAGAATCAGGCAAGTTTTTCTGCACCAACCAGGTTCGGGTAATAGTTTCATTTATTCTCTTTTCAAAGACCGGTAATTTTGTTTTTTCTATAACGTAAAAAATAAAACTTTGCAATATGCTGGTTTTTTAATCTCTGGGTGGTATGATAGGGGTAGTTTAAAAAATGTCTTACAAATAATGCAAAAAGAAAAAACAAAAGTCCGCATTGGATTTGGTATGACCTCTACGAAGACCAGCAGAAGAAGAAAGCGACGCCGCCTTTGATGCAGATGATTTATGAAGACGGCTTGAGGCACGAAAGGGAAATTATCAAATCAAGGAAGTTTGAAGAAATTGATACGGCCATGTTTAAGGATTTGGACGAAGCTTTTTTGGCCACGGCCGAGTTGATGAAAAAAGGCAAGAATATTTATCACGGTGTTTTGATGGATGAACACTGGGTAGGGATTCCCGATCTTTTGGAGGTTCGGCCAATTAGTGAGCTGGGCGATAAAAAATTAAAGTCTCATTTTGGAGACCATTATTATGTGGTTTACGACATTAAAAACAGCAAGGACATCAAAGATGAACATAAGTTCCAGTTGGTTTTTTACAGCTTAATGCTGGAAAGAATACAAGGTGTCAGGCCGCGCGAAGCTTATATAATAAACAGCCAAGGCGAAGAAAAGTCTTTTGTCATTGACGAGTTTTTAGACTACTTCCACCTTACTCTGGGAAACATTGAGAAGATTTTAGAGGGCGAAAAGCCGCCGCCATTTTTAAAGAGTGGCTGTAAACGCACTCCTTGGTATAGTCTTTGTTTATCTGAAACGGAAAGTTGCCGCGATGTTTCTCTGATTTATCGTTTAAGCCAGATGGATCAACGCCAGCTTTATGATATAGGCATTAAAACCATAGATGATTTCGCCCATGCCGACTTGGAAGTTCTGCGTTCCCAGCTGATTAGCTGGAATTTTGACAAGTTGGTGCGTTTTCACAATCAGGCCCAGTCGTTGATTAAAAACGAATCTTTGGTTTTAAAGAAGTCGGTTTTCCCCGAAGTTGAGACGGAAATCTATTTTGACATTGAAAGCGACCCCACACAGGACATTGACTACATGCTGGGCCTTCTGGTTAAGAAAAAGAATGAAAGCGGTGAACCGGAATTCAAGTATTTTTTGGCAAATGACAAGTCTGAAGAAGAAAAAATCTGGCG
>JACOZX010000024.1 GCA_016181105.1 Candidatus Yanofskyibacteriota bacterium
GACTACTTTCCCTGGAAGTATTTGCCGATTTTACCAATATTAGCCAGCCCTTTGGTTAAACTTTTTAGTTTTAAGTTTTTTTACTTTTTTTACGTTACGAGTATCCAAGTTCTCGTTCTGACCTTGGGCCTAATTCTTATCACCAAAGTCGGCATTATTTTGAAAAGAGAAAACTGGCAAATAATTTTGGCCGTTGGTTTATACTGGATTTTCTGGGGCACCCAGGCAGACTGGCGGATGGGACAGTATAACACTCTAGCCGGCTTGTTCTTTCTGATTTCTTTTTGGGGAGTGGCATCTCAAAAGAAGGGCTTTTCAATCTTTGGATGGCTTGCAAGCATAATTTCAAAACCTATTTTCATCTTCGGTTTTTTTTATTTTCTGAAAAAGAAAAACTGGCAAGCCATCATTTGGTTCTTAGCAATTATTGCCATAACGCTTATTTATCTAGAAAAGTTCTTGTTAAGCGGAGGCTTGCTATCTGCTTATCAGGCAAGTTTTGGCTTTTTGACTGACCCTAGTCGGATTAATTGGCAAGTTCATTATATTGACAACCTTGGTCCTGCCGCTTTGCTCGGTGAATTGTTCTACGACAGATTTCCAGACATTTACAAATGGTCCGTAATGGCGCTGGCCTCTATTGCTGTTATTATTCCCACAATCTGCTTATTCACCAAAGAAAACAGAAAAAAAGAACTTTATTTTTTCCTGCTTTTGGCTCTTTCTCCTTTTATATTCTACAGGGAAATTTGGGAAAGTTTATTGGCTTTTCTTGCGCCCATAGTCGCTTTAGTGTTTTTACTAAGCAACACAAAAAGAGAAAAAATCTTTACTTTTTTAATATGGTTTTTTCTGGCAACACCAACTTTATATTTTTTCTGGCAAAACAGCAAAACAGCAACATTAATGACAGCTCTGATCACTGAAAAGGCCTTGCCCATATTGGTTTTGTATGCTTATCTGGTCATAAAGATATTTTCAAAACAAACAAGTCAGTTAGAAAATAGTAAGAGATAAAAAAACACGGCAATAAAGCCGTGGACTTAAAAATATTAAACATCTGAGTGACTAACCTCTAATATGCCGAAACCTTCTTTTTTGTAGTGGATACAATTAACATTGAATTCCTCTGAAGGAAATCTTGCCAATGTCAGATCGTCGCAAAGTTCTTTGGCAAAAGAAGCTAAGTTATCTAGCACAACATCGGAAACGTCCACATCTATTAACCGGATAACGTGGGCTTGACGAGTAAGATTCATAATGAATGGTAGGTAATCTTTTCCTACCTTATACTCTGTCACCTTAAAAGAAACTGGGACGGTCAGGGGTTTCCCTGTTTTTGCCAAATCTATCAAAACTTGCAAATAATTCGGACTACAATTATCCGGATTTGATATATAAATATGCATTTTTATTCCTTTTTTTTCAATTTTCAATAGTTCTATTTAGAACTTAACACTTTAGTAAAACAATGTCAACACCAAGCACTAACTTAAAAATAGCCCTTGTCCACGACTGGATTTTGAGTTTGGGTGGAGCGGAAAGAGTGCTGAAAGTTTTGCATGAAATGTTTCCGGAAGCGCCGATTTATACTTTTTTTTATAACAAAAAATTTACCGACAAATTCTTGCCGGAAGCAAAAATCAAGAGTTCTTTTTTACAAAAACTTTACAAACTGAAATTCGTAAACCACAAACTTTTTTTGCCCCTCTTGCCTGTTGCGGCCGAGTCTTTTGATTTGAGCCAATACGACCTGGTCATATCTTCTTCCATAGCTTTCTCTAAAGGCCTGATTTTAAAACCCAAAACTAGACATATTTGCTATTGCTACAGCCCGACAAGATTTTTGTGGGATTGGCACAGTGAGTATAACAAAAAACAAACATGGAGATCCAAATTGGTTCAGCATTTTTTGAGAATTTGGGACAGGAGCGCCGCCGACAGAGTTGACGAATTTGTCGCTATCTCAAAAAATGTACAGGAAAGAATCAAGAAGTATTATAACCGTGATTCAGTGGTAATTTATCCTCCCACTGAAAACCTAGTCGCTTCGCAGATACAACCCTTTCAGTACGTTCGTCCTGCTCCAGCGGCAGGACTCACTCGCGCTGAAGTTGGGGTTTGCTCGCAGTTAAAGAATAATTATACTGCTCGCAACCAAGCAACCCTCAACTTCAGAGCGACTTCAAGGGCTGTATCTACTACGCTCCTTGAGAACATTAATAGTTCGCGGTTCCAAAACTATTTTCTAATCGTCTCCCGCCTTTTTCCTCACAAAAATATTGATATTGCCATACAAGCTTTTAACAAACTGGAATTGCCTTTGGTTATAGTGGGCAGTGGGCCGGAATTTGGAAAATTGAGGTCAACGGTTGAAAATAGATCTTTGATAAAACTGACAGGCAATGTTTCAGATGAAGATTTGGCAAAATACTATGAGAAATGCAAAGCTTTTATTATGCCCCAGGAAGAAGATTTTGGCTTAACGCCTCTTGAAGCCATGCAGTTTGGCAAGCCGGTTTTGGCTTTGAAAAGAGGCGGGGCTTTGGAGTATATTGAAGAGAGTGTAAACGGGGAGTTTTTTGAGGATGCTCATCCGGCAGTTTTGGCTGACGGGGTAAGAAGGTTAAACGAAAATTATAAAAATTACAGTCCGTTAGTAATAAAAAAGACGGCAGAAAAATTTTCCCGCCGCCGTTTTGAAGAAGAGGTTAAAAAACTTATCAACCTTTAACTAACTTTATCAAGATACCGGCTCATAGTAAAAGAAGTAACGAAAGCAACCAAGTTTCCTGCAATATATGAACCAGTTAAACCCCAAACAAAAAGACCAAAAACAACCCCAACGAAAATGGCAATGAATGTTTCCATCCATCCTCCTTTAGTTTTCATAGTCATTCTCCAGTACAACAACTCCCAAGACACCTTGGAATGTTTGGAATCTTTAAAAGAACTTTACCCAGTCAAATCCCCCGATGGGGGAACTGCGGAGCAGTTATTTGACAGGGTAAATTATCCAAACCACAAAGTCGTTGTAGTGGATAACGCTTCACAAGAAGCTGAAGTTAATAATATCAAAGAATATGCCAGAAGTCAAGTCGGTGTTGAATTGTTAGAAAACAAAGAAAACTTGGGCTACGCCGGCGGAAATAATGTCGGCATAAAATACGCTCTAGAAAATGGCGCGGATTACGTTTTTGTTTTAAACAACGACACCAAGGTTGAAAAAGACGCTTTAAGAAAACTGGTTGCCGCCGCAGAAGCGGACGCAGAAATTGGCATAGTCGGACCGGCAATTAAAGAAGGAGAAAAAACGGCTTACTTTGGAAAAATTTCTTGGCTGAAACCGGAACTTAAGCATTCCTATCACCCCCCCCTTAGTACAAGGTTCCACCTTGTACTCGGTGAGTATGTTCCCGGCGCGGCTATGCTTATAAAAAAAGAGTTGCTGGAAAAAATTGAAGGTTTTGACGAAATATATTTTCTGTATTTTGAGGACGCCGACTTTTCCATCCGCGCCCAGTTAGCTGGTTATAAATTAAAAGTTGTGCCGGAAGCCGTTATAAATCACAAAGTTTCAGCATCAACAAAACATCTCGGTTCACCTCTGATTTTAAGATACCATATGAGAAATTCTTTAACATTTAACAGCCTAAACGCGCCTTGGACAGTTAAGCCTTTTTTGATTTTCTGGGCAGGTTATATCGTTTTAAAAAATTTAGTTAAAATGTTTGTTATGCCGGCAAAAGCACAAGCCGCCGACGCCATCATAGAAGGTGTCCTGGATTTTTACAAAAATAAATTCGGAGCGATTGTTCCAAAATAACCAAAATTATGTAGCGATAGCTCCTCTGAGGGCAGTAAAAGTTGCGAGGGGCACGGTTTGTCAACGACCCTGAGCGAGCGAAGCGAGCCGAAGGGTTCTTGACAAGACGAGCAACTTTTTCTGATGAAGAATCCTCGCTGGGGATTCTGAAGTCCCGAAGAGGTGCTAACGCGGAATAATTTTTAGTTCATAACTTTTTTAATTCCAACTCATGCTTAAAATTGCCATAGAATGCCACAATTTGGAGAATAAGAGATGGGGGATAGGCAGACATTTGTCAAAAATACTGGAAGAAATATCAAAAAAACCTGAACTCGCAAAAGAGTTCAGGTTTTACTTGTATTTTAAAGGTTTCGTGCCCGACGACCCGTACCTGCAAAATCCTAAAAGACAAAATCAACGCAACATTCTTTCCCGGATTTATGTTGCCGGCATTTTTTTTGGGCAAGTCTTTGGTGGTTTTAACCAACGACATTTACTATGAGTACAAAACAGGTAATCTGCCCTTGAGATACAAACTCGGCTACCTGCTTTTCAGTAACTGGGCCGCCAAAAGAGCAACAAAAATAACCACCTTTACTGAAACCGCCAAAAAAGAAGTCTCTCAAATTTTCAAAATCCCTCCCGAAAGAATAATGGTGAATTATCTCGGCATAGACCAACCAAATAAGCCTATAACCTATAACCTAAAACTTAGAACCTATTTACTCTATGCCGGCCAAGCCTTTCCGCGCAGAAGAGCCAAAGAAACGATTCAAGCTTTTGAAATACTTGCGGATAAATTTCCCGACCTTAAACTAGTTTTAGTTGGCCAAGATAAATATAATCCGCCAATTCTAAAAAATCTTATCAAAGAAACTAACCAAAAATTAGGCGGTAAGCGGGTTATGCATTATGATTATATTGAGAAAGATGAAGATTTAAAATCTTTGATTGCCGGAGCTAAATTATTCATTTATCTTTCTACTTCGGAGGCTATGGGCCTGCCTCCGCTTGAAGCCCTTGCTCTAGGCACTCCGCCTCTTGTAAAAAACAATGACTTAAACAAAGAAATTTACGAAGGCAATGCTTTTTTCGTCCAAGACGAGACCGACCCGCAGCAGATGGCATCGGCAATTGAACAGGCGCTAAACAACAGAGAAAAGTCAGAAGAAATTATCCGAAACGGTCCACGCATAACGTCCAAATTCAACTGGGAAAAACACACCGAAAAACTGATACAAATTTTCAAAGAACTATGTTCAACACGCTGAAAAAACCCGTCAACTTAGTTTTTTTAATTGAGGTCATAGTTGTTTTTTTGGTCGCTTTTGGAATAATTCCCAGAAGTACGATTTTAGGCCTTGCCCTTTTGATCGGTTTTTTTGTTTTATGGACTGACTTGGAGACGGCAACTTCTTTTTTTGTCCGCTCCATTCCTATTTTTGTGGCAATTCCTTTTACCTCCTACTTCGATTCTTTCAACATTTGGCGGATTGCTTCGGGCCTTATTTTTTTAAAATGGTTTTTTGCTGAAGAAAAACTGCTCCAAATAAAAACGTTCTCCAAAAAAGTCGCCTCCAACATCAACTTTCAAGAATACCAGCTGTCTTTTTTTGCCCTTGTCATTCTGGTTTTTTCTTTATTTTCTTTAATCGTAGCCGGTGATTTTATCAGTGGAGTAAAGAGAGTAATTTATTTTATTAACTTAAGCCTTGTTGGGTTTGTCATTTACGACTTGGTTCTTAAAAAACCGGAAATAGTAAAAGATCTGCTTAAAAGTGTACTGCTGTCGGGAGTCATAGTCGCCATTGCCGCTGTTATGCAAATTGTCAGCGTTTACCTGATTTCAATTTATGAATTTATGGACTTTTGGGCCGGCTCCGTACAGATGGGATTTTACGGTTCGGCTTGGTCTCAAACAGCCCAGGAAGCTAACACTTGGTTCGCTTATTTCGGCCCGCAACTTTCTCTTCGCGTTTTCTCAACACTGCCGGACTCGCACTCTTTTCCAATTTTTATGCTCCTAACAGTTCCCGCCCTTCTTGCTTTTTCTCTGACAAAGATATTTAAAACAGATTATTCCAGTTTTAAAGTTTTGTTAAAACGCCGGGCCTCTCTTTTGATACTCCTTCTGCCTGCATTTTTCTTGTTGACCATTCTAAGCGGAACCAGAGGAATCTGGCTGGCAGTTTTGGGTCCGGTAATTATTTTGCCTTTTTTGTTAAGGATCACCAAAAATATTTTTGACAAAAACATTTTAAAATACATCTCTTCTCTTTTTATAATTTTTGTCCTGCTTTTCATGGTTGCTTACCCGATTTTCGCTTCTGACCAATTCGGCCTTAACAAGTACAGCAGTGAAATTTTAACCAAAAGACTACGCTCCATACTGGACCTGGAAGAAACATCAAACAACGGCCGCATCGCTATCTGGAAGGCCAGCATTAACTCCATCATTAAAAAACCTCTGCTGGGTGTGGGAATTGGCAACTTTCCGGTTGTTTTATCGCAGGAAATTGAATACGCCAAAGCCGGCTCTTCCGCTCATAATTTGTACCTTACAATAGCGGCCGAGATAGGCATTCTCGGCTTACTGGCCGCTTTAGGCATATTTTTCTTAATACTTAAAAGGGGGCTTGCTGTTTTTTGGGACGAGAAAGATATGTTTAATAAAATTTACAGCGCCTCTTTTGTTCTTTACACAGTTTGGGTTTTATTCTATTCTTTAACTGATGCCGCGCTTTTTGATGAACGGGCATTTTTAATATTTGCTGTTAACTCGGCAGTAATTCTGGGATTAAAAAAGGCCTCCAATCAGAGGCCCGCCAGATAGCGCTTAATAAAAAAGTGGCAACTTGGTTGCGGTTGAATGAGACAAAGCAATGGCCAAATCGTCGGGACTCAAGCCAACCTCCATTAAGCCGCCGCCAAGATTGCTAAATCTGCAAACTCTCATTGACCATTTTTCTTTTTCCTTAAAAAAATCTGAAACTGATCCTGCCATCTCGCCCTTGCTTGCCTTAAGTCCTGCCAACTCAAGACGCTCTAAAAAAAGCTTCCCGCTCTCTGACTCTAAGTCAAAAACAAAGGGTACGCCGCCAATCATGTTTGTAGCTTGAGCCAACTCGGCCACAAATTGACTTTTGTTCAAACTTTTTTTAAGCATCAGCATTTTACTTTTTATTCCTTTTTCAACGAAGCTTTGAAATAAAGCATAATATTTTGGTTAAAATATGTCAAATCCATTAGTTACAATCAATCTGGTTGTTTTAAATGGAGAAAAATATCTCCTGCATTGTTTAAACGCCTTGAAAAGACAAACATACCATGACCTAGAAATCAACATCCTTGATAACGGCTCAAAAGACAAAACCAAAGAAATTACAAAAAAAGACTTTCCGGAATTTAATTTGGTTGAGTCTGAAATAAACTATGGCATGTGGGGCGGGCAGGAAAAAGCCTTAGAGTATTCGCACGGAAAGTATATTATAGCTCTTTCCGTTGACGTTCTGTTTGCGCCAGACGCGGTGGAAAAGTCTGTAGTAGTCATGGAAAAAGATGAAAAAATAGGAGCCCTGCAAGCCAAAATCTATCAATACGACATAAACAGCATTGCGGACCAAGAATTAAAAACCACAAACCCCAAAATTATAGATACCGTTGGTTTTAGGGTTGAGCGTTCCAGACGCATAACCAACATTGGGCACGGAGAACCGGACAACGGACAATTTGACGAAGAAAGAGAAGTTTTCGGGGTTGAGGGCGCCGCGCCCATTTTCCGCAGAGAAGCCCTGGAAGACTCTAGGATTATGGGCGAAATTGCCGACCACGACATGTTCTGGTACGCCGATGATATTGATTTGGTTTGGCGCATGCGTTTGTTTGGATGGAAGCAAGTTTACAGCCCAGCCATTGTTATGTATCACGACCGCTCTACCACTAAAAACATGAGCAAGATCTGGACCGGCTATTTTAAAAGAATAGGCGAGAGAAAAAAAATACCCGCTCTTAAAAAAAGATTGGACTGGAGAAACAAAAGACTGGCCAGATTGAAAAACGACCACTGGATCAATATACTCAA
Organism: Candidatus Yanofskyibacteriota bacterium; assembly: GCA_016181105.1. Classification (GTDB taxonomy): domain Bacteria; phylum Patescibacteriota; class Minisyncoccia; order 2-02-FULL-40-12; family IGHO2-12-FULL-4; genus JACPNK01. The sequence continues at coordinate 7,890 of JACOZX010000024.1, forward strand.
AGATCTGCCTTGGATTTTGAAAAGAGAGATTCAAGAGTTGGGTTATATAATTTTGTTTGAACCCTCTGTTCTGCTTGAAATGCCAAAGTTGATAAGACTGGCACCAAAAATGCTTAAAAAAAGAAAAGAGATAATGGCTAGAGCCAAAACCAGCCCAAAAGAAATCAGACAATGGATCGGATAAATTTTCAACAAAATAATTTTAACAAAAAACCCGGAAAAAAGTTGGTTTATTTTATTTTGTTTATTTTAATACTGGCGCTGTCAATCTTCTTGAGCGACAAATCAAACACAGTAACCGCCGAGAAAAAAAAGTCTTGGCTGAAAAAGATAAGCATGCTTTTAACTTCAAAAAATGAAACCAAAAACAGTCAGGAAGAAGACTTGAATAAAAACTTTCCAACGCCGATAAAAGAAACCGACAGGCTGAACGTTTTAATCCTCGGCATAAGAGGCGTTGATGACCCCGACGGGGGACTCTTGACTGACAGTATCATGCTTTTTAGTTTTGACGACAAACTTAAAAAAGCTTCTTTGGTTTCAATCCCCAGAGATCTTTATGTTGACCTGCCGGGACTTTTCAAAGGAAAGGTTAACGAGGTTTACGAAAGGGGCCTGGCCAAAAAAGATAAAACCAATTTCACAAAAAATTCTTTTTCAAGAATAACCGGAGTTTTTGTTGACAAAATAGTTACTTTTGACTTCCAAGGATTTAAAGAAATAGTTGACTCTCTGGACGGCATAGATGTCAAGCTGGAGAAGCCTTTTGAAGAAAAAACGCAGTGGGGCTATGAGTTTAGCTTACCGGCAGGAGAAAGCCATTTAGACGGCCAGACCGCTCTTTATTATGCCCGCTCGCGTTACAGCACAAACGACTTTGACCGTTCAAGAAGACAACAGGAAATAATTTTGGCTATCAGAAAAAAAGCTTTAAGTCTGGGTATTTTGAGTAATCCGATTAGAGTAACTTCTTTAGCAAATAGCTTAAAAAGCAACATTTCTACAGATTTTAACATTTGGGACACGAGGGATATCTTGCAGTTAGCCCTTACTTTTAACTCGGCAGAAAAATTACAAACCAAAACCTTAACCACAGAAAACCTGCTTCATGAGACCGTTCAAAACGGCATATACGTTCTTTTGCCAAAAGATAACGATTGGGATTTAATCAGAAACTATTTCAAACAAATTTAAAGTTACAGGATGAATCTTTCAATAATAATAATACATTATAAAAGCCCGGAACTCTTGAAGCTCTGCCTTGGGTCAATAAGAGACCATGTTTTAAATCAAATCCCCGAACTTGAAACGCTTGTGGTTGATTCCGAAGCGCAAACAGAAACCGGGGAAATTTTAAAAGAAAAATTTTCCTGGGCCAAATACTTGCCGCTGACAAAAAATGTAGGTTACGCCGCCGGAGTAAACCACGGTCTCAAAAACGCCAAAGGGGAGCATGTTTTGATACTTAATCCGGACATAATAGTCACGCCCGGTTCCGTCCAGAAAATGCTAGAATGTCTTGACCAAAATCAGGACATCGGCCTCTGCGGCCCAAAACTTTTGAATTTTAACGGCCAGACGCAAAATTCCAAATTCCGATTCTACCGTCCATTGACCATCGTTTATCGCCGCACTTTTTTAGGCAAAATGCCTTTTGCAAAAAAACACTTGGCAGATTTTAACATTAAAAACCTGAATCCGGGATCAAAATCTTTTCCTGACTGGTTAATGGGTTCGGCCCTGATGACCACGCAAGCCGCGCTAAAAAAAGTGGGTTTAATGGACGAAAGATTTAAGCTGTATTTTGAGGACGTTGACTGGGCAAAAAGATTCTGGGAGAATGGTTATAAAGTCGCTTATCTGCCTTCAGCCGCCATGCTTCACTATCACATAAGACAATCGCGGGCGGGTTTTGATTTTTTGGATGTTTTTTTAAGAAGAGAAACGAGATGGCACATAGAAAGCGCCATCAAATATTTTTTTAAACACGGCCTCAAATACCGTTCCGGTGAAAACCTCTTAAATTATGACAAAAAAGCTCAATAACAAAATAATTTTTATAGTTCTGGTTGTTGCCCTTCTTGGCGGAGGCTTTTACGCCGGAACCAAATTTGAAAAATCCAGAAGTAACAGCGAAATAGACGAAATAGTGACAGAAATAAGCAATAAGGGAACAGGCCAACCTGCCTCAATTGACTTCGGCTTGTTCTGGACGGCTCTTAGCAAACTTGAAGAAAAGTTTGTTGACCAAGAGAAACTGCAGGACAAAAGAAATTTGGTCTATGGCGCCATAGAAGGCATGGTAAATTCTTTGGGCGACCCCTACACCGCCTTTCTTAAGCCGGAGGAAAGCAAGAAGTTTGAAGAACAAATCAACGGCTCCTTTGGCGGAGTCGGTATAGAGATAGGCATGAGAAAAAATCTTTTGACCGTCATCGCGCCCATAAAAGACACCCCAGCCTACAAAGCCGGGATTCTAGCCGGAGACATAATAACAAAAATAAACGACAAAGACGCCGGTAACCTGACCATAGACGAAGCCGTCACCCAAATCCGCGGCAAAAGGGGAACAAGCGTTAAATTAACTATTCAGAGAAACGGAGACAAAGATCCAAAAGAATTCAACCTGACAAGAGAAGAGATAAAAATACCGACAATAGACTGGAAACTTTTGGACGGCAATGTTGCCCATATCCAGCTTTTCACTTTCAACAGAAACATTGACGCAGACTTTAATAAAACAGCCAGGGAAATTCTCGCTTCACAAGCAGAAAAAATCATTCTGGACCTAAGAAACAACCCCGGCGGAATCTTGGATTCAGCGGTAAATATCGCCAGCTGGTTTTTGGGCCCCAATGAAACCGTGGTCAGCGAAAGATTCGCCGATAGAACAGAAACCGTTTTAAAAACAAACAACAACGGACAGTTGAAAAAATATCCATTGATAATCATTATCAACAAAGGTTCGGCGTCGGCTTCGGAAATTCTCGCCGGAGCCTTGAGAGACAACAGGGGAGTCAAAATTGTGGGCGAGACATCATTCGGCAAAGGTTCGGTTCAGGAGCTTGTAGAGTTTTTGTCCGGAAACAAGAAATCAACTCTTAAAATAACCATTGCCAAATGGTTTACCCCCGGCGGTATTTCCATCAGCGATAACGGCATCAAGCCGGACTTTGAAGTTAAAAAAGATGAGGAAGAAACCGAAAAAGACCCGCTCAAAGATCCCCAACTGGAAAAAGCTCTGGAGGTTCTTAAGTAATCTTATGAAAGTCGTCATTATGGCTGCGGGAAGAGGTTCTCGCTTGGGTTATCTCACCTCAGACAACCCAAAAACTCTAGTTGCGGTTGGCGGCAAACCGATTCTCAAACACATTCTTTATGCTCTCAAACCTCTGGCAAATGAGGTAATAATAGTCACCGATTATCTGGGTCATAAAATTAAGAAAAGGTTCGGCTCTCACTTTGACGGTTTAAAACTCATTTACGTCCGGCAGGAGAAACTTGCCGGCACCGCCGGCGCCTTGTGGCAAGTCCGGGGTTATTTAAATACCGGAAAATTTTTGGCACTTAACGGCGACGATATTTATTCCACTTCTGATTTGGCAAAGTGCCTGGATGAAGAGTTGGCTGTCGGCTTAACCAGAAATTTTCCTTGGAAAAACTACGAAGCAATTAAACTCAACCGCTCTGGGTTTATTAAAAGTTGGCGTAAAATTACATCAGAAAAGCCAAAGAAAAAAGTTCTGATTATAAGCGGCGCCTATGTCTTGGATAAACGAATTTTTAACTACGAACCCGTGAAAATCAATAACGGTGAGTTTGGCCTGCCTCAAACTATTTTAAAAATGTCTAAAGAGCATCCCGTCAAAGGAGTGGTAATGGATAAGTGGCTTTCCATCAATTATCCCGGAGACATTGTAAAAGCCGAGAAGTATTTGAAAAATTGAAAGTTACTGTTACTATAGCTGAAAAACAAAAAGACAGGAGCTAAAGAAGTGACGACAGAAGAAGTTCTTTCACAATATCCGATAAAACCTTTATTTGTCAGTCAAATTACAGTCGGTCTGATAAACGAAACTTTCAAGGTTTCGGCAATGGAAGGCGACTTTATTTTGCAAAGACTCAACAACATTTATGACCTGCGAACAATCATAAACGTGGCGCTGATTGGAAAGTTTCTGGAAAATCAGAAGTTTCTGGCGCAACAAACAGTTTGGACCAAAAGGGGAGAGTGTGGAGTTAAAGAAGGAGAACGTTGGTGGCGGCTTCTAACTTTTATTCCGGGAAGGGTTGTAGAAAAAATAGACTGCCCCAAGCTGGCTTATGAAGCCGGAAGAATTTTTGGAAGGTTCCATGTTGCAATGAAAAACTATAACTGGGTTTTACATGAAACCCCGCGCGTGCATGATACTCGTCTGCATTGGAAAAAATTCAAAAAAGCAATTCCCAAAGAAAACGGACCCGAAATTGAAGAAATGATAAAAGTAATCGGACATTTGCCCAAACTTTTACTGCCCACAGACCTTGAACCGGCAATCACCCACGGCGACCCTAAAATTAGCAATATTGTTTTTGGCGAGCCGGACAATCAAGCCAAGGCACTGCTTGACCTTGACGGCTGCAGCAAACAGAACAGTGTTTTGGTTGAGTTGGGAGACGCTTTCCGCTCTTGGTGTGCCAGTTTTGAAGACGACCCAAATAACTGCTTTGACCTTGAAAAGTTCAAAAACGTTTGGACTGGTTATCTGGAAAATGCGTCAGCGATGGTGCCTCCGGAAGAACGGTTGCTGGTTGTTCAAGCCATCAAATTGATTATTTTAGAACTGGCTTCGCGGTTTCTGCGTGATTATTTTGAGGACTGTTACTTTGGCTGGGACAAAAGTCGTTATCCCTGCAGAAAAGCACACAATCTGGCCAGAGCCAAAGGACAAGTTACGCTTTATCTTAATTTTCTGGAAAAAGAATCAGAGGTGGCTGAAATTATTAAAAACAGTTGACTAGAGTAAAATAGTATGTTACACTAACTTCGGTACTCAACATCCAAAGGAGGATAGGTTATGATAAACACCGAAACAGAAATATTAATTGAGGGAGGTCCGATAAGGGAATATCTGTCGGCTGGTCGGGTGGTTGCTTTTCAGCCACTGGGACAAAGTTTTGAAAACATAAAATTACGGGTTGGATCAGTTACCGGACTAAAAAGCTCCGCGGTGCACCTTTTGGGTATAATAAACTCAGGAACACCCGAAGAAATGGGTTGCGAGGTGTCTTACAATCCGGACAGACGGGGTAGCCTGTGCGGCATGATATATAATATAAAAAGGTTGCCTACTCCGACAACCAAGGGCAACTAAGCCAGACCCGCTCTTCAGTTTTAAGAAGGGCGGTTTTTTTGACAACAAAGCCTGATTTTGTTACGCTAGCTAAGATTAACATCGATTCCAATTGATATCTCAGCGGCTATTAATCGGCTACAAGCTTACAGCTTGGCCGATAGCCGCTGACCGTAAAATTGCTTCAAAGAAGCAAATCTCTCGGAAGCATTCAGAAAAGGACTTCTTTACCGCAATTTTACTGATATCAATCGGAACCTTCGACGACATGGCGCGCGTTGTTTTTCTGCAAAATATAAAAAATGTCGCCCAAATTGGCGACGTAAAGAACGTAGCCGACGGCTATGCCAGAAACTTTTTATTGCCAAGAAAACTGGCTGTTTTAGCAAACGAAACCGCCATGAAAGCGGTTGAAAACTTAAAACAAAAGAGGCTTTTGGCAATAGAAAAAGACAAAGAGTCAACTGGTCAACTAGCCGAAAAAATTAAGTCTTTTACGCTGGTAATTGAAAGGGTAACAAACGAAGAAGGCACTCTTTATGATGGTGTTAACGCTGTTGAGATTTCTTCTGCGCTTAAAAAGGAAGGTTTCGCTATTGAACCGGAATCCATATTACTGAAAGAACCGGCAAAAAAAGTTGGCTCCTACGAAGCGGGGCTTAAATAAACTTAAAGTTTGAAGTTAAAAAACAAACAGAATAATATCGGGCTTGGAGATTATTGCTTCTTTGGTACTTTCGCTGATTCCAGCGATCAGCTCACTCGCTGTTCGTCTGGGTTTCAGAAGGAGTCAAGAATAATTATACTCCTTCTGACCAAGCAAACCGCAGACTCACAGCGACCCAGAAGCAACAATCTCCAAGCCCGATATACGCTTATTAATAAATATGGCACATACAAAGGCTGTAGGGACAACTAAACTAGGCAGAGATTCTCAACCCAAATACTTGGGCCTAAAATTGTCTGGCGGCCAAACAGCTAAAGCGGGGGACATTATAGTCAGACAAAGAGGCACAAAATTTGTCCCTGGAACAGGAGTAAAAATCGGCAAAGACGACACGGTCTATGCCGTAAAAAGCGGTAAAGTCCAATTTATTACCAAAAAGCTTCTGAAATATGACGGCAACAGACGCTTGGTCAAAATCGTAAATATCATTTAGCCATTGGCGTGCTCTTAAAGCTTCTCCAAAAAATTAAAGAAAACCAAAGGGATATTGTTTTGTCAGCCGTGATTATATTAATCACGGTTATTTCTTTTCAAAGCGGAAAAATTTCAGCTTTGAAAAATAGGGGAGAGGCCGGAGTTGAAATTAGAGAAGCGTCTTTAGGAGAAATTTTTGTCCAAAGTTCCGACCAAACCAAAAACATCCGAACAGAGTCCACAAATTCTAACAAAGCAGATTTCAGAGTAGTGGCCTCAAAAAACTCAAACAAATATCATTTCTCTTGGTGCGCGGGAGCCGGTAAAATATCCGATAAAAACAAAATTTCCTTTCCCACCGAAGCCGCCGCTATCGCCGCCGGCTACCTTCTTGCCTCCAACTGCAAAAAATAGTGACCTACAAGGTCACTATTTTTTGGAAAGGTTGGCCCAGTCAATATCCCAATCTATTTAACCAAAATTCGTTTTCCCATTCCCAGAGAGTTTTGCAGGCGAGAAAAGCGTTGAAATCTTTTTGATAAGAAGGCAGTTCCTTTAACTCGGCTTCACCAATCATCTCGCCCCATTGATGGTTGCAAAACTTCTTTTCTCCTCTAATTTTTATGTTTCCGCCTTTAGTCCGCAACACCGCCGGACAATGAAGACATTTTTTATGCTGGTCAAGACGCAAAATCCACCTGGTTAGCTCCGGCAAATTTTTTCTTTCGTTTAGAGCTTCCACATAAGCAGAGGTCTGAATGCCATAGTCTCTGAAAATTGAGTAAGAAGTTTTGATATCCAAAACCCCAAGCCGGTTATTGATTTCCGCCAAAACATCCATCGTGCCGGAGTATTGGTGTCTTTTGCTTATCACTCTTTCTTCAATAAGCTTGGCTACAACCTTATTATGGTTTAAGAAATTAAAAAAAGCCTCAACCACCGGCTTGATAATTTCTGGGATAGCAGGGGGCTCGCCTCGCAGGATCGCCTCGACAGTATCATGGGCAAGTGTGCCTTCTTCGGCAGATTTAGCTTTAACCGCTTCGCCCGTCTCAAAACTCTCCTGCTCGGCATAAAACTTATAAAGCCCGGGTTTGGCCTTCATGCCGACAATCGCCGTAACACGAGGATACCAAAGACCGTCCACGTTATAACCGCTGGCATTTTTAAAATCTTCAAGAGTCCGGTAAAACATGGGGGTATTATAACAAAACTTAATCGGCTTAAATACATCCAGTCGTTCTTGACAGATCGTGCGCAAGGTTTTACTATTTAAACCAAAGAACTTTAAAAACAGAACGTGGGTAAGCAAGATGGATATAGTTAAAGTCTTCTTTGAAACAGAGAAGAAACTTAAGATTCTCGGACACAAAGAACCCGCCCTAGTTTTCATAAAAGAAAACGGACAAAAAGTTTCTTATTCCTGGGGTGAATACCGCAGACAGGCCCTATATGCAGCTTCCGCAATAAGCGGAAAAGAAAACTTTATCGGCATTATCTCGTTAAATCTTCCCGAATCTTTTTTTGCCCTATTGGGCATCATCCTAGCCGGCGCAACGCCTGTACCGATAAACCATTTTCTTCTTAAAAATGCCCGCGGCAGGGAAGAGCTAAAATTAATTCTTTCAAACTGTAAACCGAAAATAGTTTTAGCTAACAGAGGCATAGTGGAAGAGTCGGCGAAAAATAAGGTAAACATTAACGGCATAAGAGAACCGGAATTTTTCACAATTGAAGAATTTCTGGAAACAGGAAAGCGTATTTTTGAAAAAAAGCTGAACGGAAGGTTTTACTGCAAAGAAAAAAAGGGTGGAGACCTCCTAATCATGCCCTGCACTTCCGGCAGTTCTGGCAATCCAAAAGGAGTGATGCTGTCTCATGAAAATATTATTGACCGCGCAGAAGCCGTAACCAAAGAGCTAAATGTTGGTCCGGAAGACAGAATCTTATCTTATCTGCCCATGGGACACATTTCTGAATTAATCGCTTCCTTTTTTGGACAAATTACGGCTGGATATACGGTTTATTTCACAGAATACTCAAGAGACAGAGAAGAACTGAAAAAACATTTCCCAAAAGTACTGAAAGAGGTTAGACCTACTGTTTTTCTGGCTGTGCCAAAAGTCTGGAAAAATTTACGAGCAGGAGTTGAGAAAAAGACAAAATCTTTAAAAATATGGCTCTTGCGCAAAATCCTGCCCGATGCGGATTCGTTTATCCGCCGAAAAGTTAAGGAAGGGTTAGGCTTCAGCCAAACAAAGGTTTTTGTAAGCGCCGCTTCCTATCTTAATCCGAAAGACATGGAGTTCTTTGCCGGGCTGGATATAAAAATAAGAGACATCTACGGACAAACAGAAGTCGCCGGACCACTGCTGATTGACGGCAAACCTAATGCTAAATCAAAAAGTTGACAACGAAATTTTGGTTATAGGCAAATGTGTCATGCTGGGCTACTACCAAAATGAGACGGCCAACCAAAAAGCTTTCAGCGCCCAAAGGACACTTTACTTCACCGGTGACATAGGAGAAATGAGTCCAGACCAAAAAATAATTTATAAAGGCAAAAAGGGCAGAAGTTTTAAATTGGCTAATGGAGAATATATTTCTGACGCAACGGTGGAATTCTTGGAAGAATCGGCAAAAAGCATTTTACGAGACATAGACCCGCAGACAGAAGTCGTTATATGCGGAGATGGCCAGCCGCAAGTAGTAGCTTTAGTTTTTATCAGCAACAAAAAAAATGCGAAACTTTATGAAACAATTCAAAGCAGTCTGGAAACAGTGGGGGAGGGGCTGACCAAGATAAAAAAAGTAGTCATCCTCGATAGCCAGACAGACCTTCTGCTTACCCCGACTTTAAAACCGCGATATAAAGAAATGATAGATAAATTTAAAAATTTAATTATTGACTAACCGGCTGCAAACTCCTTTGCAAAGGAGTTTTTTGTTATTGAAAAACAAGGGGAGTGAGGTATATTACCTGTCGTACAATGTAGGTTGTACGACACAGTGGGCCAGCTTGTTCGATACTTAATTAGAAAGTATGAGATTCAAAATTAACTTTAGTGAAGTCAGAACCCAGACTCTCATTAATCTTAACCGAGGAAAGAGAAGAAAAGCCCGGACCAAGCAAAGACTTAACCAGCTCATTCACCGAACTACCCAACTTTCTGGCTTGATCCGGACCAAGATTTGAGTAGTCGTCAATTGTGCCGTCAATAGGGTAGCCCCAAGCCGGAACAGCAGAGAAACACAATATTGATAAAACAAAAACTAAATAAAAAATTTTAAATTTAGAATTTAGAAATCCGCAGTTATTGTTTTTCAAGACACACATCCCCTCCTTCCATACTATTATTTGACAACCTTAATAAAGTTATGTCAAGTAAGTTATCCACAGGCGCCAAGATTATGTTCGCTTGACGCTATCCCCTATTTAACGTGTGCTAGTCGTTTTTTGTAAACACAGACACATCCTCTGCTGTTAGGGACATTGCCTTGGATAGCGGCAAAATTGACCACATATACCTAAAATCAACCAGCCCTCTCAAAATCCAGCCCCAGAACCCTGAAACCGTTAAATTCCTGCCCAAGTGGGCTACGGCGAACTTGCCCCCTACCGGCGCAATCCAGACGCCGTAAAATGGCCTATATTTTTCTGGTTGTTTGTTTTTTAAAGCCCTTAAAATGTTCTCGGCTGCCACCTTCCCTTGGTCAACCGCCACATAAGCTAGGGCTGGCATCGGTTTGCTTGTGGATGGGTCTAGCAAAATAGTATTATCCCCTATCCCGAAAACTTCTGGCCGGTCTATTGATTGCATAAATTCGTTAACAGTCATTTTTCCTCTTTCATCTAATTTTAGACCTGAAATATTTTTTAAAAATGAAGAAGCCCGTATGCCGGCGGTCCAGATTATAAAATCGGCATTCAGCCTTGGGCCATCCTTAATTTGAACAAAATCGGGCCCCACCTGTTCAATTGGAGAATTTTCTAAAACTTCAACCCCTAACTTCTCTAACCTCTCCCGAATTATTACCCTTTCTTTATCGTAAACCACGGGCAGTATTTGAGGCGCCGCTTCAATCAGCTTAATTTCTGTGCATTTATTTTTTAGTTTGCAAACTTCTGCTATTTTTTTGGTACAGCATGCCAGCTCTCCGGCAAGTTCTATGCCGTTAAAGCCGGCGCCGACAATAATAAATCTAACAGGCAGCGGACGCTCGCCCCTTTCAGCCTCTTTATATTTCTCATTTATTTTTTTATTAAGAAAAACAGCTTCCTCCACACTTTTGAATTTGTAAGCATATTCCAAAACTCCAACCGTACCAAAGGTTTCCGTCTCCGCTCCCAAAGCTAAGACCAGATAGTCGTATCTAAAACTTTTTTCTCCTTTTGACCATACCTCTTTCTTATTCAAATCTACGCTGACGATTTCTGCTTGAACAAAGTTGACTTTTGTGTCCTCAAAAATCTCGCCAAAAGGAATGGCAATAGTTTTTTTGAGCCTTACCTCATCTTTCTTTAAATCTAAACCAAAAGACGAAGCTATTTCATAAAGAGACGGCAAAAAAAGGTGATAATTATTTCTGTCTATAAGGGTAATTGTTGCTTCTTTAGAGGACAATTTTTTATCCAAATCTAAGGCAGTCCTTACCCCGCCAAATCCCCCACCGATAATTAAGATGTCAACCATGCTTTAATTTTAACACAAAAATCCTCCTCCACACAAAGCTTCGGAAGGATTATTTTCAATTTTAAATTTAGTAAAGGAGAATAAAAAATCCGCCGATTGGCGGACCGCAAAATGCGGGTTAGTCTTGTCCTAAGGCGTTATCAAGCTCGCTTATTGGAACATCAATCAAATCTTCGTTTAGCATCCTTCTGCCGGGGACTGACTCTTTCTTTCTCGGCTCGTGGTCAATCCAGATGCCATAGCATCCAAGCTCTCCATCAATAAACTTGTGGGTTTCTGCTCTCCAGTTTACAACCCTTAAATCTGGGTTCTGGGCTTCAAAAAAGACAATGGCATCCATGGCAAGACCAGGAAATTCAAACCTGGGATTCCAGCTAAAATTTAGTGGAATAAATGAATGGTTTCCCCTGGTAACAGCCCGTCGTACAATACTTTGAATATTATCAATCTCGCTCATTCTTCTCATCTATTTTTCTCCAAAAAAAATAAAAAACTCCTAACACCTTATCACATGCTCTACAAATAGTCAAGCGGGTTCAAAGCCCCCTTGGAATAGTTAAAATAAAGCTGGCCGTTTTTATCGTTAATGTAGGTAAAGAAGTCTTTATAAACACTCAAGTGTAAATGCGAGCCGGCGCACGGACCGGTGCGGACGCTGAAAACACTGCCCGTGTTGCCTTCGTAACCAAGTATTGAGTTCGTGGTAACCGCCGTGCCGTTGGCAAGGCCTGAAGGAGCTCGCATATGGGCGTAAACAGTAACTATGTTATTTTCGTGCCTGACAGCCACCCAATTGCCAAATCCGTCGTTAAAACCGCTGGCAAGCACCGCGCCCGCCGCCGCCGCCTTTATAGCAGTCCCACAGCCGCTAGCCAAGTCAATACCGTTGTGTATGTCTCCGCCATAGGGTTTATGCCGACTGCGCGCAAAAGCCGTGTAGCCATAACTTTGAGTAAGAACATAGTCGTCATAAGGCCACTTTAAAAATTTTGTGCCCCGAGGCGGGACCAAGTCAGCCGTAACATGCACGATAAACGCCCCCGACTGCACCGCCTGCGTTTCCAGGTTTTTTAATTCGGCGAAAAATTCGGCTTGTTTTCTTTCTGTTTCTTCAAGCAACTCCCGATAAGCCGCTTCTTGGCCCTTCGTCCTTATTAACAAGCCGTCTTTACTGTCTTTGGTCAAGTCCAGAGAGTTCTGTTTATTTTTCTGGGTGTTATTCAAACTTTCCAACTCTTGTTTCTGCGCCTCCAATTCATTTTTTTCGCCCTCCAAAATTTCCTTTTCATTTTTCAACACAGTCACAGTGGCTAATAAACTTTTGTTCAGATTGTCAGCCTGTTTTATCTGGTCAATAAAATCGGAAAGATGTTTATTTTTTACCACTATGTCAACGATATCTTCCTGGTCTTTTTTATAAAAAAGATTGATGAGGGAAGCGATAACTGACTTTTTTTCACTGATAGCTTCCTGCCGGTCAAAAATTTTATTCCGTAAATCGGTAATGTTTAAACGGACAACGGTAATTTTATTGTCGGTAATTTTTATCTGCGTCTCAAGCTTGTAAATCTGGTTATTCAATATATCAATTTCCCTTTTCAGACTCTGGGCTTCTTTCTGCTTGCTATTTACAACACTCCTGTATTCTTCCGACTTTTTCTCCAGCTCTTCAACTTGTTTCCTTAAGTCCAAAATTTTCTGGTTAATATCTTCGACGGCGTTAACGGAAAAGGCGAAAAACAAAAAAAAGAAAATAAAAAAATACTTAGTGTAGTTTTTTGATAGCATTCTTAATTCTATTTAAGCTTTTTTCTTTGCCCATAACTCTGGCAATCTGCACCGGATCGGGAGAAAATTTTTCCCCGCTTAAAGACACTCTCAAAGGCCAATAGACCGCTCCCCTGTCCCCGCCAAACTTTTCTTCCGCCAACTTGTCTAGTTCGGAACGGATATATTTTTCATCAAAAATTTCCCACTCTAAGTTGCCGCTCAAAACCTCAAGCACAGACTCCAAAGCTTTGCGGGTTTTTTCTCTGTCTGATTTCTTCCATACCAGCATGTCCGCTTCATATTCGGGTTCGCTAAAAAAATATTTAAATTCTTTGACTTGATCCAGATATTCAAGCCTTTCTCTGAAAACAGAGGCAAGTTTTAAAACAAAAGCTTTATCTTGTTTGCCAAAGTTTTTTTCAACAAAAGGCATTGTTAAATCGGCCAGCCCTTCGTCATTAAACTGTTTTATATACTGCGAGTTAATCCAGTTAAGTTTTTTAACATCAAAAATTGCGCCTGACTTGTGAACTTTTTCCAGACTGAACTGCTCAATAATTTCATTTTTGGTTAAGATTTCTGCGTTATTGTCGGGACTCCAGCCAAGCAGAGCCAAAAAATTAACTAAAGCCTCCGGCAAATAACCGGCTCCTATATACTCGTCAAAATTAACCGCCCCGTGCCTTTTGGAAAGCTTAGACCGGTCTTCTCCTAAAATCAGGGGGAGATGCGCAAACTGCGGCAAAGACACTCCTAAAGCTTCGGCAATCAAAATTTGTTTGGGCGTATTGGCAATGTGGTCCTCGCCACGGATAACATGACTGATTTTCATTTCATAGTCATCCACCACCACAGCAAAATTATAAAGAGGTGTGCGCAAATCTTTTGCCAAGCTTAAGTCTCCTATCACCCGCTGTTCAAATTCAACATGGCCGCGAATTATATCTTCAAAATGAATTACGCAAGTTGAGTTTTCATCTACCGCTAAACGGATAATCTGCCTTTCTTTGCCAATCGGTTCTTGATACTTGTCCGCACAGATATGTCGAGGCGCTTCTTTTTTTTGTGTTTGTTCTTTCTTTTCCGCTTCCAGTTCTTCTTTTGTGTGATAACACCAAAAAGCTTTCTTTTCTTCTAAAAGTTTTTTCAGGTGTTTTTCATATCTGTCCAGCCGTTCGCTTTGCTTGTAAAATTCATCCCACTTCAAACCCAGCCATTCAAGACCTTTCAAAATATTCTTCTCAAATCCAGAATCAGATCTCTCTAAATCAGTATCTTCAATCCGCAAGATAAACTGGCCGGTATGATGCTTAGCAAAAAGCCAGTTGAAAAGAGCCGTCCGAGCCGTGCCGATATGCAAATTTCCCGTCGGCGACGGGGCAATCCGCACTCTGATTTCAAGCTTTCTAACTTTAGTCATATTGGAACTTTAACACATTATCTGCTACTTTGTAAGACAGGACTTTGAAAAAAGAAAGGTAAGCATATGATTATTTTGCTACTGATACTTGCTTTTTTATTCATGATTTTGCTTACAATGCAAATATCCACGTTTGTTTCCTTAGAAATGGGGCATAAAACAGCAATAAAATATTTTATTTCCAGTTCGGAAATTCATAAAATAAGAGAAGTTAAAAACGGTCCGATCAGGGAGTTTTTAACCGGCATAACAAAAAAGCACAACTTGTCTTCCAATATAAAAATATATGTATTTTCCGGTTACAATTTTATAGTTTCCCCCTTTCTTGTGCCGGAAGAGGTGGAAGGTTCCTCAATATTCACACTGCACACCGCACTAAACAAATCTCAATCCTCCATCTTCGTATCAAAAGATTTTTTAGAAAAAATGGGCTCAAAAGATGTCGAATATGCAATTTGCCACGAAGTAGGACACATAAAACGTTCTTTCAGAAGCAAACTTAAAAAATCCCTTACCTTATCCCACATAAACCCGTTTTTTAAAAACTTAAATTTAAAGATATACT
>JACOZX010000059.1 GCA_016181105.1 Candidatus Yanofskyibacteriota bacterium
GAAACCTTTTAGGGCTTGTGTACCTCTTGAGGAAAGGCCCAGAAATGATGTGGACATATATCTTAGAAATGTTGAAGAAATTCAGCATAACTGCAAACACGATTTCCGTTTTCTTGAACCGCCGGATTTAAGAGAGTCAAAAGTTAAAGATGTTTTCATTGCTTTTCAGGCTGACTGGGATCCTCTGACGGAGCCGAAAAAAGTTAAACTGCAATGTTTGCGCTGCAGTTTGCAAAAGGTTTGTGATTCGCTGGAAACATGTTTCAGGTGTCTTTATGAAGGTGGTTTTGAAAAATCTGATTTTCTTCACAGGCGAGGAACATATTTTGGCGAAGGTTACTCGTATTATCGTGTCCGTCTTTACAAATGTCCCAAGTGCGGTCTGCAAATGGTTGCCGACGAGTGGGACCAGTAACTTTTCAAAGCGCTTCGGCGCTTTTTTTGTGCGGGGGAGTGGCGGCGACAAATTGGCTTTTAAGGCAAGGCGCAAAAGTCACAGTTACAGACCTCAAGGATAAGAAGACCTTGGCGGCTTCTCTCCAAAAAATCAAAGGCAAACTGAGGTTAACTCTCGGCAGACATAGCGAGCAAGATATCAAAAAAAACGACATTATTGTCGTCAATCCGGATGTTTCTATAAACAACAAATACATTCAACTTGCTTTTAGACTGGGTAAACAAGTTGAAAACGAAGCGACAATTTTTTTAAAAAACTGGCGGAAACCGGCGGTGGCTGTAACCGGTACCAGGGGCAAGACTACAACCACAAATTGGACGAACCATTTTTTGAAAGTAAAATATAAATCCTCTGTCGCTGGTAATTCTTACGATTATCCCTTTCTTAAAATTTTAGATAAAAAAAACAAGCTTGATTGCGCGGCTTTGGAAGTCCCATCTTTTGCTCTGGAATTTTTTGATAAAACAGTTCCAGTTATCCATGTCGCTGTTGTAACCAACATTTATCAAGATCACCTTAATCGCCACGGGACTCTGGAAGACTATGCACGAGTCAAGTCAAATATTTTTAAGAATCAGTCTCCGGATCAGCATTTGATTTTAAACTTTGACAATCTATGGACAGACTTTTTTCTGCGTCAAAAACCAAAATCGCAAGTTTGGTTTTTTTCAAATAAAAAATTGCCGCCAAGGTTTAACGGTATTTACTCTCAAAAAGAGGCGATACTCTTTCAAAAAAACGGCAAAGCAGAAGTTGTTTTGAAAGTTAACGATTTTGTTAAAAATTGGGGAGGGCATAATCTTTACAATTTGCTTGCCAGTTCTCTTTCAGCGCACTTGTCGGGTGTATCTTGGCGGGAGATCGAAAACAAAATTGCTGACTTGCCCCAAGTGCCGTTCCGTCAGGAGATTATATTTCAAAGCCCTAAGCTGAAAATTATTAATGACACAACAGCAACTTCTCCCGATGGAAGTATTGCGGCTCTGGAAAGGTTTGGCTCCGCGAACACAGTCTTGATTACCGGCGGCACCGACAGGCAACTGGAATACTATGCGTGGGCGAAGGTTGTTAAGAAAAAAGTTAAATCCAAAAACTTAATTTTTCTTTCCGGTAGCGCTACAGAAAAAATGCTTAAACTCGTTAAATCAAGCGTGGTCTCTGATACTCTGGCTGACTGCATAAAATTGGCTTTAGAAAAAGCTGGAAAATATTCTCAATGTGTGATACTATTCTCACCGGCGGCCAAGAGCTTTGAAAAGTTCAAAAACGAATATGACCGCGGTGAACAATTCAACAGCTTGGTCGGCAGGTTAATTAAAAAGGAGAAAAAAGTTGAATCAAGACAATCGGGATAGATATTTGAAAGAAGGTTACAGAAAACTTTTCGGCAAAGAACCGGAACCCAATATGAACGATTGGCAGATTGCAGCTTTGGTCATGGAAGGACTAGACCCAAGAGTCCTGGGTGAAAGGTTGGCCAAGCAGTGCATTTTCCGTGTTTTCAACTACCTTTCTACAGATGCAGACCGGAAACTCATGGAATCAGTTTGGTTCTTGGCTGAAGACAATGCTCGTAGTTTTTTTTGGCCCGGCCTTCATGACGAGGTGCATAAAGATGATATGGCAGCTTTTGAGTATCTAGAACCAAACGGTTTTTGGAGTAAAGTCGGCGACTAGTTTTTTTTATTTCTTTACCACCTCGCCAAAAGCGAGGTTTACTTTTGGAGGGGGCGCATAGCGGCTAGTGCAACGGCTTGGAAAGCCGTGACCTTTACGGGTCTGGTGGGTTTTAGGCACGTTTAAATCCAATTTGAGATAGCGGTGATGGGAGTCGAACGCCGGAGCGATGTGTCGTCAGTAGACGACACCGCGAGGCGGTGCCTAGCCCGAGGAGCGCGACGGCGCGACGAGAGGCGAAGGAGACCCCCACCCCCTCCGCCAAAAGAAAAATGTGGTAAATAATGTTACAGTTATCATAAATATGTCTCAAGAAAAACCCAAATTGAATGAAGTTAAGAAAGAAGCTTACTCTGAAGAAGCGGTGGCAGATATCGTCAGAAAATTTCAAGAGGGAAGCTGGAAGAAAGTTTTAAACGAAGAAAGCGTGGGAGGAAATGCCGGTGCCAACAAAGCGGCAATCAACGCTTACATAGAAAAAAAGACTGGCAGGATTATTATTTTTGGCAATTATCAGTATTTGCCAAAGGAGGTCGTCTCTAATCCGGACTATACCAACGCTGTTTTTGTTTATGACTTTGGCAATCTTTTTGAGAGGCTGCGAAGCGGCAGTTTGGACATAGAACCAGGTATTTTTGAAAAAGTAAGTGCTCCGGGCGCAAGCGAACAAGCCTTGGAAAATTTAAAAGAAGCTTTAATCAGATTCGACAGAGAATATGTAGAATGGCAGCTTAAGAAGGGGAAGAAGTAACAGAAATTTGTCTTGAGATAAACAAAATTATAAACATTGCTTTTAATTTTAATCTTTGTATAGTTGATTTAACTGTGGAAAATAAATTTGATAAGAATCAGTTGATTCTGCCCGGCGCAATTTTGATTGCCGCCGTTTTGATTTCCGGTTCAATTTTTTATGTTAATGGAGGCTTGGCAAATTTAAGCGGCAAGGCTCAAATTAATCAAGTAGCCGGTGATACCGATGATGGCTCTCCTGTTGACGTTTCTGAAGATGACGATGCCTACTTGGGAGAAAAAGATGCCAAAGTTGTAATGATTGAGTTTAGCGACTTCCAATGTCCTTTTTGCCGCAGTTTTTGGAGAGACACGCTTCCTCTAATTAAGAAAGAATATATAGACACTGGAAAAGCAAAGCTTGTTTATAGGGATTTTCCTTTGTCTTTCCATCCGGCCGCTCAACCGGCCGCTGAAGCGGCTGAATGCGCCAAGGATCAAAATAAATTCTGGGAAATGCACGATAAAATTTTCATTGAACAGGACAAGCAGGGCGATGCCACTATACAATTTACAGCCACGGATCTTAAAAAGTGGGCGAGCCAGATAGGACTTAACGCGGGGGATTTTAACAAGTGTCTGGACTCTGGAAAGAAAAAAAGTGAGGTTGAAAAAGATGTGGCCGACGGCTCAAACGCCGGAGTAAACGGCACACCAGCTTTTTTCATCAACGGACGCAAGTTGGTGGGCGCCCAGCCATTTGCTGTTTTTAAGGCGGCCATTGACGCAGAGCTTGAGTAGTAAAATTTTAATATTGTGCTATAATGAAACCTTAAACGGCTTTTAAGCTGTTATTTAGCCTATTTTTAGGTTTTCTCTTACTTTTAACGATGCAAGGAGATGTAGAAAAAATAAAAGAAAGAGTGGATATTGTCGATCTCATTTCCGGTTATTTAAAACTTCAAAAGGCGGGTGTTAATTACAAAGCCAGATGCCCTTTTCACAGTGAAAAAACGCCATCTTTTTCCGTTTCTCCTGAAAGGCAAATCTGGCATTGTTTTGGTTGCGGAAAGGGTGGCGACCACTTCACTTTCGTAGAGGAAATTGAAGGCGCCGATTTTCCGGAAGCTCTAAAGATGCTGGCCAAAAAAGCCGGTGTTGAGCTTCAGGACTTTGACCGTTCTTTCCAAAATGAAAAAACGAAATT
>JACOZX010000025.1 GCA_016181105.1 Candidatus Yanofskyibacteriota bacterium
GCGTCGCAAAAAATCAAAGCCCTTCATTTTCTTTGAGGGTCCGCCGACGGCTAACGCCAAACCGGCGATTCACCATCTCATTGGCCGGGTTTTTAAAGATGTTTTTTGCCGCTATAAAACAATGCGGGGCTTTTATGTTGAAAGAAAGTCCGGTTGGGACACGCATGGCCTGCCGGTGGAAATTGAGGTTGAGAAGTCTCTTGGCCTTAAGTCAAAAAAAGAAATTGAAGAATATGGGATTGCTAAATTTAACAAACAAGCCAAAGAGAGCGTCTGGAAATACAAAGAAGAGTGGGAGCGGTTTACCAAACGCATCGGTTTTTGGCTGGACTTGAAAAACCCCTATATCACTTACGATCCGAAATATATAGAAACCCTCTGGTGGATTTTGAAAAAAGTTTGGGATAAAAAAATGCTTTTCAAAGGACACAAGGTAGTTCCTTTTTGCACGCGTTGCGGCACGCCTTTGTCCAGCCATGAAGTAGCGCAAGGGTATAAAACCGTCATAGAGGGATCTGTAATTGTAAAATTCAAATTAACAACCTTCGCGAGTGCCTCTTTTTTGCGAGGGACTAGTCGCCCTCGAACTGCAAAAGAGGCACTCGCTCCGGTTGAGCAGATTTACATTTTGTCTTGGACCACCACTCCTTGGACTTTGCCGGGCAATGTCGCTTTGACTGTGGGAGAGAAGATGGATTATGTTTTGATAGAAAAAAACAATGAAAATTATATTGTTGCCAAAGACAGACTGTCGGCAATTTTTGAAGACTATGAGATTAAAGAAGAGTTTAAAGGCAAAGATCTTCTCGGTCTTGAATATGAACCTCTTTTTGAGATACCAAAATTAAAGTCAGAAAAATCTTACAAAATTTATCCGGCTGATTTTGTTACCACCACTGACGGTACTGGCATAGTTCATACGGCGGTAATGTATGGCGAGGATGATTATAAATTGGGCAAGGAAGTTGGTTTACCGACTCATCATACGGTTGATGAGCAGGGAAAATTTGTCGGAGTCGGCAAAGAGTTTGACGGCAAGTACGTAAAAGACAAAGCAACCGAGGATTTGATACTCAAAGAGTTGGGGGCTAAAAATTTAGTTTTCAAAACTGAAAACTTTGAACACGACTATCCGTTTTGCTGGAGATGCGGCACGCCGCTTTTGTACTATGCTACCGACTCGTGGTTTATCGGCATGTCAAAATTGGAAAAGAAGCTGACTGGTAATAACAAAAAAATAAATTGGTACCCCGGACATCTTAAAGAGGGCCGGTTTGGCGAATGGTTGAGGGGAGTCAAGGATTGGGCGATTTCCAGAGAAAGATACTGGGGAACTCCTCTGCCTATTTGGGAATGTTCTGGCGGCCATCAGCAAGTTACGGGTTCATTTGAAGACTTAGAAAAACATCGGTTCAGAAAAAAGAATAGTTATTACTTAATGCGCCACGGTTTTAGCGTCAAGAATGCCGACAAAATAATAAATACCAGACCGGAAAACGACAAGTATCCTCTTACTGACGGAGGCAGGAAAGATACCGAACAGGAGGCAAAAAAACTAAAGAAAGCAAAAATAGATTTTATTTACAGCTCACACTTTTTGAGAGCCAAAGAAACGGCGGAAATTGTAAGCAGGGCGACAGGCGCAAAAATTTATTTTGACGAAAGGCTTAGGGAAATAAGCCACGGAACGGTTTGCGAGGGTCAGAGCGAGTCTTTTTGCTTGGCACAGCATCCGAGGCCTGTTGCCAGTCTTGAATATAAATTCGGCGACGGTGAAAGCTGGAATGAAGTCCGAAGAAGAATGTTGGATTTTATTGCTGAAGTTGACAAAAAATACGAAGGTAAAAACATTTTGATTGTCAGTCATGGCGACCCGCTGGCGGTGCTTAGCGGCAGTTTGTTTAGCTGGTCCGAAGAAAAACTGCTCAAGGCGATTAACGGCGAGCAAAGAGACTTGTATCCCAAAAAAGGAAAGTTTTACAAGGCGGAGTTTAAAAACTTGCCGTGGGATGAAAACGGCTATGTCAATCCCCACCGTCCCTATATTGACGATGTATTTTTGAGTTGTCCCAAGTGCAAGGGCAAGATGCAGAGAGTTAAAGAAGTGGCCGATGTCTGGTTTGATTCGGGCGCTATGCCTTATGCCCAATGGCATTATCCATTTGAAAATAAATCTGTTTTCAAGAAAAACTTTCCAGCCGACTTTATCACCGAAGGAATAGACCAAACGCGAGGTTGGTTCTATACCTTGTTGGCGATTTCTACTTTGCTTGGCAAAGGCCCGGCTTATAAAAATGTTTTATCTTACAGCCACGTTTTGGATGAAAAGGGGCAGAAGATGTCAAAGTCAAAAGGCAACGTGGTCGACCCATGGATGGTCATGGAAAAATTCGGCGTTGACGCCGTGCGCTGGTATTTTTACTCGGTAAACAATCCGGGCGAGCCCAAACTTTTTTCTTTGGACGAAGTGGCTTTGCGTTTGAGAGGTTTTGTCATGACTTTGTGGAACTCCTTTAGGTTTTTTGAATTGTATAATTTGGATAATAAAGACTTTCCGGTTAATTTTCATAAAAATCAGCCCAAATCTTCATTGGACCAATGGATTCTTTCTCGCCTAAATCAAACTATTGAAACGGCTACTTTGGCTATGGAAAGTTATGATCCGACAACGGCTACGCGCTCTATTGAGAGTTTTGTTGTGGAAGATTTTTCCAAATGGTGGTTGAGACGGTCAAGATCTAAATTTCAAAAACCAGAGTCGGAAGGGTCTCTCAAAGAATCTCTGGCTTTGCTAAGGTTTTTGCTTTTAGAAATATCGAAGTTAATTGCGCCTTTCACACCCTTTATAGCTGAATACTTACACAAAGAGTTGCATCGGGGCTCGAAAGCCGGTACCGACAGTGTCCATCTGCATGACTGGCTCAAAGCAGACAAAAAACTTATAAATCCGGATTTGGAAAAAGAAATGGACAAAATAAGGCAAGCTGTTACCGTGGGTCTTGCTTTAAGAAAAGAGGCTAAGATTAAAGTTCGTCAACCACTGAAACAATTGTCTTCTTCGATTGTCGCCGGACTTAAATTAGAATATATAAACTTGATTAAAGATGAGGTTAACGTGAAAGATGTCGTTGTGGGTCCAGACAAATTGGATCTGAATTTAGACGACGCCTTAATTTATGAGGGTTGGGCCAGAGAGTTAATAAGACAGATTCAAGACATGCGGAAAGAAGCCGGTTATGCTTTTAACGACAAAGTTTTGGCCCGGTGGCATACGGAAAATCAAGAGTTGGGGTCAGCCGTTGAACGCTGGCAGGATTTTATAAAAAACAACGCTTTGCTCAAGGAATTTTCACTGGGACAACATGATGAAAACAAACACTTTGACATTCAAAAAGAGTTTGAATTGGGGCCGCAAAAGAAGATTTGGTTGGGGATTCGGAAGTGATAGTTTCGGTCCGGTTACCTTCCTTATGAGACGTCTTTACAGGCAAATAATGTTCGGTTTTATCATCAAACCGACAAAGAGATTTGGTCCCCGTTTACCTATCTAAAAACTTCATTATCATTTGTTTTTAGATAGTTTTCCGACCAAAACTTTTGTTATCGGTCTTGATTTCTAAAACCTTCACTTATTTGCACCTGCCTGCCGGCAGGCAGGCTGTTCAGCCATATTCAACGGAAAGCAACCAGACCTCAACTATCTTACAACCGCACCATGCTTTATCAAGGAATTGTTATAAAAAAAACTGATAACGGAGAATACAATCAGCTGGTTAGTTTATATACCAAAGATTTTGGCAAGATAACTGCAGTGGCCAAAAGCATCAAGAAGCCGAGTTCCAAACAGGCCGCGCATTTGGACGTTTTGAATCTTGTTGATTTTTTGCTGGTCTTTGGCAAAAACTATCCGATTATCACTAGCGCACAAAGTGTTGAGACTTTTGCCGGCATTAAGTCATCGCTTCCCAAATCCGCTACCGCTCTTTTTGTTTTGGAAGCTTTCAACAATCTTATTTATGACCATGAAAAAGATCCGGCTTTGTGGAATTTTGCTCTCAATTTTATGAAACGGCTGGAGGACGGGGTTTTAAATTTTTCGGATGTCAAAGACTGCCTGATAGGCATACAAAAGGAACTGGTCAATTTTTTGGGCTACTCGCAAGAAATTAAAGATGAAGACATGAATCGTCTCTTGGATTCGCTTAGTCTGAGAAAATTTTTGTCACCGGAGCTGATTTCACAATTTTCCTATATTGCAGATTTAGAGTAAAATTGAGTTTGGTGAATACCGCAGAAGCAACACTCACCAAACTCAATAACATAAACGCGATGGACAATTTTGAAGTAACTCCTTTGTCTGGCTCTGTCATGGAACAAAAACCCAGAAACAACAGAAGGTGGGCTAAATGGCTGATTCTTTTCTCTGTTTTTTTGGCGGCGCTGGGGGCAGTTTTCTTTATTTTGGGCCGTTCTTCTTTTAGCGAGGGCAAAGTTGAATTTGATATTTCTGCTCCAGCGGAGATTTCTTCCGGTGAAGAGGTTGTTTACAAAGTTAAATATGCCAATCGCAACAAAACAGTCCTTAAAGACTTGAAGCTAAGTTTTTTTTATCCGGACGAGTCGGTAGTAATCAAAGAAGGGGTGCGCAGCGAGTTTTTAACTGAAAATTTGAAATTAGACGACCTTGGTCCGGGTCAGGAGGCTTTTGTGGAGTTTCCGGCTTACATTGTCGGTGGCCGGGGAGATGTGAAAAAAGCTAAAGCTACATTGGTTTATTCTCCGGAAGGAGTGCGCTCCACTTTTCAAAAAGAGTCAGAGCGGGGGACGAATATTTCCGCTCTTTCAGTTTCTTTGACTCTGGTTGCTCCGCCTAACGTAATCTCTGGACAGGAGATAAGTTACATCTTGGATTATCGCAATGAATCACAGGAAGATTTGAGCGATCTTAAGCTTAAGTTTTCTTACTCTGACGGCTTTACTGTTACTCGCTTGTCCCCTGCTACTTCTGTAGCCAAAGATACATGGGAAATAAAAAAACTAAAACCTGACGAGGGTCAAAGAATCACTATCTCCGGTATTTTGCGCGGCGCAGAAAGGGAGAGTAAGCAAGTCTCCGTTGTTTTGTACAGAAAAGTTGACGGCATATTTATTGATTATGAAAAGTCGGTCTCAACGACGACAATTTCTACGCCGCCATTGGTTACTAAAATTCTGGTTAACGACAAGACCGAGCATGTCGCTCAACTTGGCGAGGAGCTTAACTATCAGATTAGATTTTCAAACAATACGGATGAGAATCTTTTGGGGCTGACCGTTTCCGCAAAACTGGAAGGTTCAATGTTTGATTTTTCCAGCTTGCAAAGCGAGGGATTTTTTGACGGCGTCGCAAAAACAATTACCTGGAATGCTTCGGTCTCGCCTCTTTTAAACAGACTGTCATCCGGACAGGAGGGGGCCGTCAATTTCAGGTTGAAGCTTAAAGACAGCTTTCCCGGCGGCAGTCTGGGCGCGAAAAATTTTGTTGTAAAGGTAAGTTCCAGGACTGAAACAAGTACCGTTCCTTCCGGTTTTGATTTAGACAGGTTGATTGCCGAATCAGAAATAACAACCAAAGTCGGTTCAATCCCGGTTTTGATTCAGTCGGGTTTGTATCGTGATCAGGATTTTGGGGCTACCGGACCAATGCCGCCCAAAGTAGACAATAAAACTTTCTATACTGTCGTTTGGGATGTCAGCAACTCTTCAAATGATTTTTCCAAAGTCAAGGTTAAGGGACTTTTGCCCGTCGGCGTTAACTGGGAAAACAAGACCAGAGTTAACGGTCAGCAAAGTTTGCCGGTTTTTAAATCAAACTCACAGGAGGTTGTCTGGGACATAGGTTCACTGCCTTCTGGTTTGGGCGGACAGTTTCCCAAATATCAAGCTTGGTTTCAAGTTTCTTTCACGCCTTCCCAACTGAACGTCGGTTCGCCGGTTGCTTTGTTAAAGAGCATCTTTCTTGAAGGCGAGGACAGCTTTACCAAACAGGCGATTTTGGTTAAGGTAAATGACATAACCAGCAACGACTTAACTGATTTTCCGGGGCAAGGAAGTGTGGTTGAGTAAATTTTATAAGTAAACCCTGAAGTTTAGCAAACATTGTTTTTTCCGGACGCTTGGATTTCCCAGCGAGAAATCCTGCGCTTATTACAGGATGTGGATTCTGTCCAGCTTAAGAAAGCTGTCCAGACCCCGACGTCGGACTTACAGCTTATCCGCCTAACGGCGAATGGGCTGTAAGGTCCGATGTCTTTGCAATCCACAACCTGCAGTACCTTCAAAAACAATGTTTACTAAACTTCTTGATGATTCACTGATTTAATGACAAAAAACAATGACAATTTACTTGAAAAAGTCGTTTCGCTTTGCAAGAGGCGGGGTTTTGTTTTTCCGGGCTCGGAGATTTACGGTGGACTAGCTGGCTTTTGGGATTACGGGCCGCTGGGAGTGGAGCTAAAAAACAACATCAAAAAAATGTGGTGGCAAGATATGGTTTATCAGAGAGATGACGTGGTCGGTTTGGATGCGGCCATAATTATGAATCCGGAGGTTTGGGAATCTTCCGGCCATACCAAAAGTTTGGTTGACCCTTTGGTTGAATGTAAAATTTGCCACAAAAGAATCCGGGCAGATCAGGAAGACAAACTCAAAGAACACGAGGGGGAACACAAAGAAAAGGTAGAATGGACTGAACCAAAAACTTTTAATCTTTTAACCGAGGTCTATCTGGGTGTTACTGAACCGAAAGAAAAAACCTATTTGCGGGGGGAGATTACCCAAGGCGTTTTCGTAAACTTTGCCAATGTGGTTTCTTCAAGCCGGGTAAAAATTCCTTTTGGTATTGCTCAAATCGGCAAGGCTTTTCGGAATGAAATTACGCCCGGCAACTTTACTTTCCGCAGTCGGGAATTTGAGCAGATGGAATTGGAGTATTTTGTTAAGCCCGAAGAAAAAGAGGCGGAGAAAGTTTTTGACTACTGGAAAAATCAAAGGCTTAATTGGTATAAAAATTTGGGTATTAGGGCCGAGAATTTAAGATTCCGAAAACATGCTGACAACGAACTGGCGCACTATGCTCGCATGGCTGAAGACATTGAATACAACTCGCCTTTCGGCTGGAAAGAATTTGAAGGCATTCACCATCGGGGCGACTGGGATTTGAGCCGGCATAATTTGAAATACCGGGACATGGAGACTAACACAGAATATACTCCGTGGGTAATTGAAACTTCCGGCGGAGTGGACAGGGCGGCCTTGTTTTTTCTTTTGGATGCTTATTATGAAGACGAAAGTCGTGTTGTCTTGAAACTGCATCCCAAACTTGCGCCAAACCAAGCGGCGATTTTTCCTTTGGTTGCCAACAAACCGGAACTGGTTAAAAAAGCCAAAGAAGTTTACGACGACTTGAGAAAAGAATTTCGTGTGGCATGGGACGACAGAGGCAATATCGGCAAGCGATATTACAGCCAAGACGAAATCGGCACGCCTTTTTGTATAACTTTTGACTTTGATTCTCTTGAAGATAAAAAAGTTACCATCCGTTATAGAGACACAATGGAGCAAGAAAGAGTTAAGATTGAAGAACTCCAGCCTTTTTTAGATAAAAAATTAAAATAATAAAACCACACTACGTTTTTTGCAATGTGCGAATTACTTTTGTTTAAAGACTTACGGTTTATTGTGATATAATATTATATATGAATTATAAAATACTTTCTGCGATTCTCGGGCTTATGGTTGTCGTTCTTCTTTGGTCTATGACTATTCCGTTGAAAAAGGGTGGGGAGAATAGGCGGGATTTGCAGACTAACCAGCAAATCCGCGATGACTTGCTGAAGTCTTTTCCAAAAGAAGCCTTGATTGACCCCGAGGCCACGGAAGGTCCGGCGGCTGTTATGACTACCAGCCAAGGCGACAGTCTCGTCAGAATATTTTCAAGCAAATTATCCGCAGAACAACTGGCGGGTGCTGTCGATGCCGCAATGAAAAATGCGGGTTGGCTTGTTGAATACAAATCCGCAAATACCGTCAGTTACACAAATAGCCGCTCTCTTGTTTCTTTTAGCTTTGCCAAAAAAAGCGAAGGCGCCGCTCTGCTCATTGAGTATGGCTTAAGGATTGCGCCTGTCGTTACGCAGTAGCATTAATTACTTTATGACCCAGGGAAAAATTTTGCTTTTCGTAACCAGCTTTGTTGCAGTAGGACTGCTTTTTGTTTTTATAAGACCAGCAAAAGCAGGATATTACTATGAATACGGAAGCGAGTGTTCAGTGGAAGTTGGTGCTAATTACGAATTAAACTTCAGCGAGGCTTTGGATCTTACGGAATGGTTCAAGCAAAATCGGATAGTGTTTCAAACAATAGATCCGAACAGTCCCAACTCTTACACATTGGCGACTTACAGTTATGAAATTGGTTATGACGGTTCGGAAGGAGATTGTGCTTTTAGCGCTGGCGATTTGAAGACTTTATATTATTTGATTTACCCGGACAGCGCGAACCCCGGAAATTATCTATTTACAGCAGTGGCTGTTTGGAGGGGAGACTCAAGTGCGTTCTATAGGCCCACGAGACCCGACATCCAGATATTTGCAGATGGACAAATCATGAATGAGCCCGTTGTTCCCGGCCCAACGAAGTGCCCGGGCGGAGACGGACCTGCCGAATATACGCAACACCCCGACGGCACTTGGTATTACACATGCAAGCAGGTTGAAGCCAAGATAGGCACTGCCTATACACTGAACTGGCAAATCACCTGCGGCTTGAACACTCTTGACTCCTGGGTCGTTGATTCTTGGCCCGTGGTTTCTCCGCCCCAGCCGGATTTTGCCGGGTGCCGGGTTTTTGACCCGAATATCCAGCACTGGCTTTTCTATTATCCCGGAGAACGGATATACGGTTCGCAAAGCGTTACTTTTAAAACACCCGGCACTTATACTTACCAAGCTACTGTAAGCAACAGTGACGGTTCTGATTCTGACTACGTTACTTTTGATGTTGGCGGTAAAGCCAAAGGCACAACCACAACCACAACTACAACAACCTTATCACCGACCACGACGCTTACAACAACCAGTACCACCACCACAACAACAACCAAACCCAAAGGCACTACCACAACCACAACTCTGGCTCCGACCACGACGCTTACGACAACCACTACCACCACCACTACTACCCTTCCACCTGCCACAACAACCACTACCACCAGCACAACAACCACCACTTTGGCGCCAACCTTGAATGTCACTCTTTCCGCCAATCCTTCTTCCGGCAGCGGACCGCTAAGCTCTGTCTTAACCGCTTCTGTTTCCGGCACCGCTACCGGCACCATTAACTACACTTTCTGGTGGAACTGCAGTGACCCCAGCACCAATGTTGCTTATGTCGGTTCAGTTTGCGGCGACCCTGACGGCGCTGCTGGTAATGCTAGCGGCAACAAATACGACGGTATTTCCACCAATCCCAAATCATCTGTCTCTCATGTTTATTCCACAGGCACTTATACCGGAAAAGTCATTGTTGAAAGAGGCTCGGCGTCACCGGCAGAAAACAGAGTAACCATCACTGTTACCAATAATACTCCTTCCGTTTCCAGTGTAACCGTCACGGAACCCAACTACTGCTCGTCAGGACCGTCTGCGACCGTAAGCTGGACTTTCTCTGACCCGGGAGATTCCCAA
>JACOZX010000054.1 GCA_016181105.1 Candidatus Yanofskyibacteriota bacterium
GGCATCGCTTCTCTTGTCGCCAACGGTATTGACCCTCTTTTCAACTTTTCCGACAAGGCCTGGGCTAACATGGCCGCAGTATTTGGAGCCGCTATTGCTTTAGTATTCAGTTTTATCGGTTTTCGGCTGATAGTCTTTAAAAGACAAATAGTTTAACATCGATTCCAATTGATATCTCAGCGGCTATCGGCTACGTCGAGCTAAGCTCGACGGCCGATAGCCGCTGATCGTAAAATTGCTCCAAAGAAGCAAATCTCTACAGAGAGGCATGTGCGGCTAAAGCACGCACAGCCAACATGAGACGGAAGCATTAAGAAAAGGGCTTCTTTACCGCAATTTTACTGATATCAATCGGAACCTTCGACGACGTGGTTCTCTATCGCAAATATCGTCCTAAAAATTTTTCTCAAGTTGTCGGGCAGGAGCATGTGACTCAAACTCTTCAAGGCGCTCTTAAGACTGGCTCTGTGGCCCACGCTTACTTATTTACCGGTCCCAGAGGAACCGGTAAAACTACTATTGCCCGACTTTTGGCCAAAGCTGTTAACTGCGATAGCCAAACACACGATGCTTGCGGGGTCTGCAGTTTTTGCAAAGATTCAGAAGAGGGGAGAGCTCTTGATTTGATTGAGATAGACGCCGCTTCAAACAGAGGAATTGAAGAAATCAGGGCTTTGAGGGAAGGAGCCAGATTTGCTTCGGCCAGAGGCAAACACAAAATCTATATCATTGACGAATGTCATCAGCTGACCAAGGAAGCCTCAAATGCCCTGCTCAAAACTCTTGAAGAACCGCCGGCAAAAACTCTTTTTATTTTAGCCACCACCGAACCTTCTAAAGTCTTGCCGACCATTTCTTCAAGAACCCAAAGATTTGACTTCAAGAAACTTAGCTCTGAGCAAATCGTCGCAAAACTTCAAAACATCAGTTTTACGGAAAAAATAGATATAGACAAAAATATCCTGCTCCTCATTGCCGAACAATCCGAAGGCTCTTTGCGCGACGCTGAAAGCAACCTCTCAAAACTGGTTGCTTTTAGAGGCAACAAAATTGACGAGGAAGCAGTTAAAGAAATTCTCGGTTTTATACCTGAAAATATATTTTTTGACTTTTTTCAGATGGTTAAAGACAAAAAAAGCTCAGAGGCTGTTTCTTTGATTAACAATTTGTACGAGTCGGGTTTAGATTTAGACAATTTTATTAAAGGCTTGCTTGGTTATACCAGAAAAATTTTAGTTGCCCGCGCCTCCAGTTCTAATTTAAACAGGGCAAACTCAAACGAAAAAATCCAAGCTTTGGCGGCCAGTTTTGACAGCAAGTATATTTCCCGTCTTTTCGGGTCTTTTATGCGCGCCCAGCAAGAAATGAAAATATCTCCTATCCCGCAACTGCCCTTGGAGATAGCGGTAGTGGAGTTGTGCGAAGAACAGTTCGTCAAGTTATAAAGTTATAAAGTTTGTAAAGTAAGATTTTGACTTTATGAACTTGATAGACTTTATAAACTTAGAACTTAAACATGTCTAACATAATCCTTCTTGGTCTAACCTCTCTTTTCGCAGACTTTTCATCCGAAATAATCGTTCCTTTGTTGCCGATTTTTATCAGCACTCTTGGCGGTGCCGGCTTGGCGATTGGTTTGATATCCGGTGTCGGCGATGCCACAGCGTCAATATTGAAAGTCGTTTCCGGAAGATGGGTTGACAAGAACAAGAAATACAAAAGATTCGTTTTGTGGGGTTACGCTTTTTCGGCAATTGCCAAATTTTTCTTCCCTTTAGCGACAACTTGGCAGCACATCCTGATAGCCCGTCCTATTGAAAGACTCGGCAAGGGTTTCAGGAATGCGCCCAGAGACGCTATCGTTTCCGAGTCGGTTAGTTTGGAAAAAAGAGGCGCGGGCTTCGGCTTGCAGAGAATGATGGACAGTTTGGGGGCGATTCTTGGTTCAGTGACCGTCTTGATTTTAGTCTGGAAATTCGGCTTTAGCTTTAAGTTGATTTTTCTTTTGGCCGCTTTTGTCAGTTTGCTTTCCGTGATTCCGATATTTTTTATCAAAGAACCGGTTTCGTTAAAAACAAGGCCAAGCCGTTTTCAAAAATCCGGAGTCGGGGAGAAGTTTTCTCCTTTGCTTAAAAAGTTTATCGTCATATCAACAGTTTTTTCTTTAGGCAACTTCAGCTTCATGTTTTTAATTTTAAAGGCGCAGACTTTTTTAAGCGCAACTTTTTCAAACGGGCTGGTTCTGACTTTGTTGCTTTATATTTTCTTCAATGTTTTTGACACAATTTTTTCACGGCCGGCGGGAAAGCTGTCAGATAAAATCGGCCGCAAAAAGGTGATTTTGACGGCTTATTTTTTGCTGTCTTTAACTTTTGCCGGATTTCTTTTGGCAAGTTCATTCTGGGTTTTCTTGTTTCTTTTTCCGATTTACGGCTTGTTCAAGGCTTTCATAGACGCCTCGCAAAAAGCTTTTGTTTCCGACCTTTCTCCGGTTGAAATCCGCGGCAGCGCTTTAGGAACTTTTGAAGCTTCCACTGGCTTGGCGCTTATTCCCGGAGGCATAATCGCCGGTTTGCTGTGGAATGCCAACCCGAATTTACTCTTTGCTTATGGACTAACAATTTCCTTTTCTGCTCTTGTTTTGCTTCAAGTTACGGTTAAAAATTCTTCTTTAAAAAACTGACCCAAAACAGATATTTTGTATTATTGCATAGATTTCTAAAGGTCTTGCATAGATTTTTATAATCTGTTATGCTGTGTGTATATGACAGATGGCGAATTAATTTCAATTGGTGAGGCTTCTAGTATCCTGGGGGTTTCTATAGACACCCTTCGACGCTGGGATAGAAAACGTAAGTTGACTTCTATTAAGTCGCCGGGCGGACATAGAAACTATCATAGGTCTCAAATAGAGCTATTTTTAAATGACCTTTTTGGTTTGGCCAGAGAATGGGTTTTGAAACAGACAGACCTATCTCCGAAATTTTATTGTCCCAACAGCGCGGCGTTTCAGACAAGGTTAACCGAAATGCAAGACTTGCTTGGTCAAGCACAGGATTTGTCAGCAATATTTTCTTTAGTTGTGGCTGTGACGTTAGGTGTTTTAAAGACATTAAAAAGAGTAAAACCGGAACTGGATAATGACCAAAATGCTTTAGTGGTGGCTTTTACGGAAGTTATATCTGGTCGCGCGCCTGAAATTCGCGGCAATGGTCTTAAATTTGTCAGAAAAGTTATTTCGGAAAATCCGATCGGTCTTTTATTTCAAACGGGAGATGCCGAATTAATCTTAGCAAAAGATAGTAGTGTTTTAGACGTCAGGCCGGCAGCTGATTCTTTTCGGGGATGTTTAGCTTTAATAACATTTTAAACATGAAAATATTTTTAAAAAAATTCGGAAATATATTAATATCTCGACAATCAGGCCGAGAAGCTTTAGCTGCTTTTCAAACTCAGCTTTCCGCTTTGGATGAAAGTGAAAATCTGGAGTTTGATTTTGAGGGAGTGTCTACTTTTTCTCCTTCTTGGGGAGATGAATTTTTGACGCCGTTGATAAAACAATACGGTTCGAGATTGGTTCTTGTGAATACGAAAAATCTTTCAGTGAAGGCTACTCTTGAGTTATTGGAACAGATTAATAAAATTCCTTTCAACATAAAATAAATTGCCGGGTAGTGAAATGGTATCACGGGAGTCTTTGGAACTCCAATTCTAGGTCCGATCCCTAGCCCGGCAGCAGTCCTGTGATAGGTTCTTGCGACCACGACGGGTCGTGCCATCACACGATACTATTCTGCCAAGTCATACCGGCTGAGCGCCGTATTCAAGACAAAAAATCATCGGAAGGTGATTTTTTGTTGGCTGAGGCATTTTCTATTTCCTCACTGAATTATCAAAACTCAACGCCTTATTCTGCAGAACTAATTTGCTTTTTAGACAGGACAGCAATTCTCTTTTTTCAAAATTAGTGCCTTCTCTTAAAACATATTTGGCATAATTTCTGATCTCAATATCGGCAACTTTGATTTTATCTTTTACGCCCAATACCCCTGATTGGAATTTCTTGTATCTCTCCACCTCGGATTTAAGATGCTCTCTCATCCCGATTTCATCCAGGTCAAGATTGTCTAACATTGTCTCCAGCTGTTTCACAAGATCCTCTTCCCGGATATATCCGCACTTGCATTGTTTATCATAAAATTTACAACAGCCGTAATATACATATCTATGAACATTGCCGTTCTGCTGTCTTTTAAATTTTTCATCAGCAGATATGCCTGATCCGCACAGTCCGCATTTCATAAGTTTAGTGAAAGCGAACTCTTTGTTTTCTACACGTATTGGTGATCTCTCCATTTTTTCTCTGGCCATATCAAATAATTCTTTAGAAATTATCGGCTCATGCTTGCCCCTGAACCACTTCCCGCTACTTCTTGGGTATTCATACATTCCGTAGTAAAAGGTATTTTTAAGTATCATAAAGATATTGCTAAGGGTAAGATGTTTGCCGGATTTTACCTTGAAATTTATATCATTTTTTAGCCAATAGAATAGTTTCCTACCGCTATAGTCTTCATAGACAACTTTTTCAAACATTTTCTTAATAATCGGAGCTCTCTGCGGGTCAATATATACAACTCCTTTTTCATCCACATTCTTTGAGTTTATGTACCCCGTCGGGGCCACTGAAGGCCAGAGACCTAACTCACATTTAGTTTTAAGCCCTCGTTGGACATTGACGCTTTTATTATCATTCTCGAGTTTTCCTTGAGCCCCCAAGATCATTAGAAGGAACTTCTCGCTTGGATTATTGGTAAATCTTTGGCCATAGGTTCTGATTTCAACCAGCCGTTTCTGATCCAGAAGATCCACGACTGATCCTAAATCGCCGGCATTCCTACTAAGTCGATCAGGATGCCAGGCCAAGATACCGGTAAAATTACCGTTTTTAATTTCCGTCAGGAGTTTATTAAAAACAGGGCGTTGTCCGCAATCCTTAGCCGAATGGGATTCTCGATATATGTCTGCGACATAGAGATTGTCTCTTTGGGCGATGGCCAACATCTCCTTGATTTGTGAATCAATGGAGAGAGCCTGTTTTTCTTCTGACTCGCTTGATTTACGGGCATAGAGGCAGTATTGGACCGGTTTATCCTTAGATAGCTCCGAAAGACCCCCTAATTCCTTGTTTTGTGTAGTATCCATACAAGACAAGGGATGACGCAAGGCTTCGAGGAAGTCCAGCCCTACTCTATATCAACAATCAACAGTTTAACTTCTTCTATTTGTTCGTTTTTTATTATAAAATAGATGTATGTTCAATTATCATCAGAACTTAACTTGTAGAACTCATACAGTCTGCTTTATCATGGCTCCAGTGTCGCGAGCAACAGCTCTCTCTCTCTCTCTCTCTCTCTCTCTCTCGTAAAGACCCGTCCAATAGAATTAAATTATTCTACCAACTTTTGCGTTGGTAGTTTTTGTTATGAATAAAAAAATTGTTATTTCCCCATCCGATAAAATAATCCTCAAGCGCAAAGCTTTGGCCAAGGAAAAAGAAGTTAGAGTAGCCTTGAACTATGCCAACAGTATTATTGCTACATTAAGAGAGTCGTTTTTGGTGATTAATAAAAACTTGCAAGTCGTTTCTGTCAACAGTTCTTTCTATACCACTTTTAAGGTTACTGAAAAAGAAACAATTGGCCAATTACTTCCCAATTTGGGCAATGGGCAATGGAACATTCCCAAATTAATCCATCTGTTGAAAGAAGTCTTGCCCCAAAAAACGGTTGTAACAAACTACGAAATTGAACATGAGTTTGAAACTATCGGATACCGAATTATGAATCTGAATGCCGTTCAGCTGCGCATTCCAAAAAAGATAACAACACTAATAACAGCAAAAACAGAAGAAGAAGAAGAAGAAGAAGAAGAGTTAATCCTAGTGGCCATCGAAGACATCACCGACCGCAGAAAAATTGAGCGACAATTGGCAGTGCTGCAAACAAAAGAGGAAGCGATCTTGGCTTCAATTGGCGATGCGGCTATGGCTTGTGAAAAAAATGGACAGATTGTGCTTTTTAACGGTGCGGCTGAAAAGTTGACAGGTTATTCAGCCAAGGAAGTTATTGGTCATCATTATAGCCAAGTATTTAAATTTGTCCGAGAAAGTGATGAGAAACCGATTAATGACTTTATTAGTGAAACCATTATCACTGGGCAAGAGAAAAAAATGACAGGTCATGTCTTATTGATTATTAGGGACGGCCGCAAGATACCAGTGGCAGATTCCGTGGGGCCGATAAAAAATGTCCAAGGCGAGGTTGTCGGCTGTGTGGTTATTTTACGTGATATCACCAAAGAAAAAGAAATCGATCGTTCCAAAAGCGAGTTTATTTCTATAGCTTCTCATCAACTACGGACGCCTGTTTCGGCCTTGAGCTGGTTAGTAGAAGCCCTTCAGTTTAATTCTAAAAATTTTAATCCAAAACAAAAAACTTACCTACTAGACCTCTCCAGTATGACAAAACGACTTATTAGATTGGTAGAAGATTTATTGGACTTCTCTAGATTACAGATTAGAAGTGCGGCAGTGACAGAAAAACACAAAATTGAAATCCCTGCGTTTATAGAAGAATTTATCAAAGAGATAGAAACATATGCGGTTTCAAAGAAACATAAAGTTATATTAAACAATAAAATAACCCAGCCACTCATTATAGAAATTAATAAAAAAGCGTTATATAACGTTTTACAGAATCTGGTATCAAATGGCATTGAATATTCCCCAGAAAATACAGCGGTTACAATTAACTTAGAAAAAACCGAGGACTCTATAAAAATATCGATTTTTAACAAAGGTCCGACTATCCCCAAAGAAGAGAAGCCCCATCTTTTTGAGAGATTTTATAGAGGAGAAAGTGCAAAGAAAATTAAAGCAGACGGAACGGGCATGGGTTTATATATTGCAAAAAAAGAGATTGAAGATATTAATGGCAAGATTGGTCTTGAATCGGTCGAAGGCAAAGATACTG
The DNA here is from genome assembly GCA_016181105.1 of Candidatus Yanofskyibacteriota bacterium. Classification (GTDB taxonomy): domain Bacteria; phylum Patescibacteriota; class Minisyncoccia; order 2-02-FULL-40-12; family IGHO2-12-FULL-4; genus JACPNK01. The sequence goes on from JACOZX010000054.1 coordinate 7,035, forward strand.
TATTTTGGTTTACCATACCCCTAACGGTAACTAACGAAAGTAAAATTAAATAACCAAACTTATTTAATTTTATTAAGTTAGTTGCAAAAATTTATGAAAAAAATATTAATCGCAGAAGACGAAGACATTTTACTAAATGTCTTAAAAGACAGGTTTGAGGCCGAGGGCTGGGAGGTTACACTTGCGAAAAATGGCGAGGAAGCAGTGGTGGCTATAAACAAGTCCAAGTTTGATTTGGTTCTGCTGGACCTGCTCATGCCCAAGAAAGACGGTTTTGAGGTGTTGAAAGAAGTCAAGGGCAACCCAGAACTAAAGAGCTTGCCCATTATTGTTCTCTCAAACTTAGGAGGAGACGAAGATATTAAAAAAGCTATGGCCTTGGGAGCGAATGACTATTATGTCAAAACCCAGCACCCGATGAGTGAAATAGTTGAGAAAGCGAAAAAATATGAATCTAATTGAGGTTAAAACCCAATTCTTTTTGGGAGGAATTGTTGTCTTGCTTCTTTTGTTTGGATTGCAGGCGGTTAATGCTGACACAACTTCCACTTTGCGTCCTGTCGCCGATGGTGGCAATGACAGCGCAAGCTGGACGAATACAGGCGGCACGGCCTGTAATGCAACCGACTGTTATCTTGAAGTGGACGAATCAAGCGGTTCTTCGTGTACCGACAGCGACGGCGACACTTCTTTTATCGAGGCAAGCGTAAATGGGGCGAACCAAACATTTGATATTAATTTATCATCTATTCCTGATGGCGCGACAATTTCCCAGGTTGATATAACGGTTTGCCAAAAAAGAGTAGGTTCAGCGCCTCCCAACAAATTCCAAACCAGAAAATGTATTGACAGGGTTTGCTCTAATTTTGGAACTGATAATGCGGCCGCGGGGGAATTACGCTGAAGTTGCGCAATCCCACACCGGTTTAAGTATTTTAAAAACAGCGACAACTGATCTTGGGGTCGGAGTTTCTATCACGGGGACCAACAGTAAAGTGGTGCGGATAAGCCAAATTTCAGGGATAGTAACTTATACAATACCCGGAGAGCCGGCGACCGTTGAAACGGCGCACGAGGGTGGAGGCAATACACCGACAAAAATTATTTTTTCCGGCAAGGCCTACCCTGGGGCGACACTGGGAGTTTATCTGGCCAGAGAAGAGTGGGGCGTGCTTCAACAAGCTCTTATAGACGGAGAGTTTAAGACCGAAAACGACGGCAGTTTCCATAAAGAAATAATAAGTCCCGTTGAAGAAAGGCGGGTCTATATCCTTCGCATAAAAGACAAGGGTGGAAAAGAAGGCCGGTCCAAAGTTTTTACTTACGATACTAAATTTAATAGAGTTATTAACCAAGAAAATATTTTTTTTGCTCCGACGATAAGCTTAAGCAAACCGGTGGTTAGCAGAGGAGAACTCCTGCTTATATCCGGGTACGCGGCGCCCGGTAATAAAGTAGAATCACTCTTTGACGGAAAAATCACAGGGGAAGTTAAGGCGGAAGGCAGCGGTTTATATAGAATTTTGATTGATACCAAACAGGCGGCGCTAGGGGACTATAAAGTTCAAATCAGACAGGTTGGTTCGGAAAACGAAAAGGTAAGCGAAATGTCAGAGTCAAAAATACTAAGAGTGTCATCTTTTTCTTTCGCTCTCATTGATTTCAACGACGATAACAAGATTGATATTCAGGATTGGAGCATATTTTTAAATAATTGGTCGGCCAAAGACGAAGTTGTTAAAGCAAAAAGCGACCTGAATGGCGACGGCGAGGTGGACGTATCCGATTTCAGCGTTTTCCTAACTAATTTTCAGCTTGGAAATAGATAATGTGGTATAATTTAATAAATCTATGTTAAGAAAAATTCTGATTGTTTCAACATTCTTTGCGCTTTTATCCGTCAGTTTTGTTCAGGCGGCTGACTTTAATGCTACATCATCAACGGGGCAATTTAATTTAAAACAGGAGTTCAGCGTCAATATAAAAATAGACGCATCTGACGAATCAATAAATGCCGCCCAGGCAAAAATAAAATTCTCGCAGGATATTTTGGAAGTAAAGAGTATTTCCAAAGATGGCTCCATATTTAATTTTTGGCTTCAGGAGCCGGAGTTTTCCAACACGGACGGAACGATTGAATTTATCGGTGGCGCGCTTAATGGCGTCTCCGGAGCGTCTTTGCAGGTTTTAAGAATAAATTTTATCAGCAAGGGGGCGGGAATCGGTGAATTTTTGTTTAGTGATGCCGCGATAACCGTAGCTGACGGTAGCGGGACAAACGTATTGTCTAAGGCAAACGGAGCAAGTTTTACAATTTTATCCACTACCGTTGTCCCGGCGCCAATACCAGCTCCGATACCACCGCCAACTCAAATTACCAGACAACCGACGGTTGTTTCCGGCCTGCCGGCATTGCCAGTTGTTAAGATATCATTATATCCCGATTCCGGCAGTTGGTATAATTTTGTTTCTCAATTTACTCCATCTTGGGATCTTCCCCCCGATATTTCAGGCCTAAATACGGCCTTGAACACAAATCCTAATTTTATAGTTCCGCCAGTTGTTGAGGGTCTGTTTGAGAACAAAACATTTTCCGCAATTGATAAAGACGGCGTCTATTATTTTCATATCAGATTTAAAAATAATAACGGCTGGGGACCAACCGCTCACTATAGAATTGCGATTGATACTCAACCCCCCATTCCTTTCAAAATTGATGTAAAAACCGGTTTAACCAGCGATAATCCGGCGCCCAAACTTTCATTTAACACCGCCGATTCTCTTTCCGGTATAAGTCACGATGAGATTATCGTTAATTCAGAAGAGCCGGTTACTATTAATGCTTATGAATATACACTTTTATCTCGCCAACCCGGGGAGTATTTGATTAAAGTGAGGGTTTTTGATAAAGCGGGCAATAGTATTGAAGATAATGTAAAAATTGAGATTTTGCCCATTGAAACGCCAGAAATCACTTCAATAAGCAAAAAGGTGGTAATAGGTTCAGAAGAGTCATTGGCGATTAAAGGTTTAGCAGTACCAAGCGCAAATGTTGTTGTTACGATCGGGGATAAAAACAAGTTTTTAGTTCTGCAAGATGAGGCAAAAAGCAATATTCAAGGCGAATGGGAATTTCGTCTTGATAGAGAGTTGCGAAGAGGCGATTATTTTGTAAGCGTTAAGGCAAAAGATAAAAGGGGCGCTCTAAGTTTGTCAACGGAGCCGGTAAGGGTATCTTTTGCAGAAAAGCCCGTAATCTCATTGTTTGGTCTGGATGTTACTTTAAGAGAACTGCTTATCGTTCTGGTGGCCGCGGTTATTTTGGCGACTTTATGGTTCTATAGAAAAACATTATTGCATTTAACCAAAGTGCACAGAGAGTCGGTGATTATTAGCAGGGACCTAAAGAATGCTTTTGACGCAGTTAAAAAAGAGGTGGACAGGATGGCCGGCATGATAAAAAGTGATAGGTCGTCCGAGGAAAAAGAGCTCGAGGTTAAAGTTATAACTAAAAATATTGGGGATACTCTGGATAAGGTAGAGAAATATCTGGATAAGGATATAGAAAAATTAGGATAGTCAAATACCAACCGCACCACTAAAGAAAGAATATTCTTGACTTGAAAAAGAAGGTCTTTTGGTTTTGGCTTAATTTTTGTTAGAATAGACGCGTCCTACATGAATAAAAACAAAAACTACTGGTGGAAAGATGCCATAATCTACGAAGTTTATGTGGACAAATTTGCGGATAATTTTAGGGGGTTGGCTGAAAAATTAAATTATCTGTCGGATTTAGGCATTAACTGCATCTGGCTTTTGCCGCATTTTCCGTCGCCGATGGTGGATGACGGATATGATGTTTCCAATTATTATAATGTAAGAAACGGCCTCGGAAGTCTTGATGATTTTGAGGTTTTTATAAAAGCGGCGCATGCCAGAGGAATAAGAGTTATAATTGACTTAGTCTTGAATCACTTTTCAACAGAGCATCCTTGGTTTAAGGAAGCAAGGCATTCCGTTGATAACCCTAAAAGAGATTACTTTATCTGGAGCAAGACCGGAAAGGAACTTAGCGGTTCTTATAACCCATTTTTTCACCTGACGCCCGGCAATTGGATATATAATTCCAAGACGGACGACTATTATTATGCTTCATTTTTCGCGGAGCAGGCGGATTTGAATTGGGATAACCCGGATGTTTTTGGAGAGATTATAAAAATTATAAATTTTTGGGCCGGACTTGGTGTTGACGGTTTCCGTCTTGATGCCGTGGCGCATCTTATTAAAAGAGAGGGCACTTCTTCTCTGCATCAGCCGGAGGTTCATAATATTTTAAAAGATATGAGAAGACACCTGGATGTCCGCTATCCCGGCGTAATTATGCTTGCCGAAGCCAACGGAAAACTGGAGCAGATTGCAACTTATTTCGGCAAGGGCAATGAGTGCCACATGGTTTTTAACTTTCCATTAATGCCGAACATTTATTTAGCCGTAAAAAGAAACAACTTAAAACTTCTGGAAAGTTTTATTAAGAACTCACCGGATATTCCGGACAACTGCCAGTGGGCTACTTTTGTAAATAATCACGACGAAATCACTTTTGCCTTGTTGGAAGAATCAATGCAAGAAGAAATTATTTCTTGGCTTGACCCGAAGGGAGAATTTTCGTTCAAAGGCGGGCGGGGCGTTGCTATGCGCTTAGCTTCGATTTTTAAAAACAATCCTGATTTGATTGTTTTTATATTGAGCTTGTTATTCAGTCTGCCCGGCGCGCCTGTAATTTATTACGGTTCAGAAATAGGTATGGAAAATTTGGCACGGGAGAATGAGTTTACTGACAGCCGCCGTTATGTAAGAGGACAATTTGACTGGCTTCAGGCTGAAGAACAGATGCGCGACTCTAATTCGTTGTTGAACAGAGTTAAAGAAATTATTCGGCAACGCAAAGAAAGACAAACCAAAGTTGAAAAGTTCTTAAGATATCATTCGCCGGGAGCATCACTTTGACGTTTGTTGATTGCCGAGTAGCATAATTTAACGTAATCTTTGGCTGATTTTTTCCAGGAGAAATCCTGGGACATTGCTCTTTTTACAAGACCGGTCCATTCCTTTTTATTTCTATATGCCTGCCAGGCGCGCACGATAGCTATAAGAAAGGCGTAAGGTTCATACTTTTCAAAAACAAACCCGGTGCCATGGTCAATGCCGGGGTAATAATCGGTGACCGTATCCGCCAGTCCGCCGGTTTTTCTGACGATCGGGATGGCGCCGTAACGCATTGCCTCCATCTGCACCAAACCGGATGGCTCAAAGCGCGAAGGTATCAAGACCGCGTCGGCGACACGCGCGGGATATTTTTCTTGCAATTCTTTGAAAGCGGTCCGATACTTGGTATCGCCAGTTCCCACTATAACCAGTTGGAAATCCAGGTTGTCAAAAAGGGAAGGCGCTATCTCTTTGAGCAAGTCAACGCCTTTTTGTTCGGTAAGTCTGTTGACAAAACCCATGACAAAAATTTTGTCGTCTTCCGGCAGTCCAAAACTTTTCTGCAAGGCAATTTTGTTGTGGTAACGTCCGGCCGGCGCGCTCCGGCTGTAGTGCGCCGGAATATCAGCATCCGTTTCAGGGTTAAACTTTTCATTATCTATGCCGTTTAAAGTCCCGTAAAGCGCGTCGCGTTTTTCTCTTAAAATTTCTTCCAGTTTTTCTCCGAACTCCGGCGTGAGGATTTCTTTGGCATAAGTCGGCGAGACGGTATTTATAATATCGGCGTACAAGATGCCACGGCGCGCGCCGTTAAGTTTCAAAATATGCGGGTCGTTAAAATCCGGTATCGGTCCTTGTCCAGAGTCTGCTTCCAGTTCCGGCACAAAATGCGGATCAAACATGCCTTGGAATTTTAAATTATGGATCACAAATATGGTTGCAATCCGGGAGAGAATCGAGTCGTCCTTAAACTCCGTTTTAATTAAGTTAGGGATGAACCCGGTTTGCCAGTCGCTGGCGATGATAACATCCGGTTTCCAGTCCGATCTTCTGATGAATTCCAATGCTCCTTTTGAAAGCAAGACCCAGCGGATCGTGTCGTCGCCGTAACTGTAAGTGTTGGCTCTTTTTTCGTAGTATTCCATATTTTCCAAGAAGTAAGCGGTGATGCCGGACTCTTTGTCCAGATGTTTCAAAACATTTGACACCAGCAGTCCGTGTGGGTCTTTTTCGTTAGGCGCAATATCCAATTCCCCGATCTCCAATTCCATGGGGAACTTATCCGCCTCAATTTTTGCGTATTTGGGGATAAACAGCCGGGCGTCATGGCCCAACTCTTTCATTGCTCTGGGCAAAGAACGCATAACTTCTCCCAATCCGCCGATTTTGATAAACGGAGCGGCTTCAGCGGCGACGAAAAAAATCTTTAGTTTTTTTATTTTTGTCAGATTGTTCATGATTATAATCATAGCATAAGTTAAGCGGATTAGCTATAAAATTTGGTGTTTTTCTATTCTCTGATAAAATAAGAGGCATAGACAAACACATGAACAATAATTTGGTGAGAGATTTGGCGCTTGTAATCTCTAGCGTTTTTATTGCCGTTATTCTTGCTAAAACCGGCATCCTTAAGGAT
>JACOZX010000055.1 GCA_016181105.1 Candidatus Yanofskyibacteriota bacterium
GGTGGCTTACCATGCGGTGAGAGGTTTTGATATGAAAGTTTTATACTATGACCCAAATCGCAACGAGGATTTTGAAAAAGAGTTTGGCGCGCAATATGTGGCTAATATTGAGGAACTGCTTCCGCTCTGCGATTTTGTCTCAATTCATGTTCCTCTTTTGGATTCAACCAAACATTTGTTCAACGAAGCCAGATTTAAACTGATGAAGCCGACAGCTTATCTGATTAACACTTCCCGCGGGCCGATTGTGGACGAGGTGGCGCTTGCAAACGCTTTAAAAAACAGCACAATCAAAGGAGCGGCGGTTGATGTGTTTGAGAACGAGCCGGAAATTACACCCGAGTTGAAAGAACTGGAGAATATAATTTTAACTCCGCATATTGCTTCGGCTACTGAAGAAACGAGACAAGCTATGTCGCGTTTGGCCGCCGAAAATATTATAGAAGCTTTGGAAGGCAGGGTCCCGCCAAACTTGATTAAATAGCATGGTAGAAATTACTCCTTCAATTCTGGTAAAAACAAAAGAAGAATTTTTAAACAAGATTTTAGCGGTTGAAAACATATCTGAACGGGTTCACCTTGACATTGCTGACGGTATTTTTGTGTCCAACATGACCATCAGCGGTTTTGAGGAAGTTGAGAGCATTGAGACCAATTTGAAGATAGACGTCCATCTTATGGTTTCAAAACCTGAAAACCACATTATCCGCTGGCTGGAAACCCCGGTTGACTCCATCACTTTTCATATAGAGGCGACTCAAAAAGCTCAAGAAATTATTGAAAAAGCCAAAGAGGCAGATAGGAAAATAGGCATAGCTCTAAATCCGGAAACACCGATATCGGCCTTGGCAAATTTCATAGACCAGATTGACTTTGTTCATTTTATGACAGTTGAACCCGGTTTTTATGGCGGACAATTCATTGAGTCAGTTTTGGACAAGGTTTCAGATTTTTACTATTTTTATCCTGATAAGCCAATTATTGTTGATGGCGGAATAAATCCCGAAAGAGCGTCAAAGGCGGTTCAAGCCGGAGCCAACACCTTAGTGGTTGGCAGTTACATTTGGAATAGCGGAGATGTGGGGAAGGCAGTGGAGAAATTAAATCGGTCGATTGAATCATGAAGCAAGAATCATGAATTATGAGAGATAAGAAATCAAAAACCTTAATTCATAATTCATAATTCACTTTCCATGTTTGACATCATTACAATTGGTTCCGCTACTCGTGATGTTTTGTTAAAAGCGGAGGGTTTTGAGTTGCGGAAACATGAAGATTCGCCATCTGGCGCAGAGCAATGTTTTCCTCTTGGTTCAAAAATTGAGATAAAAGAGGTGGTTTTTGCTACTGGCGGCGGCGCCGCCAACGCTTCGGTCACTTTTGCCAGACAAGGCTTAAAAACAGCCTGTATTAGTGTGGTGGGACAAGATTTTAACGGCCAGGAAATTTTGGCAGAGCTTAAGAAGGAAAAAGTAGAGACCAAATATTTTCAAAAACACGACGATGACTTTACTGCTTACTCTGTTATTTTAGTTCACCCCTCGGCGGAGAGGACGATCTTAAGTTACAAGGGGGAAGGTCAGCATTTTGATCTGGCAAAAGTGCCTTTCAATAAAATTAAATCAAAATGGCTTTTTCTAAATTCGTTGGGGGGTAATTACGATCTGCTAAAAGCCATTGTTGAACACGGTTTTAAAAACAAAATAAAAATGGCTATTAATCCGGGAAGTAAAGAACTTGCTTATGGTTTAGAAAAGCTGACTTCCTTAATTAAGGATTTGGACATTGTCGTTATGAATCAGGAAGAGGCGGCCGGACTTTTGTCTTTGCCTTTTGAGCAGGAGGAAGAAATATTCAAAAAACTTAACCAAATTTTTTCCGGAACTGTTGTGATGACGAGAGGCCCAAAAGGAGTTATTGTTTCCGACAAAAAGAATATTTACAGAGCCGGTACGCCTGATTCGCCTGTTGTTGAAAGAACAGGAGCGGGAGATGCCTGGTGCTCGGGTTTTGTTTCAGAGTTTATAAAGAGCGACCACGTAAAATCGCAAAGCGATCACGTGGCAAGTATAGTTAAAGCTATCCAGTTTGCTACGGCTAACGCTTCGTCAGTTGTTACTAAATTTGGCTCACGCGCCGGTATATTAAAAGAAGGCGATTGGGGGCCGTGGCCGTTAGTTGAGGTTAAAACTTTGAAAGTCTAGATATATTTTGAATATATTGCTTTTGAAGTCGCTTAAGAAAATGAACTCTCACGAAAAATTAGCTTTGATTTTGCGTACCAAGCCCGAAGTTATTTTAAGTTTGGAAAAAAAGCTTTCAAGCTCAACCGGCAAGAAAGATGTTTTTGATAAAATTGTTGAGGAAAATGAAATTTTGGTAAAAAGGACTTTGGAAGAACTTGGCTGTTCTTTAACGAACCAGAAAGCAGAAAAGGTTTATCAATCTTTGGTAATGAGGCTGAAGCATTTGGATGAGCATTTGTATAACTTTTTAGATAAACCCAATCTTTCAAAAATGTTTAACGTCTGCGGCAAGCTTTGCGAAACCGCTCTTGTTATAAACAAACCCCAAAAAGGATTCTTTATAAAAAAAGATAAAGCGGTGGAGCTTCTTGAGAATTTTCCGCCTCAAAACCTATTAAATCATTTTGGCCGTAAAACAGTCGGGGAGCTGGTTGATAAAGAGGGTTTTTCTTCTGTTTTTAGCGCTCTGCGTTTTGCGCAAGACGCCGACTGGATGCATAACTTTTTTGACAAAGCTTATGACGGCTTGACAGCCGAAGACTTTGAAGAAAGAGAAGTGGAGTTGAAAGTTTTGGAAACACAGTGGCTGGATGTGGCGGAAAAGTTTTTGGAAAAAAAATATCACAACGTCAGCCACCTCAAAGAGTTGGGCATAATTTTTGTTGTACCGCTTAAAATTGACACCGAAGGAGAAACTTTGAGATTGTTCACTTTAATACTGCACTATCTTAACGAAGTGCCTTTTTACTCAAAACTTTTAAAAAAGTTTTCCGTTGAAGCCGACTTCAGTACCAAACTTAAATCTTTACTGCGGGGTGATGTGCTAGAGGGACCGGTGCCAAAAAATGGCTTTAGAATAGTTCAGCGTTACTTGGCCAAAGATGACAAAAACGATCCGAGGCTTTTTGAACCGCATATAAATCCCGAAGCCGAACACTGGTATAAAGCCGAAGGCGATTTGGCAAAACTAAGTTCTTTGCCTGGCGCCGAAGGCCACGCTTTTGGTTATTGGCAAGGCCTTGATTTTGTGGGGGACTTTTTTGGCGGCGAGCTTGTCAGTTTTGACTTGGTTGATTTGGTTATGTCTCTGGTTAAGAAGGGCGAGGTCAAGTATTTGTATCACCAACAAGAGGCTCTGTGGAATAAAATATTTATGGAATACTTAGGACGCGACAAAATAAACGAATTGGTAGAAGAAAATATAGTTGAAGGGTTCATAAATTTCTAATTATTCTAATTATTCTAATTAACCTAATTTTTAATGCAGACACTAAGATATTATTTTAAAAAAGCTAAAGAAGAAAAATGGGCGATTGGGCATTTTAATTTTTCTACTGCGGATCAGCTGAAAGCTATTGTGGGGGGGGCGTCAGAAATGAAAGCCCCGGTTATGGTGGCGACTTCGGAGGGAGAAGCTGATTTTGTTGGCTACGATCAGGCCGTGGCCTTAGTTTCTTCTTATCAAAAAGAAGGCTGTGCCGTTTGGCTTAACGCCGATCACCACAAAAGTTTTGAGTCAGCCAAGAAAGCGATTGATGCCGGCTACGACACTGTTCTAATCGACTCATCAAGATTAAATTTTGATGAAAATATCCTAATGACCTCGCAGGTCGTTGGTTATGCTAGAGAAAAAAATACGGAACTGTTGGTGGAGGGGGAGTTGGGTTATTTAAAGGGGGAGTCGCAAGTTCAGGAAGCTGTAGAAATTAGTCCGGCTGACTACACTCAGCCTGAGCAAGCGGCTGATTTTGTCAGCCGTACGGGGGCGGATAGGCTGGCGGTAGTCTTTGGCAATATCCATGGAGTTGTTACCGAGCAGGAGGAGAAACTTGACATTGAGCATTTGAAAAAAATTGTTTCCGTTGTCCCGGAGACAGTTTTAGTTTTGCATGGCGCTTCCGGTTTGTCTGACAAGGATGTTGCCGACGCCATTGCGGCCGGCATTTCTAATGTCCACATTAATACCGAATTGAGGGTTGCTTATCATAATGCTTTGCACTCGGAACTTGATAAAGAGCCTAGTCAGACTACGCCCTATAAATTCCTCGCACCGTCGCAAGACGCAATGAAAGAGTTGGTGAAGAAGAAACTGAAGCTCTTTGGGTCGGTTGACAAAATTTAGTCTTCAGGTAAAATCATACTTCATGCAGAAAGTTGAAATAAAAGCGGAAAAAAGGAGTGTTGTCGGGAAATCTATGGCTAGTGTTATGAGCCGGGGTTTTTTGCCGGCTGTAGTATATGGCCACAACTTTAAATCAACCTCGGTCCAAGTAAATCTTAAAGATTTTGAAAGAGCCTATTCAGAAGCCGGGGAGTCCTCGCTTGTCTATATGAATTTGGATAATAAGGACTTGCCGGTGATTATTCATGATGTTGCCAGAAACCCAATTTCCGATAGATTCATTCATGCCGATTTTTACAAAGTTAATTTAGACGAAAAAATCACTGCGGATGTCCAGCTAGTTTTTATCGGGGAATCTGCGGCGGTCAAAGACCTTGCCGGTATTTTGGTTAAAAACGTAAACGAAGTTAAGGTTGAGGCTTTGCCCCAAGACCTGCCCCACGAGATACAAGTTGATATTTCCGCGCTCAAAAGTTTTGCCAATCAAATTTTAATTAAAGACCTTAAACTGCCAAAGGGTGTTGAGGTGAAAGAAAAGCCGGAAGAAATTATTGCCTTGGTTCAAGAGCCCATATCTCAAGAAGAATTGGACAAGCAACTGGCTGTGCCGGAAGCCGGCGTGGCTGAAGTTGAGGTAATCAAGAAAGAAAAAGAAGCTGAAGAAGGTGAGGTAACTGTTGCAGATGAAGGAGAGTCTGGAGAAAAACAGAATCCATAAAAACAAACCCGCCATTGGCGGGTTTGTTTTTATTTAAGATACTGTCTGAATTTTTCCAGTTTGCTTTCTGAAAGAGCCAAAGCCTCTCTAACTGCCTGTTCTAGATCTGCTTTTGTAAATTCCGCTTTTTCTCCGGGAACAAAAAGTTTCCCATCCATTTTGCTTTTGAAAAAGTTGTCTACGTAAAGTTTTTGTTCCGGTTTGAGTTTAATTTCCGGAAACTCTTCAAGATATTTATTTAAAGCTTTGCGCGAGAGGGCGATGATACCGTCGCCTTTTTCTACAGAGACTTCCAAAGAGTTAGTAGTCAACGGTTTGTTTCCGGTATTTACTGTTTTTGAGGGTCGGCTGAAAACCGAAGCAATCCCGATAAGCAGCACTACTACGGCAACAAAAGGCAAAATTCTTTTCCCAAAATTTCTTTTAAACCAACTGCTGACTTTTTTGCCCCAGCCCGGACCTGCTTCAAAAACAGGACCAGTGGGCAGCGAGACTTGTTCTTCTGTCATTGATTTTTAGAGGCGTCTGTCAGGGCTTGGACAACTTGGTCCAAGTTCCCGTTCAAGATGTCGCCAATGTTACTCCAACTTTTTTTAATACGATGGTCGGTGATTCTATCTTGTGGGAAGTTATAAGTTCTTATCTTTTCAGAGCGGTCCGCCGAACCTATCTGCGATCTTCTTTCTCCACCAATCTTTTTTTCCTGTTCTTCTTTGTGAGCGGCTGCCAACTTGGCTCTCAAAACTTCCATGGCCTTTTCTCTGTTCCTGCCTTGAGACCTTTCTTCACGGGAAAATACTATCAAACCTGTGGGTTTATGTAAAATTCTTACGGCGGTTTCAACCTTGTTTACGTTCTGACCCCCCGGTCCGCCGGCTCTGGTAAAGGTTATTTCCAGGTCCTCCGATTTAATTTGAACCTCGCTTTCTTTTACTTTGGGGAGTACGGCGACCGTGGCGGTAGAAGTGTGGACTCTGCCGCTTTTTTCTGTTTCAGGCACTCTTTGCACGCGATGAACTCCGCTCTCATACCGCAGAAGATTATAAATGTTTTTTCCGTAAATTTCAAAGACAACCTGCTTGTAGCCGCCAAGCGGACTTTGACTATAATCAACGATGCGTACTGTGGAATTTTTGAGAGCCGCGAACTTTTTGTACATAGAGAAAAGATTTGCGGCGAAAAGACTGGCCTCGTCGCCTCCGGCGCCGGCTCTGATCTCCATAATAATCTCATCAATGCCGCTTTGACCTTCCCCCTGCTCTAAAGATCTTTTTATCTCGGCATATCTTTTTCCAAGTTCGGCAACTTTTTTATAATCAACAACTATGTCCGGGTTGGATAGCTGGACTTCAACTTCTCGAAGCTCTTTTAAAAGTTCTTTTTTTGACATCTATTTTTTGAGTGTTTTTCTTTGAGACTTTTCCAGCCTCTTTTTGAATTTATCCACCCGCCCTCTGGTATCTAAAACTTTTTCTTTGCCGGAGTAAAAGGGGTGGCAGTTCGAGCAGATTTCAATTTCAATGTCCGGCAATGTTGAGCCGGTAATCCAAGTTTGTCCACAAGCGCAATGGACTTTTGCATTATTATAATAGGTTGGGTGGATAGCCGGTTTCATTGTCAGATTGATTCCGTTCATCCTAACACCCTTGATTCAAAAGGTCAATTTTGATATACTTTGTTTTATGCTAAAAAACGAAACACGACTGCCAAGTTATGAGGAAATGATAAGAGCCGGAATGCACCTTGGCCGTAAAAAATCCATCTTTAATCCCAAGATGAAGCCTCACGTTTATCTGATGAGAGACGGCATCTATATTATAGATTTGATAAAAACAAAACAAGGACTGGCGTCTGCGGTTGATTTTTTGCGCAAGGCTTTGGAAGAAAAGAAGCTTGTTTTGTTTGTCGGCATTTCCAAACAGTCATCCGACTTGGTTAGAGATTTAGCCGAAAGTCTGGGCATGCCTTACGCGATTAACCGGTGGCTAGGCGGAACTTTGACGAACTTTAAAACCGTAATTTCCCGCCTTCATTATCTTGAGTCTTTGGAAGCCGATTTTGCTTCCGGTGCGTTTGAAAAGTACACAAAAAAAGAAAGACTGATGAAAGAAAAGGAAATGGCAAAGTTAAAAGAAAAATTTGACGGTTTAAGAAAATTAAACCGCGTGCCGGATATTTTGTTTGTTTCTTCCGTCAAAGAAAGCGATCTGCCAATCAGAGAAGCCAAAAAGATGAAAGTCAAAATTGCCGGTTTGATTAATACGGAAAGCGATCCCAGTCAAATTGATTTTCCGATTCCAGCCAATGACAACGCGCGCAAGTCCCTGGAGTTGATTATTAAAGCCATCAAAGATTCTCTCCTGTAATTTAAACTACCGTGTCTGATATAGAAAAAGTAAAGAAAATTAGAGAAGCCACCAGTCTCTCCGTCGGCGAGATATCAAAAGCTTTGGCTGAAGCGGCCGGAGATGAGTCTCGGGCTTTGCAAATTTTGAAAGAGCGCGGGGTTCAGATTGCCGGCAAGAAATCATCCAGGGAAATTAAGGAGGGGATAGTAGAGTGCTATATACACGGCAACAGAAAAATAGGCGCCATGGTTGAGCTTGGTTCAGAGACAGATTTTGTCGCTAAAAACGAAGAATTTAAAAAGCTGGCTCACGAATTGGCAATGCAGGTTGCTTCTATGGATCCCAAAGATTCGGAAGAGTTGCTCTCGCAGTCTTTCATAAAAGATCCCTCAATGACTATTGCCGATCTTGTGAATCAGTCCATAGCCAGACTCGGCGAAAATATTAAAATCGGGAAAATCGCCAGGTTTGAAATATAAACCATGTACCTCTTGATTCCTCTATTTATAATCCTTGGTTCTTTGTTTGGAGTTCTGTTTATTGTTTGGCGCAAGGTTCCTTACCTAAAAAAAATTACGGATCCGGTATCGGCATCATCTATAGACTTAACGCCGCTTGCTTTCTTTTCTGATTTTTTTCCGGAAGTTGCCGGTTATTTCAAAAGAGTTGATTTGGGTTCTTATAAAAATCACCTAATGAAGGAGTTGGAAAAGTTTTTACGTCGATTAAGAGTCATCTCTTTGAAGTTGGATAGTTTTACCAACAAATTGCTGGCGAAGATTAAAACGGAGAATGTAAGAAACGGCCATTCTTTGGCGCAGGAGTTTAAAGAAGGGGCCGAGGTAAAGACAATTCAGAGAAAAGAAAGTTTGACAGAGCGCGCTAAAAAAGAAGAACAGGCTTTAATCATTGAAATTGCCAAAAATCCTAAAAATCCCGAACTTTATAAAAAACTGGCCGAGGTCTATCTTTCCGTTAAAAATTTTTCCGACGCCAAAGAATCTCTGGAGACGGCCTTAGAACTTGATCCGGAAGACCAGCAGACGAAAGAAAAACTGGAGATGGTAAGAGGGCTACTATCTTAAGCCGCCTTAGTTCAGTGGCAGAACGCCATCCCCGTAAGATGGATGTCCCCAGTTCGATTCTGGGAGGCGGCTCCAGAAAAGTTATTCTTGACGCTACTTTACTGAAAAAATGATATACTTTACTTAACGCCGGAGTAGCTCAATGGCAGAGCAACATCCCTGTAAGATGAAGGTTGTCGGTTCAAATCCGACCTCCGGCTCAATGTCTTATAACTTTTACAGTTCAGAAGAGTATAAAAAAAGACAGAGCATATTAGTGAAAAAGGCTTGGAAAAGAGGAGACTTTGATTTTTTTAGAAAAAAAGAAGAAAGAGTATGTAGGCGAAATGATTGTGGCGAGGTTTTTACTGTTAAACCAAGCGATTCAAAGGTTTTTTGTTCTCATTCCTGTTCTGCTATGGTAAATAACAGAAATCGACGCATTGTTAGATATTGTCTAAGTTGCGAAAAAAAAGTATTGAGGCCAAGTTACAAATATTGTTCTAACGCGTGTCACGTTATTCACAAATTTAACTCCTATGTAAAAAGATGGAAGAAGGGGGAGGAGAGTGGTTTAAAGGGTAGCCTGGGTATAGTGTCTAGACACGTTAAAAGATATTTAAGAGAGAAATATAGAAATAGATGCTGTTTGTGTGGCTGGTCAAAAATTAACCCCAAAACTAACGTAGTTCCGTTAGTGGCCGACCACATTGATGGAAACTGGCAAAATAA
>JACOZX010000058.1 GCA_016181105.1 Candidatus Yanofskyibacteriota bacterium
GCCTGCATTCTGACACGAGGCAGATTTGGGTTGTTTGTATATGCCATATACATAGCAACTTACACCTCTGGGTGGTCACAAGCTATTGAACCATAACACTGACTTGACAAAGTTGTTTAAATGGATTATATTGGTTTAAGGTTTTTACAGTTAACTTAAAGGAGAGCACTTTGTCAAAAAGTCAGAAAATTCGTTTAAAACTTCTCCGGTTGAAAAGATTCATTGAAGAATATGAGGAAGGAAAATTTTCTCAAAAAGATGTGGCCGATTTCAGTGCTGTCGTCAATAGCGTTAAAAATGAGGTAATGCAGGAACTTTTTAAAACGGCAAGAATAAGGACACAAAAAATAGGACGCATAATGCGGTTATCCGAAGATGTGGCCAACTTTTTAAAATGCTTGCCTTTGCCTAAGTTTATGTATGAAGGCGGTGAGGGCCTAGAGATTATGAGGCTTGACGAGAAAGGTGGCTTTGTCCTTAACTTAATTCGTGAAGGTAAAGACGACTGCCCGGTTAATTTGTTATATGTCGTCCACCCGGGAGCTTACGGTTATAATGACTGTGACTCGGAAACAAAACTTACGGCTAAAATTTTACAAAGTGAATTTAGCGAAGAAAAACTGGTTGAGTTGGAAAAAAAACTGGCCTCAATATTGAAAGATGTCAAGATGTTGGAAAGCTGTGAAATTGCTAATCATATTTCAAGTTATTACAGAATTCACGTCAGACACAGTAAACGCGACCATGAAGGTGTTGTTTTGCGGGGCATCAAGTTAAGAGGCGGTGTTGACGTTATTCAGGGCCTCAATTTGTCGGGCGAAACCAATTTAGAAAGAAGAATTGGTGCGGCTGTTTACTTAGTGCCTGTTAAGAAAGCCGAGTATCTTATTGTTGTGGGCGATGTGACTAACGCAGACAATCTAGCCGCAGAATTGGTTAAAAGGGGAATGATTATTGAATCGGCGTTAACTATGAGTCCTGGCAAGAAGCAAACCCGTTGGCCCAAGACAGAAAGTTTCTTGGCTTTAGGTTTTAACGACTTGGGAGGGTTGCCTTTAGGTGGTGAGGACTTTGTGACGATAGAAAGAAAATTTGATGTTGCCATAAAACTTCTAGACACAAATTCCAGGGGTTATTCCATGAGCGTTTCCGGACCGGAAAAGAATGTTAAAAATTTTTCTAAGAAATATTTGTTTGAAAAATCCTGTAGACAGGTATATTCTTTTAACTATTCTGATAACAGGGAAAGAGGGAACTAGAGTATTTCTAAGTTGCGGCTTCGGCCGCTTTTTTGTTGTTGCAAATTTTTCTGAAAAGTGTTAATCTGAAGAAAGTTTTTAATTTTGAGTTTTACTAACATCGATTCCAATTGATATCTCAGCGGCTATTAATCGGCATCGTCCTTCGACAAGCTTAGGACGGCCGATAGCCGTTGACCGTAAAATTGCTCCAACACAGCCAACATGAGACGGAAGCATTAAGAAAGGGACTTCTTTACCGCA
This sequence comes from Candidatus Yanofskyibacteriota bacterium, assembly GCA_016181105.1. Classification (GTDB taxonomy): domain Bacteria; phylum Patescibacteriota; class Minisyncoccia; order 2-02-FULL-40-12; family IGHO2-12-FULL-4; genus JACPNK01. The sequence goes on from JACOZX010000058.1 coordinate 1,503, forward strand.
ATTTTACTGATATCAATCGGAACCTTCGACGTCGTGGGAGTACCAAGAGCGCATTCTACGCGTGGACAAAAAGGAAGAAGGAGAAGCCATTTAGCTCTAAAAAAATTAGGGCTTGTTGCCTGTAATCAGTGCCGTAAGTTAAAATTGCCTCACGCAGTCTGTCCATCTTGCGGATTCTATAAAGGTGAAGAAAAAATAAACGTTTTGGCAAAGGAATTGAAGAGGAAAGAGAAACACAAGAAAAAATAAAACCAAAGCTTCGCCAATATTCTATGGCATCAAGACATCTCTCAAGAAGTATCGCAATGCAATCTCTCTATGAGTGGGATTTTCGTGGCAGGCATCAAGAAATGCTTACGGAAATCATAGACCGTAATGTTAAAGAATTTGGTCCCGGAATTGAAGACCCAACCTTTATTTCTAATCTGATAAATGGGGTTTTGGAGCACATCGGTGAATTGGATCAAATTATAGAGAAAGCGGCGCCGCAGTGGCCGTTGGATCAGATTGCCATTGTTGACCGCAATGTTTTGCGTTTAGGCATTTATGAGTTGCTTTTCGGTAACCGCGAGGAGGTCCCGCCCAAAGTTGCCATTAACGAATCAATTGAACTTGCCAAAACTTTTGGCGGCGATGCTTCCGGTAAATTCGTCAACGGAGTTTTGGGTACGATATATCGGGAAATAGGCGAGCCGGGCAAAGACCACGTAAAATCGTCTGAAGACGATCACGTGGCAAGCGATGCGCCTAAGAAAAAAGAAGTTGAAATAACCGAAGAAAAAAATACTAATTCCTAGAATGTTATAAACTAGTGAGTATGCCCCTTTTTTGCGTCGGAGTGTCGCCGCCAACTGCAAAAGAGGCACACTCACTAGTTTAGACAGACTAAGTCTAAAAGATGGCTGATCTCTCTGAATTTGAAAAAAAAATTGGGGTAGAATTTCAAAACAAAGACCTGCTTTTGCAGGCTTTGACTCATCGTTCTTATTTGAACGAAAACACTAAGTGGCATTTAGACCACAACGAGCGTCTGGAATTTTTGGGGGACGCGGTTTTGGAGTTGGTTGTGACGGATTATCTTTACGCCAACTATCCCAATCCGGAAGGCGAATTGACTAACTGGCGGGCGGCGATAGTAAATGCGGTGATATTGGCAAAAATTTGTGATAAATTTAACTTAAATGACTATATCTTACTTTCCCGCGGTGAAGCCAAAGATGTCGGCCGAGCGAGACAGTATATTTTGGCTAACGCCATAGAAGCGCTAATCGGGGCGATTTATTTGGATCAAGGCTACAAAAAAGCCGAGGAGTTTATTAACCGGTTTATTATTGAAGAACTGTCGTCAATAATTGAGCAGAAAACATATCGTGATCCAAAAAGTCTCTTTCAGGAGGAGGCGCAGGACAGAGTTGGCATCACGCCGACTTACGAAGTTCTCAAAGAATGGGGACCGGACCATGCTCGCCACTTTGATGTCGGGGTTTTTTTGGGCGACGAACTTGTTGCTAAAGGCGAAGGCTTAAGCAAACAGGAGGCCCAGCAAGTAGCCGCGGAAGAAGCGTTGAAGAAAAAGGGGTGGTAAAATATGTTATAATTATTTTATGGACGAAAGTGCAATAGAAAAAATCAAAGTTATTTTTGTTGAAAACGACATTGAGTATGCCGCTATTTTTGGTTCGCGCGCTCGGGGCGATAACCGGCCAGATAGCGATTTAGATATCTTGATAAGATTTAAAAAGGATAAGGAGCCGGGTTTTTTTAGATATCTTGGGATTGAAGAA
>JACOZX010000012.1 GCA_016181105.1 Candidatus Yanofskyibacteriota bacterium
TTCTGATAACATGAGAGAGAATGTTAATCCGGAAGCGTCGTTTTCAAAATCGCGGGATATTAAAAACAAGATTAAACTTTTTTTCCGTAACCATTCAACAGCGTGGCGGTTCATGCTTAGGATGAAATCGCGCAACAGTGTTTTAGCTTATTTTAAAAATATAAATAAAAAAGAGCCAAATCAGGAATTTGGGCAGAGGGAAGGACAAACGGAGATTGAAGCTCAAACAGACCGCTCAACGTCACTGATAAAAAACTTTCAAAAATTGGCGAACGAAAACAGCGTGGATTTAGTGGTCGCCGTTTTGCCTCCATTCGGGCAGGTTTTCGGCAAAGATGAAAATACTGACGAATTGCATCGCGGCTTGCTGTCATTTTTAAAGAAAGAACAAATAAACCATGTTGACTTGTTGCCGTATTTCAAAGAGTGGGCCAAACTTAACCCCGGCGAACCTCCGTATTTGATTACTGACGGACATCCTAGTAAATACGGACAACAAATAATAGCAGACGGCGTCAGCAATTATCTGATTAACTTTATAAAAAAACATTGACAGAAAATTAACAAACACAGCCTTTTTCGGACGCTTGCTCACCAGCGATTCGCTGCGCTCGCTCTGGCCTGTGGATTTTGCTCGCAGTGAAAAATTATACTGCTCGCAAACCATGCAATCACACAGTCCAGAGCGCCTACAAAGGCCGTGTTTGTTAATTTTATGTTTGTAAGTTTTTATGGAAATTTTTAAAGAACTTTGGTTATATTTGAAGATTAGAAAAAAATGGTGGATAGCGCCGGTAATTATTTTTCTTGTTTTTCTGGGTTTTTTGATTATTTTTGCCGAAACCTCGGTATTCGGTCCTCTTATTTACACCCTATTTTAAATTGAAGAATCATTACTTACTACTGATTTTAGTCACGACCGGCATGCTCGGTTATTTCCTTTTGGCAACTCCGGTTATGATGGACGACGGCTTCCACTATGAAGGTTTTGCCGAGTCTCTGGCGAGAGGCAATTTAGACTTTAAATCGTTTTACGGTTTTCAGGGATTGTCATTTTTTGCCGTGCCAATTTTTTGGCTGACCCGCTCCCACGTTTCTATAATTATTGCTTCAATTATTTTTTCATTGCTCTCTATACCTTTGGCGTATTTCATCGGTAGAGATTACTATCAAAGCAGGCGGGCTGGATTATATTTTTTAATTTTATTTTTATTGATTCCTTATCCTTATGTAACAATGTTCCGCGGATTTCAGGAAGCGGCGCTTTTATTTTTTATTCTTTTAATAATTTACGGCAGTTTAAATAAAAAACTTTGGACGCTCGTGGCTTGGGCGGTTGGAGGCGTAGTCAAGCCCTTCGCTTTAGTTTTACTTCCTTTGTTTTTTAAACAGTCACTGAGAAGTTCAACTTCTCAGTGGGGGGTGGTGTTTATTTTGTTGGCTTTTTTGATTGGCGGCGCTTATCTCGGCGCAAGTTATTATCAGACCGGCCATCTGATAAACAACGCGGCGATAAATTCATATCAAGGCAATTTTAATACCGGCAATCCGCCGCCGTTGACCGAAAGTTTTGTTTTTGGAATCAAAGGCTATTTGAGGGTGGCCGCTAATTTGTTTTTATCTTTCAGAAAAATAATGATTTCGCCTTTGGTTGTTGTTTTGGGGGCTTTGGCTTTACTGCTTAACAAAAATTTGAAGCTAAGAAAGGAAATAATTTTGGCTATAACTTTGAATTTTCTTTTAGTCGGCAGTCTGACATTTTCTTTTTCAAAATATCTTCTGCCGATGACGACTCTTTTCGCTCTGGCTTCGGTTGGTTATTTACTAAAATATAAATGGCTTCTGCCTCTGGTTTTTATTGACTCCTTTTTTGTGTTTCTTCCCATCTGGAACTATTTCGGCCACAATTTTTGGAGCAGTCCTTTTGTTTTCTTCCTGCCGATGATTTATGCTCTGATATTATTGTTTGTAACAAGATTAAACCTCAACAAGGAGTGATAAATTTTTTCAATCAAAAAATCAAATATTTTTACCGAAATGGATTTGTCCGCGGCGTGGCGACTTTGCAGGCGGGGAGTTTTAGCGGAACCCTTGTTCAAGCCATAATCGGCATTGTTATCGCCCGACTGCTTCAGCCGGAGCTTTTTGGCGTTTACGCTTTGGCGATAGGAATGGCGAGCATGACCAGTTTAATATTGGGCATGGGTATTCAGGAAGCGGTATCCAGCATGTTGGGCAGGGCTTATGCCCAAAAAGACGTGACCGAGGTGGAAAATATTTTAGGGTTTATGCTTAAAATAACCTTCTTTGCCGCAACAATTGTTATTTTGGTTTCGGTTTTTCTGCCGGGTATTGCCGGTAAATTATATGGCAACTCGCTTATCGGAGTTTACGCCGCGATTGTCGTGGTTGCCTCTATTTTTTCGTCATCTTTATTTACTCTTGCTTACTCTGCTTTTCAAGTTACCGGCAGGGTCAAGTTGCTGGGTCTTTTGATTTTATCCGATCAATCTGTCAGATATATCTTATCGTTAATTTTTGTTTTGGTCGGGTTTGGGGTGTTGGGAGCGGTCAGCGGCCAACTGGCCGGAGCGGTAGTCATGTTTTTGTTGTCCGGGATACTGTTTGGCAACGTGGCGAAAAGTGAATCAATTTTTCCCGGCTTACGCCGTTTGGTCAAAATAGCAAAGCAAGCGGATGTAAAAAAGTATTTCAGATTTACTTTTTGGGTTGCTTTTGACAGAAATATGGGGAACGTTTACATGGCTCTTCCGGTTATTCTTACAGGTATTTATGTCAGCGCTTCCGATGTTTCTTTTTTTAAACTAGCTTTTGGCTATATGAGTCTGGTCTTGAGCCTACTTGGTCCGATCTCCGTTCTTTTGAACGTGGAGTTTCCTAAAATTCAAGTTGAAAACAGAGCGCAACTGTACCAAAATTTTAAAAAGATTTCTTTGTATTCTCTGTTGCTTTCGGCGGTGTTAAGCGTCGGCGCGGCGGTTGTTTCGCCGATAGCATTTAAAGTTCTTTACGGCGAAAGTTATCTGCCGAGCATAAAGTATGTTTTCGGGCTGGTTGTTTACGGTTCCTTGTTTGGTATTGGCGTAGGATTGGGACCGATGTGGCGGGCGACTAACAAAGTTAAAGTTTCCATACTCATCAACTCGCTTATTTTGGCCGGCGGCATTCCGCTGGGTTTATGGCTTATAAAAAACTACGGTTCATGGGGCTCCGTTATAATGGTTACGGTGTGGTTTACGGTTTCACACCTTATCTCTTTCATATATTTGATTCGCAAACTAAGGCAAAATAACTAGCAATAAATGACAGACAATTTTGTCAAAACTATAGTCTTGATTCCGACTTTTAATGAAAAAGAAAATATCGGGCTATTGGTCCGTGAGATTTTCGGTTTGTATCCTGATATTTCTATTTTAGTCATTGACGATAGTTCTTTGGACGGCACTGTTGAAGAGGCGCTCTCTATGCAGAGTTCATTTCAGAACCTTTTTCTTATCCGGCGTTCCGGCCGGCGCGGTTTGGGGCGTTCTTATCTGGATGGTTTCAGAACGGTTGCAAGCGACCAACGTTATGAAAATATAGTTACAATGGACGCCGACTTTTCCCATAATCCCAAGGAAATCAGTCCAATGCTCGAAAAACTATCCAAGGAGGCTCCTTGGATAGTGGGGTCAAGGTATGTTGACGGCGGAGGAGTTGAGAATTGGAGTTTGCGCCGCAAGTTATTAAGCCGTTTTGCCAATCTTTATGTCGGACTTATCTTGGGTGCCGGTGTAGCCGATATGACTGCCGGCTTTAACTGTTTTAAAAAAAACGTGTTGAGGGATATTGATTTGGAATCAATATCTTCCGACGGCTATGCTTTTTTAGTGGAGCTGAAGTATAAGGCCGTGAAGACCGGTTTGCGCTTGAGCGAGCACCCCATAACTTTTTCCGAACGTCGTGAAGGGCAGTCAAAAATGTCATCGGGAGTGATTTGGGAATCAATCTGGCTGCCTTGGAGACTTCGTTTCAGATATAAAAACTCCCCGCTTGGAAGTTGAAATTTCAAGCGGGGGTTACATTTGCGGCTGTGACCTTACTAAAGTTAAATCCGCCAATACCATGCTCTCAACCAACCGGTCAAAAGTCATTTTGGGTTTCCATTTCAGAACGGTTCTGGCTTTTTGGCTGTCTCCAAGCAAATTCTTAACCTCCGACGGCCGGTAAAGTTGAGGGTTTACTTTTACAATTGTTTTGTCATTATAGTAATTTACTCCTATCGTATTTTGTCCTTCTCCTTGCCACAAGATGCGCATTCCCAGGAGTCCTGCGGCTGATTCAACAAATTCTTTAACTGAATGGTCTTCGCCGGTGGCAATAACAAAATCATCCGGCCTTTCTTGCTGCAGCATAAGCCACATTGCTTCCACATAATCTCCCGCGAATCCCCAATCTCTCCTTGCTTCCAAATTTCCCAATTCAAGGTATTCTTGAAGGCCAAATTTTATTTTCGCCAACGAGTGAGTAATCTTTCTGGTGACGAAATTTTTGCCTCTTCGCGGAGATTCATGATTAAACAAAATTCCCGAACAAATAAAAATGCCGTATTTTTCTCTGTAGCCGACGACATATCTTTGGTGGGCTCTTAACTTAGCTTTTGCATACGGACTCACGGGCTTAAAAGGCGAACTTTCGTTTTGGGGCGGAGAGGTTTCGCCGAACATTTCGCTTGTGGATGCCTGGTATATTTTGGGCACGGTTTTAAGTTCCATTGCTGAATCAACCAATTTGGCCACCCCATAACAGTTGACTTCCCAGGCCTCTTCGGGACAGTCAAAAGAAACGCCGACATCAGACTGTGCGGCCAGATTATAAATTTCGTCTGGCCGAGACTCTTTCAGAGCCTCTTCAATGGTGGCTATGTCGCGCAAGTTACCGTTAATTAGGCTTACTCTTTTGTCCAAAACCAGATGTTCTATGCGCAGTAACGGTTCGGTGCTGGAGCGTCTTATAAAGCCGTAAACCTCATAACCTTTTTCTAAGAGCAATTCTGCCAGATAAGAACCGTCCTGCCCGGTAATACCGGTGATTAAAGCCCTCTTCTTTTGTTGGCTCATACTTTCTCCTTATTAAGAAGCTGACACAATTAAGCATATTTTTGCCGCAGTTTCAAATGGGTTGGACAGAAAGTTAAAAATGGTGTAAAATTTGTTTTAACTTATGCGCAAGTTTTTGCTTTTAATTTCAGACATTTTTGCCCTTTACGCCGCCTTGTGGCTGACTCTTTTTGTCAGATATAATTTTAATTTCAGAGAACAGATATCTTTTCATTTGGTTCCGTTTTCTATTCTGTTTTTGGCTTTTTTATTTATTTTTTACATAAGCAATCTTTATGAAGTTTCCTCCTTGAGAAACGGCCAGGATTTTTACGGGACCTTCTTGAGAGTAATGGTGGCGAATACTTTTGCCGGCATTGTCTATTTTTACCTTTTGCCTTTTTGGAAAATCGCGCCAAGAAGAAACCTTTTTCTTTTTTTAGTCTTCTTTTCCATTTTAGATTTTGGCCTTCGTCTTTTGTTTAACAAGACGGTCTCTTCCAAAAAATTCAGGAAACCAACCATAATCGTGGGTCTCAACAGCCAATCTTTACAGCTTGCCGGTTTTCTGAAAAAAAATCCCCAACTTGGCTACCAGCTGGAAGGCATTTTTGATATTTCCGAAGGCTTGAGAGAAGGGTGGCCGTCCGACTTAGGCGTGATTAGAAATGTAAACCAGTTTAAAAACGAAGTTGAAACGAAACACGTTAATACGGTCATAATCAGCCCCGAAGCCTATAAGTTACAACGTATGACAGAAACTTTTTATCAGTTGATACGCAGAAAAATAAATTTTTATCCGCTTGGCAATTTTTATGAAAAAATTAGCCAAAGAGTTTTATTGGATGATATTACTCAAATCTGGTTTCTGGAAAATCTTTCCGAAGGCAGTAAGAAATTATATGAAGTTGGCAAAAAGCTTTCAGATTTGGTTTTTGCCGCTGTCTTTGGAATCGCGGCTTTAATTTTGACGCCGCTCATTGCCTTGGCTATCAAGCTGAATTCTCCGGGGACGGTCTTTTTCCGTCAGACAAGAGTCGGACAACTTGGCAAACACTTTAAAATTATAAAATTCAGAACAATGGCGGCAGACTCAAAAGACGGCAGCGCCGAAGGCGGAACCGGCGCAGTCTGGGCGCAGGAAGACGACCCTCGAATTACCGGGGTGGGAAAGTTTTTGCGCCGCACACGGCTGGACGAACTGCCCCAACTTTGGAATGTGCTTAAAGGCGAGATGTCTTTGGTTGGTCCCCGGGCGGAAAGGCCGGAATTTCACGGCGAGCTTGAAAAAAGTCTGCCTTTTTACGAAGAAAGATATCTCATAAAACCGGGTTTGACCGGTTGGGCGCAGATAAAATACCGCTACGGCTCTTCTGTAAAAGATGCCGCCGAAAAACTTCAGTACGACCTTTTTTACATTAAACACCGCTCATTGGTGCTTGACCTCTCAATTGTTTTAAAGACTCTGAATATTGTAATTAGACAAGCGGGCAGGTAAGTGTTAGTATTCTGCCAGCAAAGAACTTTTAAAACAAAAGTCGGGAGGAAGCTGTGGCGGAATTTTCTTCAACTTTCAGGCTTCCGACCAGTGTTGAGTTGGAAGTCTTTTTGAAAGACCGTTTAAAAGGCCAACCTAAAGCGATAGAGGCTGTGATAAAGCACTATCGGGTTTTCCGTTCAGGTTTGAAAGATTTAAGCGAAGCGGACAGAGAGGGTCCGATAGGGGTTTTCTTTTTTCTCGGCCCTTCAGGTACCGGCAAAAGTTTACTGGGTCAACTGGTTGCTGAAGCAATTTACGGCACCAAAAATGCGGCGGCGCTTTTTGAAATGGAAGGTTTCCGCGAAAGGCATACGGTTGCCAGGTTTATCGGTTCGCCTCCGGGATATATAAAGTGCGATCAGCCGGCGGAACTTTCGCCCCAAAAACTATATGAGAGAATCCCCGGCATGCAAAGCGGACAACAACAAGAGGAAAGAAATGAACAAGGCAGAAGAATAATACGTGTTTCCGCTAAGGATTTTTTGGAAATTAAGGAAAGAGAGCAATCTCTAAAAATGGGAGAAATTGCCTCATTGCTTTGTGAACTTGATATGATTGACAGGACTTTTTTGGAATCGCAGATAGAACTTGAAGAAGCAGAAAGGCGGTTGGAGGACCTGGAAACGCAAAAAGATATTTTGGAAGAAAAAAAAGCAAGTACCGGCGCAAAAGAAAAAGAAATCAAAAAAATTATTGAGGAAATAAAAGGTTTAAATTATTGGGTCGGCCAGTTGCAGTTAAGAAAAAAGACGCTTTTACTTTCTTACTTGTTTACGGTGCCATTACGCGTTAACGAGTGGTTGTTGGAGAACAAAAAAACTCCGATAGAACAGGAGCAGACAGAAGAAGCGCCAAAAAAAATCCGGGAAAAACTTAAAACAGAAAATCTTCAGCAGGACAAGGAACAACCGGTTTTGATATTGATTTTTGACGAGTTTGAAAAAGCTAATGAGGAAATTTATAATTTCTTTTTGAACATGATCGGCAAAGGCAGGATTACGCTGGCAAATGGTGAAGTCCTTGACCTTAGGCGGGCCATGATTTTTTTCACTTCAAATGCCGGTTCCCGCCAGATTTCAGAACTAGCTACCGGAAAACAAAAACAAATAGGAATTATCCGGCAGGATGGTACAAAGCGAGATATGGAAAAAATTGCCAGAGAAGCTTTAAAAAGTAAATTTGACCCCGAGTTTTTAAACCGTCTTGACGAAACTGTTGTTTTTGAAAATCTTTCCGACGAAACCATGCTCGAGATTCTAGACCTGCAGTTGGAAGATTTTATGTTTGGTTTGCAGAAAACGTACGTAAAGCTGGTGGTCAAACCGGAAGTAAAAAGATTTATAGTTGAGCAGAACAAGTTGCGGCCGGAAGGGCAGGCACACTATCTTCTTTCTTTGATTAAAAATCTGATTAAAGTTCCCGTCGGTGAGATGTTGGAAAAAGGCCAGGTAAAGTCTGGCCAGACGATTATTGCTTCAATGGAGAAAGGCAAAATAAATTTTCTGACAAAGTAAGCTCTTGATAGCCGCCATGTCTTATGTGGCGGCATTTTGTTGCTAATTTTTTCAAGAAATGCTATAAGAAACGCAGATTTTTGAAAAATAAATTGAGGATAAATAGTGTCTCAACAGAAAGCCAGAGTAAGCATACTTGCTTTAGGTACGGTTGGGCTACCTTTATATTGGTGGTT
>JACOZX010000013.1 GCA_016181105.1 Candidatus Yanofskyibacteriota bacterium
CCTCGCCGCCGCTTTTCACTATCTTAGCCGTTCTTTTCTCCCAAGTAATTTCGTCAAAAGGGTCGCCGTCGGTAAGCTGGCTTGGCCAAGACAAACCTTCGCCCTGATGGGTTTTAGTGTCACTGTGGCCAATCAGGGGAGTGATCTCGCGAATGTGATCAAAACCGTTAGCAGTTTCTTCTGAATCGTTCGGCGGAATAAATTCTGTTTCTTTTTCTTCTTCAAAAAGAGGAAATTGGGACATATTGAGACAATCAAACGACCTCGGGGGTCGTTGTCTGTTTAAACAGCGGATACAAATTAAATTTTACAACAGTAGACCGGCCACGCAATGTTGATAACTATTCTTTCATCTTTTTTCTGATAAAAGCGGGGATATCAAACATCTCCTCATCTTCCAATGAGCTGTCAATAAATTCTCTTTTTGTCTCATGTCCGTTGCGTCCATTGCCTAAAGATTGAGAAAGATCACCGCTTTTCTTGTTGGCCGAAAGCTCGTCAAACAGAGTCGGTCCTTGAGTCAAAAGACCGACACTTGAAGTCTTGGAACTTCCCTGAACAGCGTCACCGTTAAAGGCCGTAGCAATTACCGTGATTTTAATCTCGCCTTTTTTAAGCTTGTCGTCTTCCACAGCCCCAAAAATCACTTTGGCGTTAGGGTCTATGTTTTCGGTTATGATTTTAGCGGCTTCGTTGATTTCCGACATGCTCAAATCGGAACTGCCGGAAACGTTAAACAAAACTCCCCTTGCGCCATCAATGGCAACTTCAAGCAAAGGAGAGTTGATCGCCATTTTGGCCGCAGAGATCGCTCTATCTTCACCGGAAGCCCGGCCGATACCCATAAGAGCCGACCCGGAATTTTGCATCACGGCTTTAACATCAGCAAAGTCCACATTGATTATACCGGGGGTGGTAATTAAATCAGATATACCCTGAACACCCTGACGCAAAACATCATCAACCACAGCAAAGGCTTCTAAGATGGGGGTCTTGCGGTCAATAATAGAAAGTAGCCGGTCGTTGGGAATAGTAATGATAGAATCAACTTTATCCCGCAAAAGATTCCAGCCGGCTTCAGCTATTCTTGAGCGTTGAGCGCCCTCAAATGAAAAAGGCTTGGTCACGATAGCCACCGTCAGCGCTCCCAAGTCACGGGCAATTTCAGCAATTACGGGACTGGCTCCCGTACCGGTTCCGCCGCCCATACCCGCTGTGATAAAAACCATGTCAGCGCCCTTGAGCGCTTCGGTTATTTCTTCTTTAGCATCTGCGGCGGCCTGCCTGCCGATTTCAGGATTCATGCCAGCGCCCAGTCCTCTGGAAAGATTTTTACCGATTTGCAGTTTTACCGGCGCTCCTGATTTGTGCAGATCTTGAAAATCGGAGTTAGCCGCAACAAACTCCACCCCCTGAATTCGGGAAGAAATCATCCGCATTAAAGCATTGCCGCCTGCTCCGCCCACGCCTATAACTTTTATCCTGGCAAATGTTTCAAAAGGGGGTTTTAGTTGAGCCATAATTGAGTCTGATTTAACACAAAACAAAAACTGATACAAGTTTCAGCCTAACAACCTGTGGATAAGTTGTTAACTAAGCCGTTTTGACTACGGGGAGAAGTTTTTAAGCCAAGAAAAGACTTTTTTTACAGGGTTTAAGTACTCTACAAAATTAAAAGCTGAAAACGGCCTTCCTTTAGAAAATTCTCTTTCCATTCCATACAAAACCAAACCAGCCGCAACGGCCAAAGCCGGATCTTCAACCTGGTCAGCCACACCTTCAAATGGATATCTGATGCCGACTCTCACCGGAAGCTTGAGTCTTTCTTTAACAAAAGAACCGAGACCCGGCAACTTTGCGCCGCCGCCGGTGATAACAACACCGGCTGGAATCAAGCCCGAATGAGGTATTTTTTTCATCTCGGTCTGTATCATTTCAAAAACTTCGCCTACTCTAGCCTCAACAACTTTAGCAATATTTTTTCTTGGAATGATAAAATTTTCCTCTCCAATAAGGTCAGACAGGTCAATGTCGTCTTTTCTGCCATGACCAACAGTATTTTTCTGTAAAGCGAGACTGGCACAGCCATGCTGTAACTTAACAGTTTCAGCAATGTCCATGGAAGTACGCAAAGCAACAGCCAAATCATTTGTTATGTGCCTTGATCCCAACGGTATGGTGGAAGCGTAGGCAAGTTCGCCCTCATGAAAAAAGGAAAGAGTGGAAACACCGCCGCCAAGGTCAAGACTCAACACGCCATGCTCTTTCTGGCTTTTGTCCAAAACGGAGTAGCTTGCCGCCAAAGGAGAAAAAACAAACTCCGCCACCTCAATATCATTTGCATTCAGGCACTTGGCGATATTTCTTATGTAAGGCGACAACCCGTCAATAATCAAAACTTCTGCCTCCAAACGCACACCTTTCATGCCTAAGGGATTTTTAACATACTCCTGACCGTCCACCAGATAGTTTTTGGGCAGAATATGGATAACCTCACGATTAGCCGGAAGACTGACAATTGAGGCGGCGTCAATGACCCTCTCCAAATCGTGAGGAGCGATTTCGTTGTCAGCCTTGGAAACAGCAATAACACCCCGGGACAACTGGCTCTTGATGTGCAGGCCATTCACAGAAACGTAGGCCCTGCGAATTCTAACCCCGGAAACCGTCTCCGCTTTTCTGACGGATTCTCCTATATCTTTGATAGTTTCCCCCATATCAACAACCACGCCCTTTCTTAAGCCGTGAGACTCTGAAACTCCGACACCCAAAATCTTTGGAGTTAAAGTTTCCCGATCCAATTCGGCAACAACCGTTTTCACCAAAGAGTTGCCAATATCAATACCGGTAATTATATAAGAGTTGGACATTATTAAAGATATCCCTAAGTAAGAATTTTATTTTCTAACTTCTCCATTTCCTTGCGGTCTTTTTCCGAACTTTCGTGGTCATAGCCCAGCAAGTGCAGTAAGCCATGCACAGTCAGCCAAGCCATGTTTGACTTTATATTAACATTTTCCCTCTTTGCGCGTCTTTTAGCAAATGTGGGGCAAATAAAAATGTCGCCAATCAAAACAAGACCCTTGTCGTCGGGACTGACCTTGCTCAAGGGAAAAGATAAAACGTCAGTTGGTTTATCTTTTCCAAGATATTTTTTGCTTTGTTCCCTAATCTTCCTTTCACCGACAAGATTAAGAGAGATGCCGAGATTTTTGTCTTCCAAGCCAAGCTCTATGACGGCTTTTTTGATGATTTTATAAAAAAAGTTTTCGGAAAAACTTTTATCTCTTGTGAAATTATTAAAACTAAAATCCAGCATTATAATCTAACCGAGAAGTTCCTTTGTTATACGGCTCACGGAACTGCCATCGGCTCGCCCCTTGAGTTTAGACATGACTAAAGCTATAACCTTGCCCATCTCTTTGAGCCCGCCTGCGTTTAGTTCGGTTATCGCCTTTTTTATTTCTTCTTTGATTTCTTCCTCATTTAACTGTTCCGGCAAATATGCTTTTAAAATTTTAGCTTCAGCTTCTTCTTTTTCGGCAAGGTCAATTCTGCCGCCGGCTTTAAATTGTTCAATAGAGTCTTTTCTTTTTTTAACCTCGCCAGAGACGACTTCCAAAACCTCTTCGTCATTTAAGCGGCTTTGTTTTTCCAACTCTGCCGTGTCTGTGACGGTCTTGCTAAGCTGGGTTCTTTTGGTTAGCTCCCGATTTTTAACGGCAGTTAAAAGAGTGCCCAAAACCAAGCGTTTCAGCTGATCGCCCGACTTCAAGGACTCGGTCATTTCTTTTTTAATTTGTTCTTGGAGCACTTTACAGGTCTAACTTCTGCTTAATTCTTCTTTTTTCTTCGTCAAAAGTTTCTTCGCTATATTTGCCAAGCCGTTCCAGTCTCTTGCGCAAAGCCTTAAGCTCTTCGCGCATAATTGCCCTATTTTTATTTTGCCTCTCGCTTTTCTTTTTTTTGTAAAACCTGGACTCTTTCACTTGCGGCAAAACACGGCTTTGTTGAACAACCTTTGAAAATCGCCTCATCATACTGCCTATTGTCTCATTTGGTTTTCTTTTTACATCCATAAATACCTCCTTCTATTAATTAGCCGCCTTGGGCCCCAGTCGTTTACCGGCCAGTAAATGCAAGTGCAAGTGTGGTACCAACTGGTTGGCGTCAGGACCCTGATTCAATATTAAACGATAGCCGGTCTTTTCAACTCCCAGCTTCTTGGCCGCTTGGCCCGCAACAATAAACATCTTTCCCAAAATATCCAACTCTTCGTGGCTTATTTCGTGGATAATATCTAAATGCTTTTTGGGAATAATCAAAACATGGACTGGAGCCGCCGGATGAATATCCTTAATTACAATAAAGTCTTTGTCTTCAATAATTACTTCGGCCGACAACTCTTTTTTAATAATTTTACAAAAGACGTCATCAATCATAACTATTTTAACTCTTCAATCTCTTCTTCACTGCCTCAATAATCCCTTCCATGGGAATAATTTCCTGAATTCCGCTGTCCATCTCTCTTAAGATTGCCGTTTTGTCTATGGCTTCTTTGTGTCCGATAATCACGGAAAACTTAACCTTAAGCCTGTTGGCAATTCTTAATTGAGCCTTAATGCTGTCTCTGCCAAGAGAAGTGCTGGCGTTAATTCCCGCTTTTCTAAGTTCTTCAAACAAAACAAGACTTTTTCTTTTGGCAAAATCGCCCAGTTGGGCCAAAAAAATCTTAGGTTGCGATTTTGTCTCCGGCACTTTCAAGCCCAGATTTTTCATAGCCAAAATTATTCTCTCAATACCGGTTGCCCAGCCAACAGCCGGAGTTTTGGGACCACCCAAAAGACTGACTAGGCCGTTGTATCTGCCCCCGGCAACTAAAGCTAAACCCTTAAGACCGGCAACATCAGTTGCCGCCTTACCCTCTTCTAATTCAGCAGTTTTTGCATTTTCCTCCAAAATAATCTCAAAGACGGTATGAGTATAATAATCAAGGCCTCTGACCAAAAAAGGGTCCAGCATGTATGGAGCTTTAATTTCGTCTAAAAACTCTATTACTTTTTTGAAGTGATTTCGGCAGTTTTCGTCCAAGTGGTCAATTAACTGCGGGGCTTCCTTAAAAAGAGCCCGACAAGATTCTTCTTTGCAATCCAAAACTCTCAAAGGGTTTTCTTTGGCTCGGACTTTGCATTGAGCGCACAGCTGTTTTGCTTTAGATTTTAGAAACTCTTTCAGAACTTTTAGGTAATGCGGACGGCAGTTTTGGTCACCGATACTGTTGATTTTTAAAGTCAAATTTTTGAAGCCCAGACTTCCCAAAAATCCCAAAGCAACAAAAATACTCTCGGCATCTGCCGCCGGATTATCATCCCCGAATATTTCCGTGCCAAACTGATAAAACTGGCGATAACGTCCCGCTTGAGGCTGATCGTGTCTGAACATCGGTCCCCAATACCAAAGTTTGACCGGGTGCGGCCAGGAACTCATGCCGTGTTCAATATAGGCCCTGGCGACACCGGCGGTATTTTCCGGCCTTAAAGAAATTTCATCGCCACCCCTAGTTTTAAAATTGTACATCTCCTTGCTGACGATATCTGTTTCCTCGCCGACAGAACGCAAAAAAAGTTGAGAAGACTCAACAATAGGCGTATCAATTTTGTTAAAACCGTAATCATCCACCAAATTGGAACCTTTTTTGTAAACAAACTTCCAGTAAGACTGGCCTTCGGGCAAAATGTCATGCATGCCCTTCACTGATTGTACTGATTTTGATTTTGCCATAGATTAAAATTTAGTAACTTTATCAAACGGCCAAGCCCTAAAAAATGCTCTGCCGGTAATGAGGCCTCTGTCTACCTGGCCCCAAACCCGAGAATCCGAACTATGTTCCCGATTATCTCCCAAAACAAAGTATTCGCTTGGCCCGATACTAACTTTTAGATTGCCGCTTGTTTTTGCTCCCTTATCCAGATATGGAGATTCCTCCAGCTCAAAACCTTTGGGATTATCTTTATTAAAAACGACAACCTTGTTTTCCCTAACTTGTATTTCTTCCCCCGGCAAACCGATAATTCTTTTTATGTAAAACTGCGATTTATCTTCCGGCGCACGGAAAACGATAACTTCACCCCTCTGGGGCTGCCTAAATCTGTAGGAAATCTCATCAATCAGCAGATAATCTCCGTCTTCAAACAAAGACTCCATGGAAGTGCCTCTTACAAAAAAAGGTTGGACCAGAAAGTAACGCACCGGCACAATAATCGCCAACGATATAACTACAATTCTGATAACCTCCCAAAAAAAAGAAAGAAGTTCTTTGCGCTCGGAAAAATCTTTGTTTTGAAAATCAGCCTTTTGCTCCTCGTTGCTAAGCATAGATAACAAAAGATAACAGATTTATGTCAACCTTGCAACCTTCGTACGGTGGTATTGACAAAGTAACTAACTTGGTCTATCATGCACACAAACACAAAACAGAGGGACGAGTTATGAAAACTGGGGTCTTGGAAGCTATGACCGAAATAGAACTGTCAGAAAGCCCATTAACAAAAAGTGAAAGCTTGGTTGTTGTCAAAAACCAGACCACTTCCTTAGCCCTTGTCATGCCCTGCAGACGCAAGGTTTTAATGGAAAAACTAGACAACTTTAAGGTATCTAGCATGACCGCAAGAGAGTTTGAACACTACGAAACGCTGTTCAAAAAAAACACTATCCTTTTTGAAAGATTATGTTGGTCTAAAATGGGC
Organism: Candidatus Yanofskyibacteriota bacterium; assembly: GCA_016181105.1. Classification (GTDB taxonomy): domain Bacteria; phylum Patescibacteriota; class Minisyncoccia; order 2-02-FULL-40-12; family IGHO2-12-FULL-4; genus JACPNK01. The sequence goes on from JACOZX010000013.1 coordinate 6,747, forward strand.
ATTTCAGAACAACAGATAAAGCGCCTGCAAGCCGACGAACAGGGGGAACTGGCTCTGATGATATACGAAAAATCAAAGATGCTGGGCCTTTTACAAATTGGGCTTCTTTTATGCTTTCCTATATTGGGCTGGATTACATTGCCATATTTACTTTTCTGTCCCGGAAGTATGCCGTCCCCAGACAATTACGAAAACAACGGACCGCCTAATTGGAATAACTTACGTTACTTCTGGTGGTATAAAGAGATAAAAAGGATATCTGGTAAAAACTTTTGTCCCGTTAAGTTTGTGGCCGCCAAACAGCTGAAAGATTAAGCAAATAAGAAGAAACAGCTCCGAAATTTCGGGGCTTTTTGATTGATTAAATAAATTCACGCTGTACAAAAAAAAATGTATCTATATAATTTAGGAATGGCGTACTTAATTATAGGTTTAGGCAATCCGGACAAAGAATACAGCGAAACAAGGCACAATATAGGCTTTATGTTTTTGGACATGCTGGCAAAGAATATCAAAGCTTTTGATTTTGCTTTGGAAAAAAAGTTGCTGGCGGAAACCGCTACGGGCAAATTTAATAATCAAAAAGTGGTCTTGGCCAAACCGCAGACCTACGTAAACAAATCCGGAGAAGCGGTTAAGAAGCTAAAGCTGTTTTATAAAGTACCCACAGAAAACATCGTCATCGTCCACGACGACTTAGACGTACCTTTTGGCTCCACAAAATTGACGCCCGGCTCCGGCTCCGGCGGCCACAAAGGCGTGCAGTCCATAATCAGCCAGCTGAAAACAGAAAACATCAAACGACTAAAGATCGGTCTGGCCAACTCAAAATTAAAGCTGGCCAGAAATCAAAAGTCAGACCAAAAAAGAAAAGAGATGATTGGCGGTTTTGTTTTATCAAAGTTCACGCCCGGCGAGAAGGAACAAATAAAGAAAATAATTAAAGAAGGGATGGAGAAGCTGGAGCAAGCAATATCTTAGCTCTCTGAACTCCGCCGCGAAGCTAAATGGTTAATTTAGGAGGGATATTCAAACTAACCATCGGCATTCGCAGCAGAGTTCAAAAAACTAATCATTTAAACTTAGAGACCATCTTTAAGTATCAAAATCTGAAAGAGAATGCAACTTAAATATATCAACGCTCTCAATATCCTGGTTTCAGCTCAAACCGGCTCTTTGCAAAAAATTGCCGACCGCTTCCACGGAAATTTTGAGCACGCTTGGCACTCACCCGCTCTAAAAAGTTTTTTACCCAAAGACGCGCCCGAAAAGTCCAAAGTTGACCCGGAAAAAGAATTTCAAAAATTAGAAAGGGACTCAATATATCTTGTAACTCTAAAAGACAAGACGTATCCTAAACTTTTAAAAAATATCTTTGATCCGCCCTTCCTGCTATATGTTAAAGGTGACGGAAAAATCTTAAACAATAATTGTTTTGCCATCGTCGGCACCAGAGCTCTGACTGACTACGGCAAAAGAGTTACACCGGTTATCGCCGGAAAAAGAGAAACGCCCCGACGATCGCTGTTTTGGGCGGCGGCATCAACGAGCAATCTGTAGTCTACGAAAACAAAAAACTTGCAGTTGAAATAATTAAAAAAGGCGGAGCCATCATAAGTGAATATCCTCTTACAGCCCACGGCAACAAATACTCCTTTCCTCAAAGAAACCGGATCATAAGCGGCCTATCAAAAGGGGTTTTAGTGATAGAGGCCGATGAAAAAAGCGGCTCTTTGATTACGGCTAAGTCAGCTTTGGATCAAGGCCGAGACGTTTTTGCCGTGCCCGGTCCCATTTTTTCTTCAAAATCCAGAGGCCCAAATTCCCTGATTCAAACCGGAGCTAAACTTGTTACTTGCGCAGAAGATATTTTGACAGAATACAGCATTCAGTATAATCTAACCAAACTTCAGCTTGAACCTAAGAGCGAGATTGAGAAAAATATCTTGGAAATAATGGGGGAAAGCGTGATGGGTCTGGATGAAATTATCAGGGTCAGCAAGAAACCGGCCGGAGAAGTTGTGTCTTGTCTAATGGATATGGAGCTGGAAGATAAAGTTAAAAACTTAGGCAACAACAGATTTTCTTTAAATGGCTAGTCAGAGTTTAGTGAATAATACTTTTTCCGGACGTTCGTTTTCCCCAGCGAGGTCATTGACTTAAAAGTTTGAGAATGTTGTCTTTTCAGTACGTTCGTCTGCTCCTGCCTGCCTGCCTGCCGGCAGGCAGGCGGCAGACTCACTCGCGCTGAAGTTGGGGTTTGCTCGCAGTTAAGGATTAATTATACTGCTCGCAACCAAGCAACCCTCAACTTCAGAGCGACTTCAAAAACAACATTCTCAAACTTTTAAGTAATCCTGCATGAATTTAATTGTAGTAGAGAGTCCAACCAAAGGGAAGACAATAAGCCGATTTCTGGGATCGGAGTTTTTGGTTAAATCTTCTTTCGGCCACGTCAGAGACCTGCCCAAGTCAAAACTGGGGGTGGATGTTGAACACGACTTTAAGCCGCAATATGTCATACCAGCCAAAGCCAAAAAAGTTATTTCCGAACTTAAAGAAGCCTTGAAAGATTCTGACAAATTAATCCTGGCAACTGACCAAGACAGAGAAGGTGAAGGCATTGCTTGGCACCTAACAGAAGCCCTTAATACGAAAAATAAAACTGTTGAAAGAATTGTTTTTCACGAAATAACCAAAAGCGCTATCCAAAAAGCGCTGGAAAACCCCCGAAGTATTGACATGAACCTGGTAGATGCACAGCAGGCGCGGCGCGTGCTTGACAGATTAGTCGGCTACGAGCTGTCGCCTTTTTTGTGGAGAAAAATACGCTATGGACTCTCGGCCGGACGCGTACAAAGTGTTGCCGTCAGATTGGTAGTTGAAAGAGAAAGAGAAATACAAAATTTCAAGAAAGAAGAATACTGGAGCGTTGAGGCCGACTTAAATAAAAAAGGCGACCCCGAAAAGCCGCCTAGCGACCACGGGGCAAGTAAAAAAACATTTAGAGCCAAACTAAATAAAGTAGAGGACAAAACAATTGACAAGTTGGCCGTTAAAAACGAGTTTGAGGCAAAAAAAATAATTGATGAACTTTCCGGCGCAAGCTATGTTGTAAAAGAAATAAATAAAAAAGAAGTAATCCGAAATCCCGCCGCGCCTTTTACAACTTCCACCTTACAGCAGGAAGCCTCAAGAAAACTTGGCATGTCCGCCAAACAAACCATGATGCTTGCCCAACAACTTTATGAGGGAATAAATATAGGAGAACATGGTGAAACCGGTTTGATAACCTACATGAGAACTGACAGCTTAAACCTAGCCGAGTCAGCCTTAGTCCAATCACAGCAAGTTATAAGAGAACATTTTGGCAGAGAATATGCCCTAGACCAGCCAAGACACTACACAACAAAAACAAAAGGCGCCCAGGAAGCTCATGAAGCCATAAGGCCGACCGATCTCTTCAGAAGACCGGAAACAATAAGACAATACTTGGATTTAAAACAGTTTAAAATTTATGACTTGATTTGGAAAAGGACAATTGCCAGTCAAATGCAGCCGGCCGTTTTTGACCAAACCGGTGTTGACATATCTGCTGGTCCAAAATACACTTTCCGCGCCAGTGGACAGGTAGTAAAATTTGATGGTTTCATAAAAGCTTACACGGAAGGGTTGGATGAAACAGAAGAAGAGGTTGAGGGTCAACTACCTGAACTGCTCAAAGAAGAGATTTTGGACTTAGAAAGTTTACTGCCGCTACAACACTTCACCGAACCGCCGCCCCGTTACACTGATGCCAGCCTGGTAAAAGCTCTGGAAGCCCATGGAGTCGGCCGTCCTTCAACCTATGCTCCGACACTGGCAACAATCCAAGACAGAGAATATGTGGAAAAAATTGAAAAAAAATACCATCCTACGGAAATAGGATTTTTGGTTAACGACATGCTGGTTGAGAATTTTCCAGAAATAGTTGACATCAATTTTACTTCTCACATTGAAGAAGAGCTGGACAACATTGCTGAAGGTAAAAGCAAATGGGTGCCGGTTATTGAGGAATTTTATACCCCTTTCAAAAAACACCTAAAAGAAAAAGAGGCCAGTGTAGAAAAACTGGAAGAGCAGACAGAAACACCCTGTCCGAAATGCGGCAAAAAAATGGTTATTAAATTCGGCCGTATGGGCAAGTTTTTGGCTTGTCCGGACATAGAATGCAAAACGACCAAACCCCTGCCGGAAGAAGAGGCGAAGATAAAAGAGCTGGAAGAAAAAACAAAAGATGAAAGATGTCCCATTTGCAGCAAACCGATGGCGGTAAAGAGGGGCCGTTTCGGTTATTTTCTCGGCTGCAGTGACTACCCCAAATGCAAAGGTATACTAAAAATATTAAACAAAACCGGCTTTAAATGCCCGCATTGTTTAGTCGGAGACGTTGTTGAAAAAAAATCACGCGGCCGAGGAAAGGTGTTTTACGCCTGCAGTCGTTTTCCTGACTGCACTTTCATCATGGGTAAAAAACCTGAAAGCGAATCTGAACTCCAAGAAGTCCTAAAACACTGGCAGGAAAATCCTCCGAAAATAAAAAGTTTCAAAAGCAAAAAACATGATTCAAAAGTTGCTGACAAAACTTGAAGATAAAAATCAAAACCCCGAACTGATTACAAAAGCTTTTGAATTTGCCAAGAAAGCGCATGACGGCCAGTTAAGAATGGGCGGTGAGCCCTACATAACACACCCCGTAGCAGTGGCGGAAACACTTTGCAATTTTAAACTGGACAGCGCCACTATCGTCGCCGGTATTTTACATGACACTGTTGAAGACACTCAAGTCACAGAAAAAGATATAGAAAAAAATTTTGGCAAAGACGTGGCTTTTCTGGTACGGGGAGTAACAAAGCTGGCAAACATAGAATATAAAGACCAACCGGAGACCAAGCAAAGTTTACATGCCCAGTCGCTAAGAAAAATGTTGTTTGCGATGGCCGAAGATATTCGTGTCATTCTTATTAAGCTAGCCGACAGATACCACAACATGAAGACAATCAAAGATCTGCCGGCTGACAGACGCAAAAGAATAAGTTTGGAAACTTTGGACATATACGGCCCGATCGCTGAAAGATTGGGTATGGGCCACATGAAAGGAGAACTTGAAGACATGGCCTTCCCGCATGCTTACCCCGAAGAATATGACAAATTCATCAAGTTAGCCAAAGACAAGTATATTGACCGCCACAAATATCTGGAAAAGGTTCAGCCAATCGTAACGGAAAAGTTGAAATCAGGAGGCATAGAAATCGTTAATGCTCATTCCAGAGCAAAGCATTACTTCAGTCTGTATAAAAAATTTGTGAAACATGATCGGGACTTAAGCAGGATATATGATTTGGTCGCTCTGCGCATTATACTGCCGGACATATCTTCCTGCTATGGCGCGCTCGGCATAATTCACAAAAACTACAAACCGTTGCCGGGTTTGATTAAAGATTACATAGCCATGCCCAAATTGAACGGCTATCAATCAATCCATACCACAATTTTCTGTGAGCAAAATAAGATATTGGAAATACAGCTTCGCACGCCTCAAATGCACGAACACGCCGAGAATGGTGTTGCCGCTCACTGGTCTTACGGCGAATCAAACAAAAATAAACTGCATACAGCGAACCTGAAAGAGGCCCAATGGGTAGCTGGGCTAAAAAAATGGATGGAAAATTCCGATGACCAAGAATTTTACAAGTCACTTCATTCTAACTTTTTCAGTGATCGGGTTTTCGTTTTTACGCCCAGTGGAGAGATAAAAGATTTGCCGGACGGCTCCACTCCTTTAGATTTTGCCTATGCCGTACACACTGATTTAGGACACACGACCAGAGGCGCTAAAATTAACGGCAAACTCGTTTCTTTAGATTACAAACTTAAGAGCGGACAAATGGTTGAGATAGTCAAAGCCAAAACAGCCAAACCGTCTGCAGATTGGTTAAGAGTCGTAAAATCCGTTGAGGCAAAAAGGAGAATTTTGTCTTGGTTAAAACTAAATCGTCCGGACGCAGTTTCAAGACTGGAAAAGAACAATACTTATCCCCTGCACATTTCTGTTACTGTCAAAGACAAGATCGGCGTAATTGAGGAAATCGGTAAAATCATGAGAAGTTTAAGAATAAATATTGCGGAAATAAAACACAATCCGCCGATTGGCGGAGTAGCTGAAATAAAAATGACTTTAGCCTTAAAAAGACAGGATTTGGCCCAAAAAGTCATCCAAAAACTAAACAGCAACAAGAAAGTCCTGTCAGCCAGAAAACTAGTCTAAGATATTTTTAACAATTTTGTTAAGCTCCTCCAGGTCGGCAAACTTTATGACAATCCTGCCGCCTTTGTCGCTGTTTTTAACAAAAACCAAAGTTCCCAAAGTGCCGCTTAAATTCTTCTCTAATTCTTTAAACCTGCCGTCCGTCTTCTTGTTTTTTTTGCCGGAGTGTTCTGCTGCCGCTTGTTCCGTTTCTTTAGTAACAAGCTTGCCGGATAAAATTTGCTTGTAAATTTCTCTCTGCTTTACCTCGTCCTTAAAAGCCAGAAGCGCCCGGGCATGAGTTCGTGAAATTTTGCCCGCTCTCAAGCTTTCTTTAATATCGCCGGGCAAGTCTAACAAACGAATACTGTTGGCAACCGCTTCCCGGCTCTTGCCCACCCTTTCACCGACTTCTTTTTGGGTTAAGTTAAAGTCTTTCTGCAATCTTCCAAAAGCCTCGGATTCTTCCATCGGATTTAAATCCTCTCTTTGCAAATTTTCAACCAAAGCCAGTTCAAGTTTTAGCTTGTCTTCACCCAGATAGTCTTTGATGATTACCGGCACCTGCGGCAGATTCAAAAGCCTGGCGGCCCGCCAGCGCCTTTCACCGGCAACCAATTCGTATTGAACTTCCAGTCCTCGGGAAGTGTCTCTTTCTTCTTTGGAAACCAAAAGAGGCTGGAGTATGCCGTATTTTTTAATTGAAGCCGCCAGTTCTTCAAGCCCAGACTTCTCAAAATCTTTTCTCGGCTGTTTGGGATTGGGCTTAATCTTGTGAGTTTCAACATAAAAAACACTTTCCCGCGCTTCACTGGGTTTAATATTTTTGTTGCCTGAAGGAATTAGTGAGTTTAGACCTTTGCCGAGGCCGAATAGCTTCTTCAAGATTTGTTATAGGTTATAGGCTGTAGGTTATAGGTTTAAAACTTATAACTTATAACTTATAACTTATGTCAACTTAATAACCTCATCCGCCAACTGCCTGTAAGCTCTCCCCGCTTTTGAATCCGGATCAAACTGCAAAATTGTTTTGCCAAAACTCGGCGCTTCAGCCAGAGAAATTGAGCGGGGAATTATGGCTTCAAAAACTTTGCCCGGGAAATTTTTTTGAACTTCTCTGACCACCGCCCGAGCCAAACGATTTCTCTTATCATACATTGTAAGCAATACTCCGGCAACTTTCAACTGCGGATTAAGCGACTCTCTGACCAAGTCTATGGTTTTGAGCAAATTTCCCAACCCCTCCAAAGCATAATACTCGCATTGCACCGGAATAATAATTTCTTCCGCCGCCGCCAGACCGTTTACTGTCAGCAGACTAAGCGAAGGCGCGGAGTCAATGATTATATAGTCATAGTTGGTGCGAACGGAATTTAAAGAGTTTTTTAGACAAAGTTCTCTATTGTCCACACTCACCAATTCTACGCTAGCACCGGCTAAACTTGCTCCTGCCGGTAAAATGTCAAACCCAAAAAGAGACGTTTTCTTTATAATTGAAGGCAACGGTTCCTGATTAACAATGGCGTGATAGATGTGCGGATGGTCTTCGTCTATTTTTACGCCCAGTCCCGAAGTAGCATTGGCTTGAGCGTCCAAATCAACCAGTAAAACATATTTGCCCATAGCGGCCAGGTAAGCCGATAAATTAACCGCGGTAGTCGTCTTGCCGGTGCCGCCTTTAGCGTTAACAATATTTATAATCCGAGCCATAGTAACTTTATTTTAACTTGATTTCTTTTGATTTACAATGGGAAAAATGGAATTGAAACTAAACAAAAATTTTGATAGAATAACTAAGTATTTGAGTAGCTTATTGGTGCCCGGGTGGTGGAATGGCATACACGAACGACTCAAAATCGTTTGCCGCAAGGCTTGTGGGTTCAAGTCCCACCCCGGGCACAATGTTAGAAAATTGACACAGACAACTGTTCTATGCAATCATCTCTCTAGATTTTGAACTTTAAAAAAGGATACGAAATGAGAGTTAAACACTCTTTTTGTCTCGTTTTGTTTTTATTTCTTGCCAGTCCGGTTTACGCCCAACAAGACAAACCCGACTTTAAAAGCAGGGTTGAGGTGGTTAATGTTGACTTCCGAGTAACCAATAAAAGCGGCAGATTACCAACTTCTCGGCAATTGAGGGCCCGATCACCACCATCTTGCTGATTGATTACTCCAAACAGTCCTATTCAATAAGTCTCTACTCCCAAGAAGAAGTTTGGTACGGACCGATAGAATTTGTTCGCAGTCTTAAAGACGAAGACTGGGCCGCAATTATTATGTACGACCGAAAAGTTTATACCGACAAAGACGCTGAAAAAAACGGCATATTTCAAAACTTCACACAAAGCAAAAATGAATTGGAAAAAACTTTAAACAATATTTCCCGTTCCCCGGCCGTATGGAACGAAAGCTGTCTGGTAGACGCGGTAAAAGCGGTATTAGATATGATAACCGCCAACCGAGAAGACCTAAACGAAAAAATTTCCCTTGTGCTGGTCTCTACCGGACTGGATACTTTTAGTCAAAACCGATACGACAAAGTCTTAAAGGAAGCCCAAAATTCCGGTGTGGTGATTTATGCAATTGGAATTGGCGGGCAATTAAGAGCGGTTTATGAAGACCGCTTGAGCACGGGCGACAGAATGGAATTTCTTGTCTCCGACAATCGCTTAAAATCATTCAGTGAGTTGACTGGCGGTGAGTTTTTTCAGCCAAGATTTGTCTCCGAACTGCCGGACATTTTCAAAAATATTTCTGTATATCTACGAAACCAGTATAGCTTGGGTTATATTTCAAGCAACCCTAAAAGAGACGGCAAATTCAGAAAAATTGAAGTTAAGGTTAAAAAAACCTGGACCAACAAAAAAGGCAAGGAAGAAAAACTGACGGCTCATAACCGCAAAGGCTATTTTGCGCCTAAAGACTAATCCCGCTCTTCGAGCGGGATTTTTTTGACATTTTCTTAAAGAACTTGTAGACTAGCCCAGACTCTAGTTTCTTGAAAAACAGGAGAAATGCCTTGTTAAGAAAAGCTTTGTCCGTTTTTACTTTAAGTATCTTTCTCATGTCGGTCACACTTAACGACCTGGTTCTGTCACAAAACCAGGAATTTAAAAAACCAACTTTTGAGGAGATATACCAAAGTTACTCTTTTTTGGATACCGCCAACTTGGCGGAAATAGTCAAATATCCCGAGGAAGACATCAAAAAAGAGTTTGAAAGATTAAGAGAAAAGGAAAAAACGGAAAGACTCGAGGCAAAAACAGAGCAAAGGAATGCTCTTGCCGAACTTAAGAAAAGTCAGAATAATCTCAAAAAAAATTCTGATGCTACTGAAAAGTTGAGAAAGAAATACACCGTCACCGCAACGGTGATTGAGAACAATAAACCCAGAAAAGACAAAAGGGTTGACGAAAACGCTTTAGCAAACGATCCGGCTTATAAAACACTTTCGGAAGAAAGGAAGGGTCTAGAGTGTCTGGTCAGAGAATGGCAGATAAAGTCAGATAAAGTTACTTACGAAATAAAGCTGGAAAAAATTAGGACTTACTATGAAGTTTTAGAAACACAGCTAGACTTGCTGCAAAAGTGGCCCGTTGCGCTTCAAAAAATTGAAGCAGATAAACAGTCTGGAAAGGCAGCTGAAAGAAAATTTGCTAATCCTGAAAATATCGGTCTAAGAGACTTGGGTGTAGGCGATCAAAGTGACGACTTGAAAAAATTCAGCAAATACCCGGAAATAGAAGCAGACCGGAAAGAATTTAAAAAAATAGAGTACAAAGACCAAGAAGTAAGAAATTATGTTCTCGGAATGGTCCAACTCATTGCTAAAAATTCTGATTTAACTATCCCCATTAAAGACGAAAATGTTATCATCATCGACACAGAAGATGTCAATGCCTTTGCCTATCCCGGCGGGTTGATTATAGGAATTAATCGCGGCTTGCTTTTGCACGCTGAAAACGAAGCCCAATTGGCGGGAGTACTTGCGCATGAAATTAGCCACGTAGTGGCTCGACATGGTCACCGTTTAATGAAGAAGGTCAATTTGTGGTCTTTGGCCCAGCTCGCCTCACTCTTCATCCCGGGTGGTTATTTGGTATATGTTATAAGTCAAAATTTGCTTGGTTTTTTTCTAAACTTGAAACTCTTGGGCGTTTCCCGTGGTTTTGAAATAGAAGCTGATATTCTAGGTATGCAGTACCTTGAAAAAACCGGCTACGACCCGATGTCTTACATGAACTTTTTTGAAAAGCTGGGAAGAGACAAAGGATATGTCCGCCACACCTCATGGTTTAAGACCCACCCGGCATCTGAAGAAAGAATCACCAATACTTTGCGGGAGTATCGCTATCTAACTCCCAAAGATAGTTACGTTCAGAACTCCAATGATTTTCTGGAAATGCAGGCTCGGCTCTGTGTCGCTCAAGAGTTAGAAAAAGCAGACACGGCAAAAAGAGCTGAAAAACAAAGAAAGCCTTCTCTAACCAGAGGCCAACAGAAGAAAGAAGAAAATGCGGATAAACAATGCGGTATACAAAAAACACCGCCGGAACAAAAAAACTCTCCTTGCAACAGGCCCGAGCTGTCAGATTTCAAAGACAAGGTCAGAGCTGAAGTTACGGCTGAAAAAGAAAAACAAGAAAAAGTTGAAGAAGAGCCAAAACCAAAATTAAGACGGCCTTAAAATTTGTGAACACACCCTCGCGTAGGGTGTTTTTATTTAAGAGTTTAGGTCAACCAAATTTTTTAAAACTGCGGCGATAACTATCGGGCCGACTCCGCCGACGGGCGGAGTAATAAGAGAGGCTTTTTTACTTACCGATTCAAAGTCAACGTCCGGACCAAAATCAACAATAACAGCACCGTCTTTGACCATACTTTCTTTAATCAAACCGTCTTTGCCGACACCCGAAATCAAAATATCGCTTTCTCTGGAAAAAATTTCCGGATTCTTAGTAAATTCGTCAATTGCCGAAATAGCGCTTCCCTGTTTTTCCAACCAAAAAGAAACTGGCTTGCCAACCAAAATACCTTGCCCAAAAACAGCCGCTTTTTTATTTTTGACTTCAACTTTGTAGTACTTAAAAATACTTTCCACCGCCTCAACGGCCGGAGGCAAAATTGAAAAGTCGCCCGAACGGCATTTAAAACCGCAACAGAATCAATTTTCTCAGGGACAGGCAATTCAATCAATACACCATCGTAATCAGGGTTCTGGGCAATTTTTTCAACTTCAAAAATCAAGTCTCTGGTTTTTGTATCCGCAGAAAATTCATGCACGTCAAAACCCACACCAACACTCTCCGCGGCTTTCTTTTTTAATTCTAAAAATTTTCTACTCGCCTGCCCTGAGCCTGTCGAAGGGCCAACCAAAATCGCCGCCATCTTCAGAGATTTTGGCAATTTAGCAACCTTCTCGGCCACTTCTTCTAAAATCCTTCCTGCAATTTTTTTTCCGTCAATACCGCCGGTGTACCAAGACGGATTCCAGAAGGATCCCAAGGTTTGCGTGTATCAAAGGGAATCATATTTTTATTTACAATAATCCCCGCTTTTTCCAACTTACTGCCGGCTTCACTACCAGTCAGACCCAAAGGTGTTACATCTACCAAAAGCAAATGATTATCTGTACCGCCAGAAATTACTTTAAAACCCAGACCCTTCAGTTCTTCAGAAAGTTTTTTGGCGTTATTGACTACCTGTTTAGCGTATTTTTTAAAACTTGGCTTAATCGCCTCCTCCAAAGCAACTCCCATAGCCGCAATCGTATGTATTTGAGGCCCGCCCTGAAGTCCTGGAAAAACAGCCTTGTCTATTGATTCAGATATTTCTTTTTTAGAAATTATTATCGCCCCCCTCGGTCCTCGCAAGGTTTTTTGTGTCGTTGTTGTTACAATGTCGGCGTAAGGGAAAGGTGAAGGATGCGCTCCGCCGACAACTAAACCGGCGATATGGGAGATATCCGCCATCAACATTGCGCCGACAGAGTCGGCAATATTCCTAAATTTTTTAAAATCTATTTGGCGGGGATAAGCAGTAGCTCCGCAAACGATCAAGGCCGGTTTAAATTCTTTAGCAACTTTTGCAATATCTTCATAATTAAGATGGCCGTCAATGCCCACTCCGTAATGCTCAAATTTAAAAAACTTTCCCGTCCAACTTACATGGTGGCCATGCGTCAGATGTCCGCCATGCTCCAAAGACATGGCCAATATTTTATCGCCGATATTCACACTGGCCAAATACACTGCCAGATTGGCAATGCTTCCCGAATAAGACTGGACATTAACGCCGTAATCTTCAGAAGTAATTTTAAAAGCACGGTAAACTAATTCTTTAGTTTTACTTTCTATCTCATCAACAACACCATTGCCAAAATAGTATCTTTTATTTGGTTGTCCTTCCGCGTATTTATTGGTCAGAGGCGACCCCAAAGCCGCCAAAACATTTTTGGAAACATAATTTTCTGAAGGGATAAGGTTTATAACCTTATTCTGACGCTTGATTTCTTTTTGTATAAGTTTTTTTATCATTTCCAAGGCTTAAAAGTTTAATTAACTGATCCGGTTTAGATGGTCCGACTCTTAGTATCTTCGGGTCTGACGAAGTTAGGTCAATAACCGTTGAGGGTTTGGATTTTGGTAAAATGCCGGCATCAATTACTAAATTAGGTTTATAATCTGATTGACTGAACCTTTCTATAATTTTATTAATATCGTTAGTCGGCTCTTCTCCGGAAACATTGGCCGAAGTAGCTGTCAAAGGGTAACCGAACTTGCCCAACAACTTATCAATAAAAACAAAGTCCGAAATACGAATACCGACAGAAGAAGCGCCAGATGTTACCAAAGAAGAAAGATGGTTTCTGTTCTGAAGAACAGCCGTAACTGCTCCCGGCCACACCGATTCAAGTATTTTTACTGTCCGGGAATCAAGATAAGCCAAAGCTTCAACCCACTGCATATTTCTGGCAATAACCGGCAATGGTTTTGAATAAGACCTTTTTTTAATCTTAAAAATCTGATCAACGGCGATACTGTCGCAAGCGTTTGCCCCCAGCCCGTAGATCGTGTCAGTCGGATAAATCACCGCCCCGCCCAATCTTAAAACCTGACAAGCCTCCTCAATCACATCATCATAATTTTTATTTAAATCTAACTTTATGACTTGCATGAATAACTGAAACAAAAACCTGATGCCTCTGAGGGCAGTAAAAGTTGCCTGCCGGCAGGCAGGCGAGGGGCACGGTTTGTCAACGACCGAGCTCAGCTCGGCTCTTGACAAGACGAGCAACTTTTTCTGATGAAGAATCCTCGCTGGGGATTCTGAAGTCCCGAAGAGGTATCTGGTTTTTGTTTCAAAGTAAGTTTAAAATCTGATTAGCCAACTTCTTCGGATCATGCCTGATTAAACCGCTTTTAGTAAGCAAGTCCGCTTTCAAAACTTCTGTTTTATTCAGTTTGTTTTTGTAATCTTTCGGCAGAGTAACCAACTGCGCTTTTTCTTCAGCATATCTTTTCAATCTGATTCCGCCCGGCCTTTTTGAATTAATCAAAACGTAATTTAAGACGTCCTTGCCCAAATGGCGCTCTAAGACAGAGACAAAATCCATAACAGAAAAGTTGTTAGTTTCGCCTTGCTTGGTCATCATATTGCAAACAAATATTTTTCTGGCTTTTGAAAAGCGGACCGTTTTGGCAATATTGCCTACTAAAAAATTTGGTATGACACTGGTATACAAGTCGCCTGGGCCGATAACTATGAGGTCTGCCTTTCTAATTGCTCCGAGAGCATCCGGATTAGCGCGGGCTTCAGGACGCAAAAAGGTTTTTATTATTTTAAGTTCCGAGTTGTGTTTAGGTATGTCTATGTTTGTTTCTCCGCTTATAACTTTCCCGTTTTCAAGCTCCGCATGAAGACGAACATTGTTCAAAGTCACGGGAATAACCCGCCCCTTAACATTCAAAATTTCCGATGCAGTGTCCACTGCTTGGTAAAACGTGCCTTCTGTCTTTTCCAAAGCAGTTAAAAAAAGATTTCCCAAATTGTGGCCGTCTAAGTCTCCGCCTTTAAATCTGAAATCAAAAAGTTTCCGTAAAGAACGGCTTGCGGAAGAGAGCGCTACCAAAGACCGGCGGATATCGCCCGGCGGCAAAACTCCATAGTCGTCCCGCAGTTTTCCGGTAGAACCGCCATCGTCGCACATTGACACAATCGCGCTTAAATTGAAATCAAAGCTCTTTAAAGCCGATAAGACGACAAAAGTTCCGGTCCCCCCGCCGATTGTTACGATATTTTTTGTCATTAAACTACAAGGTTTATTAAGCGGTCAGGAATAAAGATAACCCTTTTTAGGGTTTTGCCCAACAAATGGGGTTTAACTTTTTCTGAAGACATAGCCATGGTTTTGGTCTCCTCTTCGCTTACTCCTCTGGCAATTTTCAAAACTCCCTTGACCCTGCCGTTAATTTGTATTATCAAGTCAATTTTTTCCTGTTTCAAAAACTTCTCGTCGTATTTGGGCCAATTTTCCAAATGAATTGATTTTTTCTGCTTAAGCAAGGTAAACCAGATTTCTTCGGCAAGATGCGGAGCAAAAGGCGCAAGCAATTTTAAGAAGATTATCTTGTCTTTTTTGGAACCGCCACTCTCTTCCATTTTGTTTAAAAGTTTCATCAGTTCACTAACCCCGGTATTGAAGTGCAGATTTTCAATATCTTCTCCAGTTTTTTTTATAGATCTGTTTAATACTCCTTCCAGTTCTGAATCTTTATCTGCAATCTTTGTTTTTTCAAAAAGACTCCAAACTCTATTTAAAAAACGAAAGACGCCGTTAATACTGCCGGGACTCCATGGACCGCCCTGCTCGTAAGGTCCCATAAAAGCCAAGTACATACGAACAGCATCGGCGCCGTATTTTTTAACTAAATCATCAGGGTCAACAACATTGCCCTTTGACTTTGACATTTTCTGGCTGTCAGGACCCAAAATCACACCGTGGTTTCTACGGACCAAAAAAGGCTCATTAAAATCGACCAGACCCAGATCAAAAAGGGCTTTGGTGAAAAAGCGGGAATAAAGAAGATGCATGGTGTTGTGTTCGGCGCCGCCGACATAAGTTCTGACCGGCAGCCATTGTTTCATTTTCTTGGCATCAGCAAAACTTTTTTTATTCTTCGGGTCAACATAACGCAAAAAATACCAAGATGAATCAACAAAAGTATCCATTGTATCAGTTTCTCTTTCGGCATCTTTGCCGCACTTTGGACATTTTGTTTTCAGCCACTCTTTGGCTTTGGCTAGAGGCGAACGCCCGTCTGTTGTCGGTTTAAAATCTTCTAAGTCCGGCAACTTAACCGGCAGTTCTTTTTCAGGAACCGGCTGGTAGCCCTGCCCGTCCGGCCCGCCTGCCGGACGGGCAGGCAGGCGGGCGCATTTGCTGCAGTGAATCATTGGTATCGGCGCACCCCAATATCTTTGTCGGGAAATCACCCAATCGTGGAGTTTGTAATTAATTTTTGATTCGGCTAATTTTTCTTTTCTCAATTTCTCCAAAATTTTATTTCGCCCCTCTTCCGAAGTCATGCCGGTAAATTCGCCGGAGTCAACCAGATAAGCGTCGTCCGTAAAAGCTTTTTCCAGAACCGGACATTTTGGAGCCGGATAGTTCGGACAAATAACCATTTTTACCGGAAGATTGTATTTTTTGGCAAATTCAAAATCTCTTTCATCGTGCGCCGGTACGGCCATAACCGCTCCCGTGCCGTACTGACCAATAACATAGTCGGCCACCCAAACAGGAATTTTTTCTTTGTTAACAGGGTTTACAACATAAGCTCCCGTAAAAACTCCTGTTTTATCTTTATCTAAATGCGTCCGCTCGAGTTCTGTTTTTTTTCTTGCTTCTTGGATATACTTGTTTACTTTGTCTAAGTTATCGTCAGTGGTCAGCTTAGTAACCAAAGAATGTTCCGGCGCAAGCACCAAATAGGTAGCGCCAAACAAAGTATCGGCTCTGGTCGTAAAAACCTTTATCATTTCTTTGGAATTTGGAATTAAAAAGTTAACTTCCACACCCCGAGAACGGCCAACCCAGTTTTTTTGAGCGGTCTTGGTAACTTCCGGCCAATCCAGCTTTTCCAAGTCATCAATAAGTTTGTCGGCATAATCCGTCGTCTTAAACATCCATTGGGCCAGTTCTTTTTGAACAACTTCTGTGCCGCAACGATCACAACAACCGTTAATTACTTGCTCGTTAGCCAAAACAGTTTTGTCTTTCGGACACCAGTTAACCAAAGTTTTGGCGCGATAAGCCAGTCCTTTTTTAAAAAGTTGAATAAAAAACCATTGGGTCCATTTGTAGTATTCCGGATCAATAGTCGAAACTTTTCTTGACCAGTCAAAAGTCGCTCCCATAGACTGAAGCTGTTTGGTCATGTAAGCAATATTTTGCTCCGTCCATTTTTTGGGATTGATTTTATTTTTTATGGCCGCATTTTCGGCCGGCAAGCCAAAAGCATCAAAACCGATGGGATACAAAACGTTCTTGCCCCTCATTCGCAGATAGCGCGAAAAAATGTCCGGCACGGCAAAAGCGTACCAATGACCGATATGTAGATTGCCCGAAGGATATGGAAATTCGGTAAGTAACATAAAATTTTCCTTGCCTTTGACAGTATCTTTGGTTTGGAACAATTTCTTGCCCTGCCAGTATTTCTGCCATTTTTTCTCAATTTTTAGAGGGTTATATCGTCCCAATGCCGATGTTGCCTTTATTGAAACTGACGAGCCCGACGTTGTCGGCGGTCCCAAAGAGGTTGTCTGACTTCCTTGGTGTGAAAACTCGGCAAATTGCAATATCGGCAGTTAATTGGTTACTGTTATACTCTGTACTTTCTTTTCTAATTATGCCCATTTTTCAAAGGTTTTTAAAGTCTTGCAAATCAACAAAAAATGTGATATAATTAATAGTGTTGAAGTACCCTAAAAATAAGAAACGGAAAAGAAAGAAATGTCACCAAAACAAATAACAGAGATTTGCATAGCGACTATCCTGATCGTCGGGTCAGGGATAGTAATCGCTTTAAGTTATATCAACAGCGACGGCTTTGAGGAGGGCAAGAATTACGCCCTCGCATATACATATCTCTCAGACATTAGGGTTCCGGGCAGAGGTGTGGTCGCTGGACGAACATTTGACTTCGCGGACAGAAACCTGCCGCGAAATTCAATTGTCGTCCCCTTGAGTGACGAGCGCGGAAGACTTTGTTGGGAGGATCCGCTCCTTGCACCTGGGACTGTCCGAAAGTCCCGCTTCTACGTTCAGGAGCAAAGGGTTGAGGGCATCACTTACCCAGGTTACTGGGTGGTGGTGTGGCGGTTCAATTTTAACACTAAGTCGGAACAAAAACACATTCCGACCGTCATCCCCAAGAAGTAGCCCTCGGCCACCGCAGACGGCCACTATAGCGCAAAGCATCGCGCTGTGGTGGCCTATTTTTTTACAAGCCAAACAGCTGTTCCGTTATTACAATGGGCATCTTTGTAAAAGATTACAAAGATGCCCATTGTAAGTCGAATAGTTGTTCAGTATTCTTCTTTGTCTGTTCGGCGATTCTTTTTACAGTCTCCCCTTTTATTTTAGAAATTTTCTCGGCAATAAATTTTAAATATATTGACTCGTTTCTCTGGCCACGGTGAGGTACGGGAGCCAGATAAGGCGCATCGGTTTCAAGAAGAAGTTTATCCAAAGGAATATTTTTTACCACGTCATCATACTGT
>JACOZX010000060.1 GCA_016181105.1 Candidatus Yanofskyibacteriota bacterium
CTTTGCCTCTTCTTTGCGATTTAGAAAATATTTTATGTAAGAAACAACTCCGCCTTCAAAGTAGAAAGTGTGTTTTAAGTAAAAAGTTGATTCTTTATTATTTTCTGGTCCGACAGATTTTATAGGCAAACGCTCATCGGTAATATCTATCTTGACCCCTTTTATCAGATATGCTTGCTGGCGCAAATGGGTAATAATCTTATCCCACTGCCAGTCAATTTCTTTAAAAATTTCCGGATCGGGCTCAAAAGTAACTGTTGTCCCCGTCTTACCGGTCCTGCCGACTTTTTTAACTGCCGCCAAAGGCTTGCCTCTTTTATATTCCTGCATAAAAACCTCCGGCCTGCGGTTGACCTCTACCTTCATCCAGGAAGACAAGGCGTTGACCACAGACAAACCGACACCGTGCAGTCCGCCGGAAACTTTATAAGCCGAGTGATCAAACTTACCGCCGGCATGGAGCATGGTGGCGGCCACTTCCAAAGCCGACTTTTTAATTTTTGGATGAATGTCGGTCGGTATGCCGCGTCCATCGTCTTCTATCCGCACTTTATTTTCCGGTAAAAGAGTTACGGTAATATTCTTAGCATAGCCGGCTAGCGCTTCGTCATACGAATTATCAAAAACTTCCCACAACAAATGATGCACACCTTCTACGCCGGTTGAGCCGATATACATACCCGGTCTTTTTCTAACCGGTTCCAAACCCTCCAAAACATCTATATCAGCGGCCGTATAACCGCCTTTTTTAACATCTTTTTCCGCCATAAGTTGAGCAAGTTTAACCCTCTAATTATACCAAATTTAAAAACAAAAACAAGCCAAAAAGAGACCTGTTCTAAATTAACTTATTTATCTTATTTCCGCTCCAAACTGCTTAGCGGTTTCCCGGTAAATTTTATTTTGAATCGGGTCAGTTTCTTCCGTGGTTAGGGTGCGTTCGTTACTGCGATAAATTATGCGGTAAGTGTAGCTTGTTTTATCGTCGCCGAATTTTCTAGGGTCATCATAATGGTCAAGCAATTTTACTTCTTCTACCAAATCCCCGCCCAAGTCCCTAATTAAATCAAAATAGTTATTGGGTACAAAATCTTTTTTAACCACAAAAGAAATATCGCGGGTGATTGGCGGATATTTTGAAACTTCTCTGAATTTCTGGCCCAACTTTAATTGTTTTTTGACCCTTTCATCTTCTGACCATAAAAGTCTAATATCCGGCAAATCCATACTGGCCATAGCCAATCTCTCCAGACCAAAACCAAAAGCCCAGCCGTGATAGCCGGTTAAACCAAAATTTGCTAAAACACTTTTCCTGGCCATGCCGGAACCCAACATTTCCATCCATTGCCCGTTTATCTCCGCCTCCATCTCAAAACTTGGATCAGTGTACGGAAAATTATGTTCGTAGAAACGGAAATTAACATTCCCAAAAATACTCTTGGCTATTTCCGAAAGCGTATTTTTTAGGTCGTCGGGAGTAATTTTTATTTTGTCGTCAGGACCGATATAGAGTCCGCCGAATTGATGAAAAACATTCATATGCTTGCTGTCTATCTCGTCTTTGCGGTAAACCTTTCCATAACACAACACTCCCAAAGTTTCTTTATTCTCAATTCTCTTCTTAATTGCCTCGTCATTTAAGTAATAATACCAAAAGTTTACTGCGGGCGGGGTGGCCTTCGGGCATATTGAAAAGGTCAAACAAAATATGAGTAGAAACAATTTCGGGCACTTGAATAACGTCAAATCCTTCCAAGCTCTTGACTTTAGATGCCCGGTCAACAATTTCTTTTAAGGGACTCCCCGGTGTCCGCGACAAATCCGGCATATTTAAAAAGCGCTTCAAGCGAAGCCCTTCCGCATCTTGCCGATCTTCCAATTCTTTTTTTACCTTCTCCTCTTCTTTTGAATCTATAACGATTGTCTTCATATTGGAGTCTTGTAAATGAGTTTAGCAAATATTGCTTCTGGGTCGCTGTGAGCCTGCGGTTTGCTTGGTCAGGAGAAGTATAATTTATCTTTAACTTCTCCTGAAACCCAGGCGAACAGCGAGTGAGCCTGCCGCCTGCCTGCCGGCAGGCAGGCTGGAATCAGCGAAAGTACCAAAGAAGCAATATTTGCTAAACTCATAAATACCTTCTGATAAAAAATAAGCCAAAAATTAAAATTGCAGTCAACAGACCCCACCAAAAAGACAACTTAAAAACTTCGTCAAAAGAGACCCTTTTTCCTTGCCCGCCATAGCCCCTGCCTTGCCGGCCCGCCTGCCGGACGGACAGGCCCGCCTGCCGGACGGACAGGCAGGCAGGTTGACGCAGGAGGGACCAAAGACAGCGGATAGATAAAAATACGAAGCTCAAAATTCCCCACAAAGCTACAAAAAAAGAAACAAAGAAAATAGCTTTTTCCAACTCACCTATCTCAAAAGGGTCTATCTTGAAAATTATTATGCCAAGCGCCGCTACGGCAAAAATTGTAGCGATAATCACTCCGCTAAATAAAGACCTGTCTCCAAAGACCATGCAAAAATTCTAGCAAGAAAACACAAAAAAAACCACAATATTACTTAAAAGAAAAACCTATCTATTAGGATAGGTCAGTAATTGCTACTTGGTCTAATCTGTACTATTTCATACTCGTCTTTTATGTTGGGCATTCTGTCGTCTTCACCTTGACCCACTTGGCCCAGTAGCCATGCTTCTAATATTTCCGAAATTGCCTCTCTCTTGGCATTTGTTTTTATTACTGTTTTGTCTGGCTTGTTTAGATTAAAATTGATTTTCAAAACAACACCGGCTTTAAAAGCTTTCGGCATAAATGTCCCCTTACTGTAAATTATCCTGCCAAGATAATATCATTCTGGAATATTTTAATCAATGTCGTGTAACATAGTAATCAAAAAGCCGACTTGTTAGTCGGCACGGTTTCTATAACTCTACGGCCGTAACCCCACATCCAGGAGGAGCATTTTTATTAAATTCATCCTCCATCACAGAAGTTATCAGTTCACGAGCCGTGAACGGGTTAAAGAGTTCTTTTAAGGGAAACTGTTTTCTAACCTCTTTCCCTGTGGGGCTATGCTCGGCTTTCAGACCAACGGTAGCCACATCGCCATCTACCGAAATCAGTTCGTAAGTAATCGGGTCGTCTGGATGAGCAACATTCTTACCAGGAAGCAACCCCTTCTCTCGAGCGACTTTTTGAGCTCTTCGGACAGCCTCTGCAACAATAGCTTTATTGTTCATATTTTTTCCTCTTTTTTTAAGGAATAACAAAACAATATCACATCGTGGTAGCATTGTCAATTCGTTGTTATGGTTCAATAGCTTGTGACCACCCAGAGGTGTAAGTTGCTATGTATATGGCATATACAAACAACCCAAATCTGCCTCGTGTCAGAATGCAGGC
>JACOZX010000017.1 GCA_016181105.1 Candidatus Yanofskyibacteriota bacterium
TCTCAAAATAAAAATAGCAAAAATCGGCGCTAAAAGGCCAAAGGCGGAGTTCAATAAAAAATCAGATAAAACTAATTTTTTGATAACTCTGTTTACCATGTTTCCATTATAAACAAAAACAAAAAAATCGCCAACACGGTAGACGATTTCAGAAAAAGTTGCCCCCAGAAACATTACCTCTGGTTTTATTACTACTGCACTCTCGCAAAGCCAAAACCAGTGGAGTCGTCGTCCCCAAGCCCGTCTAAATCAAGTGAGTTAAGATGCAAAAAATTACGCAGGGAATCTGCCGGACTAGTTTCTAAAGCAAAGAGCGGCCAGTATTTTGCCGCTAAACCGGTAACAAAAGGCGAGGCCATGGAAGTACCGGAAAGAATGGCATAGCCACCGTTTTTCCAAGTTGATTCAACATTGACGCCCGGCGCCGCAAATTCCATATCCTGCTCTTCAACCACATAAGGCAGGGTTTGTGAGTTGATACCTCTGGAACTCCAATCCGGTATTGCAAAATTTATACCAAAAGCTCCGACAGCCAAAACTTCTTTGGTGGCCGCCGGATAGTCAATACTTGCAAAGTATGGTCCGTCATTGCCGCCAGCCGCTACAACCAAAACACCTTTTGTGGTCGCATAATTTATTGACTCGCTGATGAGCTGTGACGCCTTATCCGAACCCAAACTTATGTTAATAATGTTAATTCCGCCGTCAGCTGCCGCGTTGATTGCGGCCGCAATATCGTCGGCATAGCAAGAGCCGCTTAAACCGCAAACTTTGAAAGCAAAAAGCGACACCTGCGGGGCAATGCCGAATATACCCAAACCATCAGAACCCCCGTCAGCCGCAATAATTCCGGCTACATGAGTACCGTGGCCGTTCTTATCTTCACACTTGCCGTCAACTACCGGAAAACGCATATTTGTAAAATCCTTACACCCAACAATTCTATTTTTAAGATCGGTGTGTCCAACTGTAACACCGGTATCTAAAACAGCAACCTTGACACCTTCCCCTCCGGAGGTTTTCAATATGAGAGGGTCTTTGTAGACATACTCCACGCCCCATGGGGTCTGATCGCTGGGAACAATACGAGTATTTTTAGAACTTGGTTTCCCTTGAGGCAAAGCTTCTTTGACCTCCTCGGGTAAAATTTGCAAAACCGGCACAGGCTCAACCGACACCCCCAAAAGCTTGCCAAAACGAATTTGCCAGTACTTTACCAAATAACGACTACCCTCTACCGCGCTAACAGAAGAAGGCGCTAATAGAGCTAGCGCCAGAAAACCATAAAAACAAAGGCTTTTGAGACTTTTCATAACTTTAAGCTTATTATACCAGAATCCATCAAAAATTCTAGTAGTTATCCACAACTAGTAAGCCCTGTAAGGACTTAGTTTTTCTCATCTTCTTCCGCCAAAATGCCGTTCAGACCGTCGCGTAACTTTTCAGTCCATTCCCTAATTTTTTGCTGAACAATAAGATAGCGGACAAAGTATCTTTTAAGCAAAATTTTTATTATGTAAATCAAGACGATTGCCAGAGCAAGAAAAATGAGGAAAAGGGTGAAGTCTTTAACAAAGGAAAAGAAAATCTTGAAACTTTCAGCAAAAAAATAACCGATAAAAACGGTAACAAACACCCACCCCACCGAACCGTAAAAGTTATATTTAAAAAACTTTTTTAAGTTATATTTTAATGAGCCGGATAAGATCATGGTCGCGATTTCTAAGCTGAAAGTAAATTTAGCAAACATAATCGCCCGGCCACTGTATTTTTCAAAGTACTCTTCAATCCTGTTAATAATATTGTGGCTTATTTTGTTTTTGTGGCCCCATTTGTCTAAAGCTTTCGCTCCGCCGAAATATCCGACCAGATACCAAGCATAGCCGTTTAAAACGTGAGCGACTATCAAAAGAGGCAGGATAATCCACAACTCAACTTGTCCGCTTGAAGCGATAAAACCGGCCAAGACAAGAACATTCATCCCCTCAATAAACCCTCCCAAAAACAAAAATAAATATTTGTACGAAATTAGATAGGGAGCGTGGCTTTGTATAAAGTTTAATAAACTTTCCATATTTTTATGTCACGAACGTAACACCATCGGTTCCGCTTCGGCCATTAAACCCAAAACTAACCAAAGGACGATTTGGCCTTGCTGGATAGTCCAAAGAAAATGGTCAAATAATCCCATGATTAAAACAGAAGAAAATAATATTAAAAAAGAAAGTTGATGAAGTATCTTCAGGCCGGTTCTTTTAATGTAATAATAGACCAAAAAGAAAACAAAAGCCAAGAAAGACAGAAGACCTAAAAATCCAGTTTCAGAGGCAATCAAAAGATAAATATTGTGCACCGGCTGATAAAGATACTCTTTGTCTAAAGTTAAGTTTTGCAGCATGTGCCAAACAAACTGGCCCGCCCCCAAACCCAAAAATGGGTGTGAAAAAGCCTCACTGCCGGCCAGCTTGTTATAAAAAACTCTCTCTGCAACCGCCAGGTCTTTATCAGAAAAACTTATCCTTGAACTTACCTGCGGCCACAAAAGAAAAGAAAAAATTAAAACAGTAAAACAGGAAATGCTGGCCAGATAAAGCACCCGCTTTCTAAAAATAGGACTAACGGGGTATCTCTTTCTCTTCAAAGAAACCAGGACAAGTCTTAAAATTAGTCCCAAAACCCACAGGCCAATTGCCACCCTGGAAAAAGTCAAAAGAAAACCAAATAAAATTGGGGCATACACCAAGAACAGGGTCCACAAAGGACGGGTTTTTTTCTCATACAAGTACCAGAAGT
Source organism: Candidatus Yanofskyibacteriota bacterium (assembly GCA_016181105.1). Taxonomy (GTDB): domain Bacteria; phylum Patescibacteriota; class Minisyncoccia; order 2-02-FULL-40-12; family IGHO2-12-FULL-4; genus JACPNK01. The sequence goes on from JACOZX010000017.1 coordinate 2,794, forward strand.
AGAAGACAAAGATAGCGATAAAAAGCCAAGTTGCAAGAACATTGGGATGCGGAAATGTGCCGTAGGCCCTCAAAAACTTTTCACTTCCAAAAGGCACCACTGCAACGCCGTTAAAATTAGTTCTCAAAACAGACTCTCCGAGCAAGGTCAGACCCAGACTGTGCTGAAAAAAAGACTGCAAAATCCCTAAGACAGCCTGCAGAACTCCGGAAGCCAAGACTGAAGCTAAAACGTAAGCAGGCTTTAAGACACTTCTTAAAGCAAAACGAAAATAATAAAATAATGCGGAGAATTCCAAAATTTTCACGACCTGATACAAGCCTAAAATTTTGTTGTCGGCGACAAAGATAGAAAGTCCGGATATAACAACAAAAAAGAGTAGAAAAAAATCTGCCGGTTTTGGCTTGGTCATTTGAGAAAATCCTCTCAAAGACCAACACAGAAACAAAAGAAATATCAGCAGGTCTGTAGCGTAAACAAATGCGGAAGTCCACTCATTAAAATTTGACCTCGCCGAAGATTTCCAAAAGATAAACCTGGTTTGGAAAGGAATACAGAAAATGAAAAGATAAAAAATTATTCTTTCAACTTTATGCATCAGGTTATAAATAGTTCAGTGAACTATATAAAAGCGAGCAAAACACCGGAAGCAAAAACGGCAATTACAAGATACCAAAACCATATGGGCATATTCAGAGAATACTCCGGAATACGATGCCCCATTCTTTTGACTTTGCTGTAAATAAGAACAAAGACTACAGACTGCAACCCGATAGCCACGGAACCGGCAAGCCCTATCACATTAATAAAATTTCTGATGCCGAAAATAAATAAGAAAAACGGAGGCCAAAGAGCCAAAAACCAGGCAGTAAATTTGCCCAAACGAAAATCAAACTGAAAAGATTCCTGCAAAACCCGGCCTAAGTTAAGAAAAGAAGTGAAGATTGCCAAAACGCCAAAAATAGAACCGGCCAAGACGACTTTTGAACCGAGAAAAGAAGACAAACCGGCAAATGCTTCGGGAGAAGTGACCTCTCCCGACACACCTACAACCAAAAAGGCAAAAATTAAATAAATAACCGGCGGGATTAAACTGCCCAAGATAATAGATTTCTTCAAATTGAACTCCTGACCATCTAAAACTTCCCTCTGCAAAGCAACCGAAGACATGCCGCTTAAAGCAAAAAGTATGACCCCATAGGGCAAAAACCAGAAATCTTTATTCCAAAGAGTAAAGTTCTGAAAATTAACATGACCCGCTCCCCAAAAGACAATCAAAGATATTGATGCCACATAAAGAAAAGCCATGAAAAGATCTACCGCTGAAACAGTCTTTAAACCGCCCAACAAAACAAAAGCCACTAAAAAGAAAAAAAACACGCTTAACGAGTCAGCCGAAACAAAAAACTTAAAAGACAAGATGTTGGCAAGAAACTCCCCGCCGACGATGATATAAGCCAGAAGCGCGGAATAAATCCCAAGAACAAAAGTAAAAAAAGTTAATTTTTTAAAAAACTTGCCCAAATAGACATCGGCATAACCCACCAGCTGGTGAGCCTTGTCGGTACGCAAAATTATTTCTCCATAAGCCAGATTTAAAATAAGAGTTACCGCGCTTAAACCGATTAAAAACAAAAGGCCGGTTAAAAAACCAGCCTTTGAAAAAACAAATGGCACTCCAAAAATACCTACCCCAATAATACCCCCCACCAAAACAGCCGCCGCCGAGTATAATTTTTTGTTGGGCATAATATAGACCTTTTTCTATGCAAAAGGCCTTAAATTATTTCTCAACCTCTTCGTCTTGGAGGCTTTGGTAAAGAATCCTGTTGCCCGTCTTTTTTTCCACGAGCCACAAAAAAGTCAAGATAAAGTAAACTACTAAAACAGAAAAAAACGCCTCGCGGTAAAAACCCATGCCTATCGTAATGCCGATTGCCGCCACCACCCATAAAGTAGCGGCCGTGGTGATACCGCGTATTTTTTGGCCTTGCTGAAGAATCACCCCGCCGCCGATGAAACCTATGCCAACCACAATATTTGAAATCATTCTGGTCGGATCTATAAGCGGGTTGTCGGAAAAAGAAGAAAGAGAAATAACAGTAATTAAAGAAGCGCCCATGGCCACCAAGGCGTTAGTTCTTAGGCCGGCAGATTTGTGGGACCTTTCTCTTTCAAAACCGATAGCCGCTCCCAAAGCCGTTGCCAGCAGTATTCTTAAAAATGTTTCCGGAAATTCCAACACAAATTAATTATCTCCTACTTTAGGGCTACTTTCAAGACGTCATCAACAGTTTGAGCGTAAACAAACTTCAACGCCTTTCTTATCTTAACAGGAATATCCACAAGGTCTTTCTCGTTTGCTTGGGGAACAATGATGGTTTTCAGTCCGGCCCTGTGAGCCGCCAAAACTTTTTCTTTGATTCCGCCTATTTCCAAAACCTTGCCGCGAAGAGTTATTTCCCCGGTCATCCCCACGTCTTTGCGGACGGCTCTCTTGGTCAGCATAGAGACAATCGCTGTAATCATGGCCACTCCGGCCGATGGACCGTCCTTTGGGATAGCGCCCGAAGGAATGTGAATGTGAATGTCTTCTTTGTAAAAATCATTTTTAATTTTAAATTTTTCAGCGCTGGACCGGACATAGCTTAAAGCGGCGCTAACGGACTCTTTCATAACTTCTCCCAGATAACCCGTTAAAATCAGCTTGCCTTTGCCGGGCATTTTTGTCGCCTCAATTGACAGCACCTCTCCGCCCACAGGCGTCCAAGCAAGACCGGTGGCCACGCCTATCTCATCCTCTTTTTCTCCCTGTTGGTGGGTATATCTGGCCGGACCAAGAAACTGATGCAAAGTTTTGTCATTCACGATAAGCTTGTCCCGCGAACTGTTTTCCACGACGCGTCTTGTTACTTTCCTAAATATAGTAGCCAGCTTTCTCTCCAGCTCTCTGACACCTGCTTCGCTTGTATGTTTCCTTATGACGTCCAAAACCACTCCGTCACTCATGGAAAAAGTTGTTGCCTTAAGTCCGTGCTGGCCGAAAAGCTTAGGAACAAGAAATTTTTTAGCGATGTAAAGTTTCTCATCTTCGGTATAGCCGGGAAATTCAATAATTTCCAACCGGTCTCTTAAGGCCGGCGGAATCGTGTCCAGTCTGTTTGCTGTGGTTATAAAAATAACATCAGATAAATCAAACGGCACTTCCAGGTAGTTGTCTGAAAAAGAAAAATTTTGTTCGGGATCAAGGGCCTCCAGCAACGCCGCCGCCGGATCGCCCCTGAAATCTTGGCCAATCTTATCAATTTCATCCAGCATAAAAACCGGGTCTTTGGCGGACGCCGTGTGTATGCCCTGAATAATCCTGCCGGGCAAAGCGCCGACATAAGTTCTGCGATGGCCTCTTAACTCGGCTTCGTCATGAAGACCGCCCAAGGAAATCCTGACAAATTTACGGCCCAAAGCATTGGCAATAGAGCGGCCAATGGAAGTCTTGCCGGTCCCCGGAGGACCGATGAAACAAAGGATAGGCCCTTTAACTTTTCCGACCTGCTTCTGCACAGCCAAGTACTCCAAAATTCTCTCTTTAACCTTATCCAAACCATAGTGGTCTTTATCCAAAACTTTACCGGCCTGTTTCAGGTCTATTGATTTTTTTGTGGCAATCGCCCAGGGCAGTTCAACCAGCCAGTCAAGATAAGTGCGGAGATAAGAAATCTCCGGACTGAACATGGGCATTTTTTCCAGACGACCAAGCTCCTTAACTGCCTTTTTTTCAACCTCCTTAGGCATACCTGATTTTTTTATTTTCGTCCTTAGCTGTTCGTAATCTCCCTTTTCTCCCTCCATGCCGAGCTCTTTCTCTATGCTTTTTAACTGCTCTCGCAAGAAAATTTCTTTTTGCATCTTGCCAAGTTGTTTTTTAGTTTCTTTGGCAACCTTTTTTTCTGCTTCCAGAATCTCCAGTTCTCTGGTCAGGAAAAAGTTTATCCTCTTGAGAGCCTCGTTGAGATTTGTCGTTTCTAAAATATACTGCTGATCAAGCAAATCGAGATTAAGATTTACAGCAATCAAGTTAACAAGTTGTTCCGGTTCTTTAAGCTGGCTCAAAGTAAATAGGAAAGACGGCAAAACCGAAGAAAATATTTTGGCTTCAGTAACTTTTTTAAACTGCTCAATAATTGTCCTAATCAAAGCCTCGCTTTCAACACTTTCTTTGTACTCCAATTCCACCGGCGCGATTTTAGCCTTGAAAAATGGTTCCTCTTGAGTAAACTCCAAAATTTTCACTCTTTTCAAGCCTTCCGCGTCAATCTTAAAAGAGCCGTCAGTCAAACGGTTGGTTGTGATAATATGTCCGATGGTCCCGATCTTAAACAAGTCCTTAGGTATGGCATCGTCGTGCAGATTGCGCTGGGCGACAAAAATCATCTGGCCGTTATGGGCAGACAGGGATTGTTCAAGAGCGGTCACGGATTTAGACCTCTGCACCACAAGAGGAATAGCAATACGAGGAAATAAAGCAACGTTTTTCAAGGCCATCAACGGCAATTCGTTGCTGATTAAATTATTAGTTACCGGCATAATAACCCTATCTTATCAATTAGCAGTCTGGTGTCAAGAGTGCCAATTAGGAGTTTGTTGGATACGCGGACTACTCTCCTGTGTTATCAACTTCTCCCGGTTCCTTAAGTTCCTTCTTTATGAGTTCAGTGAGTTTAGAAATTAGTTCCTTAGGATTTTTACTAAAGACAACCTTTCCCGCACCATGGCGATGAGGGTCTTTGACATTTTCCAAAAGTCTGGCAATTTCTTCGGTCACTCCGCCGCTGCCTTCTAAAACACCGATGGGTTTGTTGTCCTCCAGAGCAATAGTAAATTCATTGAGCGTGCCAAAACCGCCGCAGGCAATAATAACAGCATCAGCCGCTTTGGTTAAAATCAAATTTCTGCCGGAGTAGTTGAAACCGGTATAAATTATAAAATCAAAGTTTTCTGTCGGCAAACGATAAGATTTAACATGTTCGGCGTAAGTTGCCGCCGGTGAAATACCTATACTTACTCCGCCCTCCTCTTTAGCGCCTTTCGCCGCGGCATAAGGCGCGCCGGTAGTGGCGCCGGTAATCAAAATCCCGCCCTGTCTGACAACTTCACGGCCAATTTCTTCCGTCCTTTGAAATATGTCGGAAGAACAGATGCCGCAAGCTTTAGCAGAAGATTGGCCGCCTTCGTTGCACTTGCCCAAATCCGCCGAACCTGACACTACGAATTTATATTTCATAATAAAATTTTAACAAAATAATACTACAAAGCAAATTCTTCATCTAGCTTAGACACAACCGCCTCAACACGAATTCGGCTTTTTATTACTTCGGCCAAAGCCTCAGCCGAGCTTTCTTCGCCTTGAACAACAAAGACTTTTTTCAGTTTTTTCTCTTGATTAGATCTCTTAACCCATTCAACCAAAGCCAATTGGTCAGCATGAGCAGAGTAGCCGCCGATACCTTTAACCAAACAATTAACCGGCACGCTCTCGCCAAAAATTGTTACCTCTTTTTGGCCGTCTAAAATCCTTCTGCCCAAACTGCCCTCCACCTGATAACCCACAAATACAATGGCGCTGTTTGGGTCGGAAAGATACCTTCTCTCATGGTGTAAAATTCTGCCGCCGTTAGACATGCCGGAGCCAGCAATGATTATTTTGGGCGGCGCAACGTCATTTATTTTTTTTGAGTCCATAGCTGTTTCGGTCTGCCGCAAACCCGGGAAATTAAAAATATTACTGCCAAATTCCTGCGCCTCTTTTTTTAAATAGTCAGGGTATTTATTATAAACTTCGGTCATTCTGGCCGCCAAAGGGCTATCAATAAAAACCGGCAACTCGGAAATAAGACCGGCACTTAAAAGCTTGCTTATTTCAAAAAGCATCTCTTGCGTCCTTTCAATGGCAAACGATGGAATCATCAGAGTGCCGCCGCTATGAATAACATGCTCAACAACCTCTCTGAAAACTTTACTTCTTTGGTCAACATCTTCGTGGACCCTGCTTCCGTAAGCCGACTCAATCACTACATAGTCGGCATCTTTGATAAAATCTTTATCCGGCAAAAGAAGTGAAGGCGAATTGCCCAAGTCGCCTGTAAAATAAATCTTTTTGGTTTCGCCATTTTCTTTATAATCAAAACATATAACAGCTGAACCGAGAATGTGACCGGCATTTAAAAAGGTGGCGGTAACGTCGTCCAATATCTTAATCCTCTGATAGTAGTCGACGCCCTCAACTATCTCCATCACGGCATCAATATCTGCAACCTCATAAAGAGGTTCGTGGTTGTCTTTTTTAGCCTCTTCAGCCATCAACCTCCAGTTGTCTGGAAAAGCCCTAGCCATCAAATCTTTTGTCGGTTTAGTGGTGAAAACCTTGCCCCTAAAACCCTCCTTATAAAGTTTGGGGAGTCTGCCGATGTGATCAGTGTGACTGTGAGTCAAAAAAACAAAATCAATGCTCTTGGGGTCATATTTAAAAGCAGAATAGTTTAACTCTTCCGCATACTTGGAGCCCTGAAAAAGCCCGCAGTCAACTAAAATTTTTGCGCTGCCGGTATCCAATAAATAATTTGCCCCAGTCACCGACATCGCCCCGCCATAGAAAGTTAAATGCATAAATGCAAAATCAAAATACTACTCAAAATATTTTTCCAATACGTCAAAAAAAACGCTACCATCGTCAACCTTTTTATAGCTATCCTTATCTACCCACCTAAAGTCATTATGCTCATCGCTTAATTTTAGTTCGCCAGAAACATATTTACACTTAAATCCCACGAGATATACCACCCTTGGATAATTCCTGTGATTTTTGGGAAACTCGTAATACCAAACAGAGAAGGGTCTAAAAACTTCAATCTTAAGGCCAGTTTCCTCCAAAACTTCTCTTTGAAGTGAATGTGTCAAGCTGGAAGCGTCTCCATTTTTAGCTTCACCTTCTTGAATCTTACCGCCGGGAAAATCAAGACCTTCCATCGGATCGTTAAGAACAAGAACTTTACCGTCCTTTTCAATAAATGCCTTTTGGCCTACACAAAATAACGCATCGTCTTTCATAATTTCAATCTTATCAATTTTTATCCCACTATACCATCCGTTATTTTATGTTTTCAATGGCTGTGGATAAATTATTGACTTTCCACCTCCAATTTGATAATATTTCGATATCACTACGAAAAGGACCCCTATGCAGTTTTGCTGTATCGGGGGCCTTTTTATTTTTTATTCACTTTAAATTTTACCCAATCCAGATATAGTATTCTTGCGCTGGTTCTTTTTAAAAGCACGGAACAATGGTTGCTCGGAGAAACAATAGCTAAAATCTTGTTTCTCCCCTGCAAAAATTTGACTAGACTGGCATAATCGCCATCACTAGAAATGATAACCGCTTTATCAAAAACATTTTCATAAGTATCACAAACCGTTCGCAAAACTAAATCTGCATCGCAGTTTCCTTTTGCTTTTCCTTCACCGTCATAAATAGTTTCCTTGAAAACCAAAGTAAAACCAACTTCCTGAAGACGAGTATATAAATCTTTATATTTGGGTATCAGGCCTAGAAAAAGATAAGCCCGTTTAATTTTATATTTACTACTCAACCAAAGACGTAATCTTTTATAATCAAGCTCCCAACCCAAGTCAGCAACACCCTTATGAAGGTTAGCCCCATCAATATATGCGAAATTGTTTTCGGGGTTCATTGCAACTTTTTAGATACTTAAATAATAAGCATCGTAATCAAATATCCGATTATTGACATTGCCGCGATAGGCGGCAAAGCGGCCATTGGTTTTCTTTCTTTTTGATTTGCAAATAAAAGATGAGTGATAACAAAACCAGCCACTGCAAAAACCGCAACCAGCCAAGCTTGTATCAAAGAAACCCTGACGAGAGAGGAAACTAAAATTAAAGGCAAGGCCACATCGCCGCTTCCCAAAATCATAAACTGTTCGCCTAACTTCATATTCCCGGTTTTTTCTTTAAAATCTGAAAATCTGTTCGGAATGACCAGTCCAAAAATTGCATTTGACCGTATCATGTTCTCTGCCATTTTTATCATATGGCCGGTAAAATAAACGGCAACAATATCGTAAACCGAGAATATTGCTAAAATTATAACTGCCGCAATTGGCGTAAGGCTTAATCCTAAAACAGAACCGATTCCGGTAATAGCCAAGATCACGGCCAAATTTTGAACCGCAACCCTAGGTATCGCTAAAACTAAGATCAAAAACAAAACAAGAGTAATCAAGGCAACTGTCGGTGAAAGAAAAACAGAAAAAATAATTTGCGAACCGCTAAAAATAACCAACCAAAGAAAAATCTTAAAAAAAATCCGGCTCGGCTTGCCTTGCCTGAAAACAAAAAAAATAAAAACCAAAAGCACCGCGGAAAAAATAAAAATATCCCAAAAAGAAAACTTAAAATCAAGAGATGGCAGACCCGCAGACGGCAACAAGGATAACTGCCTTTGAACAGTCAGAAGCCCCAAAATTTGCGCAGACGCAAACAAAATTACTCCTTTTATAATCATCTGGTCCAGGGTTTATCCGGATATTTCTTTAAAATATAACGATACTTACTTTCGCTTTCAGGTATGATAACTACGGATATATTATCTTCCAGCCAGCCATCTATTAGTTTCCTTTCCGGCACGGAAACCACTTTAATTCTTTTTATGTTGCTGGCCTGTAAAGTTTCCACGTCAATATCCGAGTTAAAATTTTTTATGATAATAAAAAAGAAAAATATAAAGAAAAGAGCAAGGCCAATCAAAAAGATAATTCCCAAAGACGACTCCACTTTTATGGTTAAAAGATTTTTCATAATTGGTTTACTGCTTAATTATGATGGTGCCGGCTTCGTTTGGATTTCTCTCGTTGTAATAGTCAAAAACACCGGCTGTCTGGAAAGTGTAGTCAAATCCTTGGTCCGGAAGAATTTCTTTAGTGGTTTGAAATCCCAAGCTTTCTTTGTTTTTAACAGAGCTTTGTGATGTTATTTTTATTGGAAAAAGACTTTTGTTTTGAAACTGAACGGAGTCTCCTTGATGAATTCTTAGATTGGTTGGACTAAAAACTCCACCGCTATAAAATATGGAATAGGTGCGGGACGGCCTGCTTGAGATGTTTGAACCGGTTGATGAAGAAGCAGAATCCGGACTACTGCCGCCAAAATAGGTGATTGCGACTGATAGCAAGATTAAAAGCAAAATAACTAAAATCCAAGACAACCCCTTGGGTTCAGAGTTTTCTGATTTATTCAATAATTTTTCCTTTATTGACGGCATAATTAGAGATTATCTATAACTATAATAACTGAATTTATGCAAAAAACAAAATCCCGAAAGTGGCGGGATTAAGAATGTTCGACTAAAAAATTTATTAAAGACTGCGATACGGCTGCTAGGATAGCCTTGCTTCCAGCGTTTGGTTTATGTTTAACCCAAACAACAAAAAGCGGGACCGATAGTTCTTTTTCGGTAAACAAAATTTTATTTTCTATGGGCATGATTACTCCGCCAATTTGTTGGTTGTCTTCTTTTTTCTCTTTCACAACATCTTCTAAAAAATCATGGTCTCTTGTTAAAAACACAAGTCTTGGTTTAATATCCTGAAACAGGCATTTTAAAACATGGTGGTCGGAAAATATGACCTGCTTGGCAAGTTGCATTACCTGATAATCTTTTCTTCCTTTCTTTTCGCCATCAAGCCTTTTTCTTACATGAAAAATCGGAAAAAATAAGGTAAAAAGTTCTAATTTTTCATCGGTTTTTTTTAGAAAAAAATTCAGAATTTTTTCGTCCATATTCGCAATGTTCTCATCCAAAAAAACAAAAACCGGAATTGTCTCTGTCTCCAAACAGCCGCTCCTAGTTTTTTAAGGTCCGACTTAATGAGAATAAGTTAACAGATTGCCAAAATTTTGTAAACAAAAAGCGGATTTTTAGCCCGCTTACTCCAAAACAAGTTTTCTGAAGCCGCCGATCTCGGAAACTTTCAGTTGTTTTGCTTCCTTTTTCATCTCCCCAGAAAATGCGTCTTTGGGGAAGATATAAACTCTTAAATTTCTTACTACTCGGTCTTTCTTATTTTCAATACCCAAAACCATGTCCGAGCCTCTTTCCTGAATAAAAGAAACCTCGAAAACGCCGTTGTGTATCTCCTTAGACGGCTCTCCGCTGAAAGGAGCTTTGACCAAAACGATGGCTAAAAAAATAAAGCCGAAAAACGACAAAACTAAATCATAAACATCTTCGTCCCTGACAGCCGCCTTAATTAAAATCATAAAGTTCACAGATAGTCCCAAAAATAAAAGAAATATCAAAAAAACCTTCCATCTTTTTTCTCCCTTTTTTATTTTAAAAGTTCTTCTATTACCTTCTTATCGGACCAAGGAATCTTTTGGCCTCCGCTAACTGCCATGGAGGTTTCCGATCCCTTGCCCGTTATCACCACAATATCACCTTCTTTAGCCAAAGTCAAGGCTTTTTTAATTGCTTCTTTTCTGTCAAGAATTTTTAGGATTTGGGATTTAGAATTTAGAATTTGCGAGAATCCCGAAGAAATTTGGTTTAGAATTTCTTCGGGATTCTCGTCGTATGGGTCTTCATCAGTTAAAATAATTTCGTCACAATACTTTGCGGCAATTCTGCCAAACTCCGGCCTCTTCCACTTATCCCTGCCTCCCCCCGCCGCCCCGAGCACGCAAATCAATCTGCCGCCTAATGGCAAGCTCCTTTTCAAAGTTTGGTAAACCATTTCCAGAGAATCCGGCGTATGAGCATAATCAACTACAACTTGAAAAGATTGACCAGCGTTAACATATTCCATCCTTCCGGGAATTGAGTTAACTTCAGTTAAAGCTTTTTTTATGACTTCCAAGCTAACGCCGTAATTTTCTGCCACCGCCACGGCCGCTAAAATATTGTATTTGTTAAAGTCACCATTTAGTTGAGTAGTCAGGCCTAGTTTCTCCCAATCGTGCCAGCCATACAAAATTTTTTTATTTGATTTGAATTTTTTAAATCTTTCCAAAAGAGGTTCGTCTTCGTTAAGAATATGGGTGCGTTTGGTTTTTTTAAACAGCCGCTCTTTGGCTTTTATGTAGTTTTCAAAAGTGCCGTGATTTTCAATATGCTCTCTATGAATATTAGTCAAAACAGCCGCATCAAATTTTATACCCAGATGCCTTTTTTGTTTTATGCCCTCGGAGGTAACCTCCAAAACAACATATTTACAGCCAGCTTTTTTGGCTCGATATAAAAACTGTTGAACCTTAAACCGGCCCGGCATGGTCATCTTTAAAGTATTGGGCCATTCTTTTTCTTTAATTTTGTATCCAAGTGAGCCGATCATGGCTATCGGTATTCCCGCTTTCTCAAAAATTTTAGCAATCAAAAAGACTGTTGTTGATTTGCCTTTGGTTCCCGTTACTCCGATAACTTTCATTGAGTGCGAGGGAAAACCGTAAAGCAAAGCCCCTAACCAAGCCAGTCCCCAGTGATAAATTGGCTGCCCGGCTTTAAACAGACTACGAGGCATGGACTTGCGGCCAAAATCCAGCAACTTTTCTAAAATTTTATTTTCTTTAAACATTTAAAAAAACTTTCTTGCCATTTTGTAAGCCAAAAACCAGAACCAAGAGAGGGAAAGATCAAAAGAACCCGGATGCTCAACAACTTTCCCGCCCCAACCCAGTTTAAATCTTGTTACTCCCGGCCACTTATTGGCATCTATACCCCAAAAGTCATATAACTCAAAACCTAAAGCTTTTAACTCTTTAATCACTTCCCAATGTAACTTATGCGGAGCCATATAACTTCTGTAGTCGTAATCCGAAGCCCCGTGAAGATAGTAGGCAGTATTTTTATAAGTTAGCAAAATAAGTCCGGCAACCGGTTTGTCTTTATAATAAGCGAGGCTCAACCTTGATGTGATTTCTTTGCCGTCATTGAAAAATTTCAAAAGTTTTTCGTAGTAATCTTTAGTATGAGAAGAAAATTTATCTCTCTTTGCGGTTTTTTTTATTAAGTTCCAGAAAGATTCAAAATCGTCGCTTTCTTTAACAACAATCCCGTTTTTTTCCGCAACTTTAATGTTGTATCTGGTTTTGTGATGCATCGCGTCAAGTAAGTCGTCTTCACTTTTGAACAAATCCAAAATAACTGTTTTGGACGGTTGTATTTCTTTTTTAGATTTTTTAAATTTATGCTCCGCAAAAACCTGAGCAACACCGTCGGACACAGGTTCCATTTTTATAAAAATTGATTTTTCTTTTTTGGCTAGTTCCCGCAACCAGACAACAAAGTTGCTTATCGGATTTTTTAAACCTCCGGCCATAGAATTAAAATCCATCTCCGGCCCGTGAGCAACGTAAAGATAGCTTTTCTTGAAAGGCTCGGGCAATTTTATAACTCCCGCTTTAATTCCCTCTTTGTCATATTCAAAAACAGGCCTACTTAAAGACCTTTGAAAGTCAAGCCAGTCTTTTGATTGGAGAAAACTGCTCATTTTTTGTTCTTACCTAAAATCCGCAGGGATTCCTTAATTTTATCTTCTGAACTCTTGGCGTTAGCCGAGACCTCTTTTAATGTTTCTCTCGCTTGATAAGTTGAATAACCAAGAGCAACCAAAGCATCAATCGCTTCGCCTTCAGAAGCAAAATCTCGGTCTTGGCCCACACCAAGACCTTTTTCCAATAATTTGTTTTTCAGCTCCAAAATTATGCGCTGGCTGGTTTTGGACCCGACGCCGGACAACTTTCTTAAATAGTTATCATCGCCTTTGATAATTGCTAACTGCAGTGTCTGCAAATCAACAGACGAAAGTAATCCCTGCGCCGACTTTGGCCCGACGCCGGAAACAGTCAAAAGCAACTGAAAAAAAGCTAATTCCTCCGGCTTTTCAAAGCCGTAGAAATCAAAAATCCCTTCCCGGGAATTGAAATTTGTATAAATAAAAAGCTTGACTTGTGAGCCTACTTTTGATAAAATACCATGAACTCTTTCCGGCAATATGACCCTATAGCCTATCCCGCCTGTATTTACTATGACCGATCGGTCGGAAACCGCTTCAATTGTGCCGCTGATGAACGAGATCATCCTCATATTGTTTCATAAAATAATACTTTTTTAAAGTAAGGCGGTAGTTAGTCTGGCAAACATTGCTTTTTCCGGACGCTCGCTTTTTTCCGGCGAAAAAGATTGCTCTTTGTAAGCTGTGGATTCGGAAAGAAGACTTTCCGACCAGCTCGCCGCTTTTTCATCTTATTCTGCTGAATGGGCTGAAAAAGCGGCTCGCGAGCAATCCACAGCTTACAGAGCCTCCAAAAGCAATGTTTGCCAGACTAACTTTACTTTTACCTTGTTTAAACTCACATCAAAATTTAAACCAACCGGTGATCAACCTCAAGCGATTGAGAAGCTTGTAGCTGGCTTAAAATCCGGCTTAAAACATCAAACGCTTTTAGGCGTAACCGGCTCCGGTAAAACTTTCAGTATAGCCAACGTCATCACCGAAATTAAAAAACCGACTTTGGTTATTTCTCCAAACAAAACTTTGGCCGCCCAGCTTTATCAAGAGTTTAAAGAATTCTTTCCCCAAAACTCTGTCCACTATTTCGTTAGTTATTATGACTACTACCAGCCGGAGGCCTACATACCCCACACCAACACTTACATAGAAAAAGATGCCCGCATCAACGAAGAAATTGACAAACTCCGCCACGCCGCAACTCAAGCCTTATTGACCAGAGATGATGTGATTATAGTCGCTTCAGTATCCTGTATCTATAACCTCGGTTCGCCGGAAGAATACAAAAAAATGAGTTTGGAAATTTACGAAGGCCAAAAAATGACCGGCGCAGAACTGCACAAAAATTTAATCCGACTGCAATACGCCCAAGATATAGAACTTAAAAGAGGCAAATTTAGAAAAACCAGCGAAGAATTTGAGCTGATACCGGCAACCGGCGACCGGTTAATAAAAGTTAAAATTTTAAATAATAAAATAAAAAAAATCAGCGTAGCCGAAAATATTGATTTAGAGGCTTTGGATTTTGGCGATTTGAAATATCACAGGATAATTGAAACAAAAATTTTCCCGGCAAAATACTGGATTGCTCCGCAAAACAAACTTTCTATAGCTTTAAGCAACATTAAGGCCGAATTGGACAAACACATTAAGAAATTAAAAAAAGACGGCCGAAGCGAAGAAGCTTGGCGGCTGAAAGAGCGCACTGAACTGGACTTGGAAATGATTAAGCAAACCGGCTACTGCCACGGCATTGAAAACTACTCTTGCCACCTTGATTTTAGAAGTCCCGGAGATCCGCCCTACACAATGCTGGATTTTTTCAAAACAAAAAAAGATTTTTTGACCATAATTGACGAGTCGCACATTACCATTCCCCAGATTAGAGGCATGTTTCACGGTGACCATTCAAGAAAATCAACGCTTATAGAACACGGCTTCAGATTGCCTTCAGCAATTGATAACCGGCCTTTAAAATTTGAGGAGTTCTCTGAAAGAGTAAATCAGGTAATTTATGTTTCCGCGACCCCAAAGACTTTTGAGTTGAAAAAATCGGGTAGGAAAGGTCTGGCCGAACAGTTAGTCAGGCCTACAGGACTTCTTGACCCGACCATTGAGGTATTGCCGACCGAAGGCCAAATCCCCCACCTCATTTCAGAGATAAAAAAGAGGATAGCCAAAAAACAAAGAGTCTTAGTAACCACTCTGACCAAAAGAATGGCTGAAGACCTTTCAGAACACTTGGCCAATGAGAAAATCAAAGTTAACTACATACACTCTGAAATTAAAACTTTAAAACGATTAGAGATTATACATGACTTGCGCTTAGGCAACTATGACGTCATCGTCGGGGTTAATTTGTTAAGAGAAGGCTTAGACCTGCCGGAGGTTTCTTTAATAGCAATTTTAGATGCTGACAAAGAAGGCTTCTTGCGCAACACAACTACTTTAATCCAAACTATGGGTCGCGCGGCCAGAAACGTTGACGGCCACATTGTGATGTATGCCAACAAAAAAACTAAATCTATGGAAGCGGCAACTAAAGAAACTCTGCGCCGCCGAAAAGCGCAGGAAAGATATAATCTGAAAAATAAAATCACACCCACGACAGTTTATAAAGAAATTAAAAAAAGCGACCTGCCGGCTTCAGCAACACCCAAAGTGATTTACGCCGGCTACGACTTTTCAAAAACATCTGAAGAACTTTCTGTTAAGAAAAAACTGGAAGAATTGCAAAAAGAAACAAGTAAAGCTATTAAAAAACTGGACTTTGAAAGAGCAATGGTGATTAGGGAGCAGATAAAAGAGCTGAGGAAACTGGTTTAAAACTTCGTCATTATACCTCTTCGGGACTTCAGAATCCCCAGCGAGGATTCTTCATCAGAAAAAGTTGCTCGTCTTGTCAAGAACCCTTCGCTTTAAGAAAAGCTCCGGGTCGTTGACAAACCGTGCCCCTCGCAACTTTTACTGCCCTCAGAGGCATAATGACTACGTTTTTTGTGCCAATGAAAAAGTTAAAGCACGGTATCTACAATATCTTCAAACCACCGGGTCCCACTTCTCATGATATTGTTAATCTAGTCAGAAAAATATCTGGGGAAAAGAGAGTAGGCCATGCCGGCACGCTTGATCCTTTTGCCGAAGGAGTTTTAATTGTGGCTGTCGGGCGTGAATATACTAAAAAAATGGGACAGCTCTTGAAGCAAAACAAGACTTATCGCGCCGCTATTCGCCTTGGCGCTTCTTCTGATACTCATGATTTAACCGGAAGAATAGTCTTGTCTGAAAACTATGTTAAGCCCGCCAAAAAAGACATCTTTTCCGCTTTGAAAAAGTTTACAGGAGAAATTATACAAACTCCTCCCTCGTTTTCAGCCGTCAAAGTTAAAGGCAAAAAAGCTTATGAGCTCGCCCGAAAAGGAGCTACACCCAAACTCAAGCCGAGAAAAGTAAAAATTTATTACATCAAAATTTTAAAATATAAATGGCCGTTTCTGGAAATAGAAACTAAAGTCTCTTCCGGCACATATATCCGCGCAATTGCCCGCGATTTAGGCGAAGTCTTAAAAACCGGCGGGTATCTGGAAAAACTAATCCGAACCAAAGTTGGCAGATATAACATTGGAAAATCAGTAAAGTTGGACAGGTTGATAAAAAACATATAGACTGCAACTAATAAAGTTCTTTGAATTAGAGGATGATAATGCCTAATCAAGCAAACATTTTAGCGCATATTACACGAAAAACTCCGCTAGGTATTCTGGACATAGAAGTACTTGGTAGTGACAGACTCCTAGGCCGTCACTTCTGTAACTCTGATCCGTATTCGTCGTATTCCGAAATGTCGTTTTCAACACCTTACCAAAACATTTCCGTCTTTTTCTGTAAGAGATGCGGTTTTAGATTTGAAATAAGAAACTTGCCACAAAAAGATTTTGATAAATTTTACGACAACGTAAAGATATTAATCAACAGACAAATTGATAATCTTATTGAAGAAAACGTCCAGCCGGGATCTGATTCTATGGCAGGAGTTCACTTTAGAGATGGTCACGTAACCCTGGAACCCGGGGGCCCAAAAGGCTTTAGAGCCTGGCACTGCAGAACCGCTCAAGGGAAAAAGCAAATAATGAGAACCAGACCCACGGGCCAGACCAACTGGATAAAGCTGTATTGTCCGGAATGTAACTACAATATTGAGTTTGAGCACACTCCAGGCACTACCTTTGAGGAACTGATTAATAACCTGAACAGAGTTGCCTCATCCCGTTGGCATGATTAAAACCGCCGGCACAAAAGCCGGTTTTTTAATACTTGAAAAAAAGAGTTATATGTTGTAAGTTGTATGTTACAAGAAAAACAACAAAATATGCCCATAACCGAATCGGCCAAAAAAGCCTTAAGACAATCTAAAAAACGTCATCTGGAAAACCTAAAATTTAAAAGGGGTTTTAAATCTGCTATAAAAGACTTTCGCAAAGAAGTCTCTGCCGGCAACTTGGAAAAAGCAAAAACTTTCCTGCCCGTGGTATATCAAGCCGTAGACAAAGCTTCTAAAAAGGGCGTCATCAAAAAAAATACCGCCAGCCGATACAAATCAAGACTTGCTCAATCTCTGAACAAAAAACAAAACAAGGCCTAGAGCCTTGTTTTAAGTCGCCTTAGCGATATTCACAGCAATACCAAGACCGGCTAAAAGAGCGGCAATGGAAGTCCCGCCATAACTGACAAAAGGCAAAGGAATGCCTGTTAAAGGCAGAAGACCGGTAATCGCCCCGATATTAATGAGCGACTGACTGCCTATCCAAACCATCATTCCTAAAATAAAAAGCTGGCCAAAACGGTCCGAGGTATTGTTGGCAACTTTGACCAACTGGAAAGAAAGCAAAAAGATTAGAAAGATAAAAGAAACCGCTCCTATTAAACCCAGCTCTTCGGCAACAACGGCAAAGATAGAATCCCCCACCGGTTCAGGCAAAAAATTTATTTTTTGCTGACTCTGGCCAAAACCGACACCCCAAATACCTCCGCGGCCTATGGCTATCAGAGCTTGATTAATGTGATAAGAAATACCTTGCGGATCAGAAGTCGGATTAAAAAATGCTAAAAATCGGTTGAACCTGTAAGGCGCAAGCTGAACTAAAGCGAAAAAGATAACGGCCAAAACTAAGATTAAAATCCCAAAATGAGAAACCTTAGCGCCGGCAAAAAAATATAAAGACAAGGCAATTAAAGCAATTATACCCAAAGTCCCAACGTCCGGCTGTAAGGCCAAGAGAAGACCGACAAAACCCAGAACTACAAAAAACGGCACGATTGAGTAAGACCAGTTCCGGATATTTTCGTTTCTGCCGCTGAACCAAGCCGCAAAATAAACAATAAGGCTGAATTTCAAAATTTCCGAAGGCTGAAAACTCAAAAACCCCAAACTAATCCAACGAGTGGCGCCCTTGGCGGAAAATCCAAAACGCGGAATAAAGACAGCCAACAAAAGAGCAAGACTGAAAATTAAAAGCGGCAGAGAAATTTTTTTCCAAAATTTATACTTAATCTTAGAAAAAACAAAAAAAAGGAAAAGACCGGGCAAGACACCATTTAAAAGCTGATGAACAAAATAATAATAGTCGGAACCAAACCTCTTTTGCCCGTCAACAATACCGGCGGAAGAGAGCGCCAACAAACCGAAAACAATCAGAACAAAAGTAATGATGATAATTTTTTTGGCAGAACCGGACATTTAGTTTTTGGCTATCTAAACAAGGGCGGGACTTTGGAATCAATCAAGAATATAATTATGCCCAAAATAGCGCCGATGGCTGAAATCATCCAAAAACGCATGGTGACTTGGGTCTCCGGCCAACCCAAAGCTTCAAAATGGTGATGAATTGGAGTAGATAAGAAAATCTTTTTTTTGCGAATCTTTTTAGAAGCCGTCTGTAAAATCACCGATAAGGATTCCAGAACAAAAACCACGCAGATAATTGGAAGGAGAAGAAATGTGTTGGTAAGCATGGCAACAACACCCAAAACAAAGCCCAGAGCCATGACACCGGTATCGCCCATAAAAAACCTTGCCGGATAAATGTTAAACCACAAAAAAGCCACTAAAGCTCCGACGATTGCGCTAATAAAAACAACCAAGTCCGTGCGGCCCTGAACAAAAGCAATAGCCCCCAAAGCAGCAAACGATAGAAGAAAAATCCCTCCGCTCAAGCCATCAAGACCATCTGCTTCGTTTGCGGAAAAAGCGGTGGCCATAATTACAAAAATAAAAATCGGGATATACCAAAAACCTACCACGAAGTCCCCAAAAAAAGGAATATTTATAAAATCCCAGTCTAGTTTGTGATAGAACCACCAAGCGCCTCCTGCCGCTAAAATAGAGTATAGAAAAAGTTTTCGTTTCATGCTTAATCCGCCACGCTTGACAATTCCAAAAATATCATCAGCCATTCCAACCAATCCGGCCACAATCAAAAATCCCAAAGGCAAAAGTGTCTGACCGCGGGAAAGAAAATTTAAATTTGACCAGAATCCTGCCTGACCGGCAGGCAGGCCATGCCTACCGGCAGGCAGGCCGTCAAAAATCTTTGAAAAATACCAAAAAACCAAAGTAAGAACAGCCACGGTAAACCAAATTATAAACCCACCCATGGTTGGCGTACCTTCCTTTTTTTTGTGAAGAGCATTGAAAATCGGCGTTTCTCCCCAAAAAGTATTCTTATCACGCTCTATTTCTTTGCCAGGGCGAAAATATTTCAGCAATATTTTGCTCCAAATTGGGGTAATCGAAATCGCCACAAAAAAAGAAATTGTGGATACCGCAAAAATCTTGACTACATTAAAAACTGTAAAAAGGTTGTTATCCATATTATTCCCACCTGAAAGCAGCTTTGCTCCAGTTTACCAGTTTCTGGACATCTTCAAACCTCTCTGTTGAGCCCAAAACAATGGCAATCACCGAGGTATCGCTTGAAGACAGGTCTTCTTCTAGAATAATACACCCCAAAGCGCCATCCGTGTAACCGGTCTTAGCTCCAACCATATTCGGCAAAACGCCGAATAGTTTATTGGTGCTGACAAAGTGATGAGGCAGTTTTTTATCAATAGAAAAAAGGTCAATCGCCGGTTTTGTCAAAGACTCACTAATTTCTTTAAACCGTCTGGCGTATCTTGTCAGCTTCAAAAGGTCTTCCGCCGTGGAATAGGCCGAATCATTCAACCCCGCCGGATCAAGAAATTTAGAGTTAGTCATTCCTATTTGCAAAGCTTTTTTATTCATTAAGTCCGGAAAACTCGAACCTGTCTTTATCTCTATTGTCCTGGCAATAGCCGAAGCCGCGTCATTGGAAGATTTCACAAGCATAGCCGCCAGCATATCTTTAAAATAAAACCGTTCTTTCAAGTAAAAATCAGCTCCTTCTTTGTCAATATTCATTGACTCCTGACCAATTTCAACGACTGCTTCCGGAGAAAGGTGTTCCAACGAAACAATTGCCGTAAGAAGTTTGGTCAAAGAAGCGACGGGCAGTTGTTGTCTGGAATTTTTAGAAAAAAGAAGCTTAGCGTTTTTAACGTCATAGAGTAAAAAAGATTTGGCTTCCAACAGAGGTTCGGGCACATCCGATTTTCTGATCGGAAAGTAGGTTGGTTCGGAAACCGGCAGAATATAGCCGGCTGTTTGAGAGTTTAAGTCTTCGCTGGCATACGAAGAATGAATTAGGGCCAAACTCAAGTTTTGAGTTCTGGTAATTTCCGCCCTATCTCTAATATCACCATAGACAATAAAAAAACTCAAAAAAACTAACCCCCCGACTAAGATTGTTAGAATGGTAACTTTTTGCCGCATTATCTTGTCATAACTACGGTTCTAGTCTCTTAACGCCTCTGTACAAATAGGTCACTTCCCTGACGTTATTCAATCCCAAGGCCTGCATTACAAATCTGCTTGGACCAAAACCGAAACCGCCATGTGGCGGACAGCCGTATTTAAAAAAGTTAAGATAGAACTGTATTGGTTCAGTATGTAGGCCTTTTTCTTTGGCTTGATTCAGTAAAACATCATAGCGATGTTCCCGTTGAGCACCCGTGGTTATTTCTAAACCCATAAACAAAAGATCGAAACTTTTTGTCAGGTTACCATTTTCCTTGTGCCGCATATGGTAAAAAGGTCTTATTTCTTTGGGATAGTCGGTTACAAAAACAAATTCATGGCTTTCTTTTTTATTTATGTACTCTCCCAGCTTTCTTTCTTCCTCCGGACTTAGATCATTTTCAGTCTCGCTAGGCACATTTAGAGTTTTGAGTATTTCTTTGGCCCTTGCTAAGGTTAGCTTAGGAAAAGGAATTAAAGGAACACTGATTTCTCGGCCAAAAACTTTTTTTATTTCATTGCCGCTGGTTTTATTTATCTCTGAAAGCATTGCAACAATAATTCTTTCCTCTTCAGCCATAACATCGTGGTGGGACTCTATAAAAGAAATCTCGATGTCGTAACCAGTAAATTCGGTGTCGTGGCGTGAGGTAAAAGACGGGTTAGCTCTAAAGACCGGGCCGATTTCAAATGTTTTTTCAAATCCAGAAGCCATGGCCATTTGTTTATAAAACTGAGGCGATTGAGCAAGGTAAGCCTTGCGTTCAAAATATTTTACCTCAAAGAGTTCTCCGCCAGATTCGCTTGGAGCGCTCATTAGCTTCGGTGAGTGTATCTCAATATAATTATTACTGCCGCAGTAATCCACAAAAGCTCTCTCCATAGATGTCCAAGCCTGAAATATTAAACGATTCTCCGGTTTACGCAAATCAATCCATCGCCAATCTAATCTTTTAGGCAATTCCGTTTCGCCGGTTTTTTCAACAACAGGAATGGGAAGTTCCGGTTCGGCCGCTGACAAAACTTCAATTTCTTCTGCAACCACCTCCACCCCTCCCGGCGCTTGTTTTTCCTCTTTCGCCAAACCAACCACCTTAACAACTGACTCTAAACTCAAGGTCTTCGCAATGTCAGAAGCCTTTTTTTGTTTTTTAGTAACAACAACCTGGATCAGGCCGGATACGTCTCTAATAATCAAAAATTTAATACTGCCTTGGTCTCTGACAGTATGCACCCAGCCAAAAATCTGGACTGTTTCACCGGCCCTGTTTTTTGTTTCAGAAATTTGAGTTCGCATTTTCAATAATTTTATCAAGAAGTTGAGGAAAACTCAAACCGGCAGCAACAGCCTGTTGAGGAAACAATGAAGTCGGCGTCAGTCCGGGAAGCGTATTAACTTCAAGCAGGTAAACAGCGCCGTTTCGTAAAATCATATCGCTTCGCGAATAACTACGGCAACCCAAAAGCTGATGGGCCAAAAGAGCGACTGATTGGGCCTTCTTGTAACGACCCGCGTCAACCGGAGCGGGGGTAATTTCCTTGGATGCTCCCTGTTGATACTTGGCTTTGTAATCAAAAAACTTAGCTCTAACCGGCTGTATCTGGGTTAAAGGCAAAACAAAATGTTTTTGTTTGGAAAAATTTTCCAATACCCCACAGGCAACTTCGGTACCTTTGATGTATTCTTCTATCAGAGCATCCTTGTCTAATTTGAAGACTGACTCCAAAGCTGTAAACAACTTTTTTTCGGTGTCCACTAAGTAGACCCCAACAGACGAGCCCAAAAATCTTGGCTTGACAAATACGGGTAGCTTTACGACTTTAGAAGTAAAGAATTTAACAAGCGACGAGTTGTTTTCTCCTTTTTTAAGGTGAAGGGTCTTGGGCGTACTAATCCCCGCCAGTTTAAAAATTTCCCGGCTATGCAACTTGTCCATCGCTAAGGCAGACGGCCCGCGGCCGGAACCGGTATAGGGCACCCCATGAAAATCCAGAAGACCCTGCATCCGGCCGTCTTCTCCGACTTCGCCGTGCAAAGCCAAAAAAGCGAGATCAATCATTTTAAAAATTTTCAGATGATTTTCATATCTGCCATTGGCCATCCAGCGTCCGGATTTGGAAATTTTCACCGCCACAACAGAGTACTTGTCAGGATTCAAATTAGCCATAATTTGAACTCCCGTAGCTAAAGACACCTCGTGTTCAACCGAAGGTCCACCCATGAAAACACCTATTTTAAGCCTCTTAGCCATTGTTTATTTAGACCAACACAAATACGTCCTATAATCTTACAGAAACAAAAAACAATTGGAAATAGTGATTTAAAAAGTAGCCCGGCAAATATTGTTTTTTCCGGACTACCCACAAACCTGACGACCTGATTGACTTTGTTTAAAGTATGGTTTACCATAAAAAAACTGAACTTTTAAAAACGGGGTTTAAATGTCGGCAACAGAGAGCAAGGCCTTTAAAATTTTAAAGAACAAAAACATAGACCCTGCAGACAGACACGGAATCAACCTAAAAAAATACCTGCCTCTTTTCTTAAAAAAGAATTCTAAAATAAGCCAGAACCTTCTTAACAGCCTCAACTTGGACCTAGCTAACGACAAACTGGACGAATTGCTCGAAAGATACGACGGCGGTTGCGCCTTTCGTTACGATGCAACTTTTTATTTCATACTCTGGTATACCTACAAGGAATATAAAACAGGGATTTGTCTTCTCGGTTTCAAAATTAGGGGCGACAAACTTTTTGTAGTCCAAATACAGGGACTGCGCATTGATTATGATTTTTTCTGTAACCGCAACAACGAAGATATAAAAAAAACATTAAAACTAATAATGTCTTCCCTAAAGTGGGAAAGGCTTTTGGTAAAAATAGCAGAAGATTGGGCTAGAAAAATGGGTTTTAGAAAAATAGGCATACTCCAAGCTAAGCATAATGAATATTTTAGAAAAGACCCAACTGTTGAATGGGCCATCGCGAGAAACAATCGTTTGAAAATGCGCTATGACGTAACCGCCGAAAGAATGGGCTACAAGAAAAAACCATCAAGCCGATACCGGTCCAAGAGTCTTTAGGAATTTTAAATATCGAAAACACCTCCTGAACAAAGAGATGTTTTGTTAGAATGCGATTAGGCCAAAACTACGGAGTAGGCATTGGGGTTGTGGCCGGAGAAGTTGAATAGTAAGCTTTTATGCTTTGCTTGGCAGATTCAAAAGCGGCCCTGGCGGCTTTTTTAGCCATTTCAAAAGCTTGTTGTGCCGCTTTTTTAGAGCTTTGATAAGAGTCTCTGGCGGCTTTGGCCGCTTCTTTGGAATTCATCTCTTTGGCCCTCTGCTTGGCCAGATCAAAATCCTCTTTTGCTTTTTTTAAAGCAGAGTGGTAAGCGTTTTTTGCCACTTTTAAAGCTTCCCTGTAAGCCGACTCCGCTCTCTTCAAGGCTAGAGCCCTTTCCGTTGCCCTTCTTTTAAGTTCTTTGGCTTTTTCTAAAGCGGTTTCTTTTCTGGCATCTTTAGTTTCTTTTACCTTCTCTTTTACTTCTTTGACTCTGTCATTTGTTTTGATCCCCGGCCTCTTGACTGGTGAAACCGAAGGTCTTTTGGTCGGAGTCGGGCTGACATCATCAGCCAAAACCGGCAAAGCCGAAAAAACAAAAACTAACAAAACCAACACTGAAATAGTTTTTTTCATAGTAATCTTATTTTATTTCTTTCCGGCTAAAAGTACAAACAGCTTATCAACACAACCAACCCTTGGCCGAAACACCTTATTTCACCTTTCTCTCGACAGATGTCAGTCTGGCACAAATGTCTGAACCTTACTATCCAAATGTTCAAAGGCTTTCTTCGAAGGAATTTCTAGAATAACATCAAGAATGCGCTGTTGCCCAGCCTCGAGCCTTTGTTGACCCTCTTTAAGTTCAGTCAATGTTGTACCCATCCTGGTAAATTCGTCTTGAGTCATACGAGCCAGAGTGTCGATGGCCATTTTCTTTTTCATATTCTAAGCCTAGTATATGAAATTGGTTGTTTGTGTCAAAGGTCTGATTTGTCAGAAATTAAAAAGTGGCTTGAAGTTATCGCACCACTTAACATAAAATTTATCCCGCTATTTGTTTGTAAATTGAGCAATTCAGTTCTTGGGCTAGTTGCTCGGCATTCAATTCATTCTCTGGTATAGCCAAGAGCACTTGTCTCCCCAGAGTGTTAGTGAGGTAAGTCGCATTTGGACACCTCGCTACGACTTGTTTTAAAAACTCCTTTGCCCTATGTTTATAAACTGAACGAGCATCCTCACATTTTTCAATAGGCGGGTAGTCTTGTTTGTTAATGAATATAAATTTTATTTTGTCTGTCACCGTTGTTCTCTCTATTCTTATTTTTAAACAGCTTCACTCTTTATACGAAAACAGCCACAGTAAGTCAAACCCGATTAAAGTGTCCGCCCTAGTAGAGACGACGTCCAAAACTTATTATCTGTCTACACAGAGGTTAATTTATTTTATTAATTATTACAAAAAGCGAGGATTTTGTCCTCGCACAAATATGACCCCTAGATTATAATCCATCTTGCGCCAACTCACGATGGATTTTCCAAATTGCAACAAGTGCTGTTTTGTCACTCTGCACCGCAGTACTTTTCCACCCACAGGAACAAATTGCTCGGTCAGCCCCATCATGATAGTAGAAGCCCCCATCTCCAAACGTACAAGGCCTAAAGTCAACTAGTGCGTGTTTATTTTTATCAATCGTTTCTACTGCTTTTTTGATGGGCATCGACATTCTTGGCATTTTATACCTCTTTCAAATTACCAAATCAGATATTACCGCGCTTAGGTTCGGAAGTCAAACACGATTTAGTGTCCTGCACCTGCCTTACTAGTCGTCGTCGACTTTTTGTTTACGGGGTTTGAATAATAGATTTAAGAGATAATCTAATTCTACACTAGAAAGTCCAGATTTGAAGGCAACCTCTAAAACGATGTTTCTCGCCTCAATTTCAGCTCCTAATTTTTCCCTTCTTTTTATTTTGTCTATTTTTTCTTGCCATGTTCCATAGCCCAAATCGGCCATTTGGTCATCATATATTCTGGATAAGTTTCCCGGTTCGTCTATAATTTGAAGGCGAATACGCTCGTAAAAGTTGCCGTCTTCGACCAATCTGTTCTTGTGTATTTTTTCCGTATACATAGTCCGCCCGGTTGGAGTCGAACCAACGACCATCTCCTTAAAAGGGAGTTGCTCTACCAGCTGAGCTACGGGCGGGTTAAATTAAAACCTATTTTATTACAAAAAAACGACTTTAGCAAATTAAAATGCGCTTATTTAAGCGCAAGGTCGTTAAGAAATTGTTGGAGTGCCGCTTGAACCAACCTTAAATCTTCCTCTTTTGAAACAATAAAAGTCTTGCCTCTGCCATTTAAATCCGATTTATCTTTGCTGTTATTCTTCAGGTCACGGATTCTCTTTTGTACAATCTGTGAAAAAAGGTTATTATTGAAGATTTTTTCTATTCTTTCAAGAGAAGAAGCCAAGGCAAGGTCGTCGTAACCGCTATTTCTAAGCATGGTCTGACCGTTTCTGTCAGCCTCACTTTCATGCTCTAAGGGCAGAATGCCCACAAACTCGTTATAGCCAAATAACTTTTGCGCGGCTAGACCCAAAAGCACGACTTTTTCAAAATCCTTTGCAACGAAGGCTTTTTGAGCAAAGACGGTAAGATTTTTGACTATTCTTCTGGACTCGGCCACATGTCTAAGCGCGATGTGGCTGACTTCATGGCTCAAAAGAGCCGCCAGTTCGGCTTCATTATTAGCCCACATTATTTGGGTAGTACCGACATAAATAGTTTCGGCCGGCAAAGCAAAAGCATTGTTGGTTCTGCCGACAAAACGGTCGTCGTAGAGACGAAGTTTTAAAACCCTGTTTTTCCACTCCTCTGAAAAATCTTTTTGTAAATTTGCAAGAATGAGTTCAAGGTATTGTTTTGTTTTTTCATGTTCTAGGACAATATTATAGTCCTGGGATACCAAATCAACAGATTCGTCCATCTCAAAATCATCTTTCAGCGGAGGCAGAGCCCCGCTGTTTCTAATTTCCAAAACCAAAAGGTCTATTTCTTTTTCTAATTTTGCGTAAGACGGTAAATTTCCCGGCGATCCTTTGTTTGGTATCTGGTCTTCAGACTGATTCAGAAATATAAAAAAGAAAACAACAAGAAGAACAAAAACTAAAAAGAAGATAACCTCCCTAGCTCTATAAAGATTACCAAAACCGCCATCATTGCCAGATTCGTCTTCCGACATCTCGTCACTCCAAATTTTCAACGACCTTTCATCAGATTAACACTAAAAAAATACCAAAACAACTACCGCCTTAGTTTGGTGAATAATGCTTTTGTAGGCTCTGTGGGCTGTGGATTGCTCGTGAGTCACTTTTTCAGCCCATTCGCTGAAAGCGAATAAGATGAAAAAGTGACGAACTGGTCGGAAAGTTTTCTTTCAGAATCCATAGCCCACAAAGAGCGAGTTTCTTCGCTGGAAAGAAACGAGCGTCCGAAAAAAGCAATATTCACCAAACTAAGCGCCTAGTTATTTGACATAGTTCAAAAGCATGTTGAGCAGTCTTTCTTTCTCCGCGGTAACTTTCTGCCGATGTTCCGGCACGGCGCAAATTCTAACGCAGAGATACTTCTCCACTTCTCTGTCAAGCAAATTAAAATAGGCCGGATCTTTTTCTTTCAAAGAGTAGCTCTTCGGACCGTCAAAAAAGAGAATGTCCTGCGGGATAAAACGGTCGCGTTCAACAATATGGCTGACCGCCACCTGCCAGCTTTTTAAATCAAGCGTTTTGGCAATTTGCGACTCAATAGTTTCCAGATCGCTTGGGCTGGATTTTTCGTAAAACCTGTCAAAAAATTCTTTGTCGGCCTCATAAACATCAATCGGTTTACCGGCTCGTCTTTCAAGCCAGCCATAACCCTTCAGACGTATTGATATAGCTGTTTTAGGAAAGTGTTTGACGCCGCTATCAAAAATTTTTATGCCGTTCATAACGGATTCGTTCCGGCATTTTTTTAAAGCATGTATCAAATCGCCGTCCACCATATCCCACAACTCGTCTTCGCCGATACCGCCTTGGCCAAGAGGCGTGTGCAATAGCTGGTAGATAAGTTTTTGCATAAACCGCTGGATAAGATAGTTGCTTTTTTCCAAATGCACATTGCGATAAAAATAAATGTAAGCTCTTTGGATTTCCATGGCTGAATCCAGAGCCTTGAGGTCAACCGCCAGTTTGCCGTCCCTGAAATCAAGATGATTGAAAACGCTTTCTACGCAATATCTGATGTTCGGTCCAAATTGTGTAGATTCTTGGTCTCGGATAAGATAATCCAGCTTCTCCATGCCAAAATTTTTATCGTCAACAATCTTGCCTTTGGGGTCCTGCTTGGACATATATTTTTTTATCAACTCCAAATCGCCGCCGCAGGCTTTAATATCGTCAACCATCTTGTCCAAAATCTTGAGTCCATTGGTATGATGATTACGTTCAGTAAAAACTTCTATCACATGAGACAGCGGGCCATGTCCGATATCATGCAAAAGAGCGTAAAGATTTAAGTTGACCTCTTCTTGATTGGTAAGAACACCCAGTTTAGCCATTTTGGCGGTAAATTGAGACGTCCTGTAATAGGCACCCAGAGAATGTTGTCTGCGATCGTGAGTTGCGCCCGGAAAAACTAAATAAGCAAGAGAGAGCTGACGCTTGTCGCTCAAGCGTCTAAAGTAGTGATTATCAACAATAGAGGCAATAGGTTTTTTATTAACTTGGCCGATGCCAGGCCAAGGAATCCACTTGTCACTTTGATTTATCATCGTCTTTTTTATTGACAATTTGCCCCAGAGTTTCCCTCAAACCCCGCAAGTCAACAACAGCTTTCTCTGAAGAAGTGATTGGCTTCTTGTTTGAAACAGGAGCTGGCGGCGTAATTTTTCTGCCCCTGAAATCAACCGGACCGCTTCTTATAGCTTCCTGCAAAGAGGCCGGTTTTTGCTGTGCCGGGGACTGCGGAGAGATGCCGGAACTTGATGAAGACGGGTAGTGGTCTCTGTCCGGCGCGTACGTTCTTTCTCTCGGCTGAAATGGTGTTTGAAATTGAGGCGGATATGGTCTTTGGGACGGTTCTTTTCTAATCTCCGGCTGAATTAACTTGGCCGACCATTCGCCAATTTGTTTTTCAACTTCTTCTTTCGGATGAGCGTAAGTTTCTCTGGAAAAAGCAAGTATTTCCTTGGCATAGCTGACGTCCGGTCTTGGCCAAGGTGGCAGAGTATTGGCGGAAAAAGCTCTGGAAGCCACACCGTCTATCATCAGTTTCAAATAAATCTGCCATTTGGCCAAATTCACCAGGTCGTTTTCCGTAAAATCAGGAGCAAATTCTTTTTCCAAAATTTCCGCGTCTTCAGCGCCAATTCTAAAAGTAACAATCGTGCCAACGTTGCCGAAAACCGCTTTCTGCACCTCCTCCTCCATCTGCGCTATGTACTGATGGGCAATAACCAAATTTAGCGCAAATTTTCTGGCTTCAGACAAAATGTTAGCAAAAGATTCAGTGGCAAAGTGCTGGAATTCGTCAACATATAAATAGAATGAGGCCCGTTCTTTTTCCGGAATATCAGCCCGAGACATGGCGGCCAGTTGAATTTTGGTAATCATCATTGCGCCCAGCAGACGGCTGACATCTTCGCCAATCTTGCCCCTCGAAAGATTCATAATTAAAATTTTCTTCTCATCCATCACCTTGCGCACGTCAAGGGTAGATTTAACTTGACCCAAAATATTGCGGATAAGGCTGGAAGAGGTGAACTGGCCAACTTTGTTTTGCACTGAAGCCGTCGCCTCTGAAGCCAGACGATCCGTGTATTTGGCAAACTCCTGCGTCCAGAAAGCCTTTACCAACGGGTCGGTAATTTTTTCCACCACAGCTCCGCGAAATTCTTTTTCGGCAAGCATACGGTTGATGCCCAAAATAGTCGCTCCCGGAAACTCCAGCAAAGCCAAGATGGTGTTATTCAAAATATACTCCATACGGGCCGAAAAGACCTCAACTCCAAAAACTTTTTTAAAAACGCCAAGCAAACCGGAGGCGACCAAGTGGCGGAAACGGTCGTCCACCTGCTCCATAACGTTAAAAGCGATGGGAAAATCCAAATCAGAAGGATCAAAAATAACCACATCTTTTATCCTTTCTTTGGGCACAAAATTAGGCAAGTCATCAGCGGTGTCGCCATGAGGGTCAATAAAAGCCACCCCCCGGCCGGCCTGAATATCCTGAATGACCATATTTTTCAAAATTTCCGTCTTGCCCATGCCGGTCTTTCCGATGACATACATATGCCGGTCACGGTCGCCCTGCTTAATGCCAAAACGGGACCGCTGATTGCGAAAGTTAATTTCTCCAAATAATACCTTATCGTTGTCCATAAACATTGTTTCTATTAACTACTCTATACCCAAACCTGCCGGGGGCTGGCCCTTTTTTGCCTCCACTCTGGGCAGCATCGGCGCCTGCACCTCTATGCCGGGCAAATGAAAAATCGTGGCCAGTTCTTCAACATTAAGAACAAAAATTTTTTGAGTAAACGCTCTGTCTTTCAAATCTTTAAAAAGATTGATTTTCTTTTCAAATGTCTTTTGCTCAACAAAAAAACCTTTATCCGAAGGGAACGGGCCGGCAAAAATGCCTTTTGAGTAAGTCAGAGTTTTTTTGTTAACTTTAAAGCTGTTCAAGTTAGCTGTAGCAAGTTGCTTAAACCCGCCCATAACCGCCGCAAAGTGGTAGCGGTGAAAAACTTCCTTCTTTGATACATACATAAGTCTGATACCGGTCTCAAAACCTATTTTAGAAGTTTTACGGCCGATAGCCTTGGCCATTTCCTCTTCCGGAGCAGAAAGTTTTTTATCTTTTTTATCTTCCTTTTTTTCCTCAAGACCGGGCAAAAAAACTTTATCAATCTGGTTGAACATTGACCCTATCAAGTTTTCTTCTTTTTTTGACTCCTTGCCAAGCAACTTATCCAGCGGTTCCTGCGCTTTTTTAACCCAGCCGTCACTAACCGGCCGGACCAGCAGTTGAATCACAAAATTTTCTCCAAGACGAAAGGTGCTGAAAACCTCGGTAAGAGAGGACAGCGGATCCAGACGGCTGATCTGCTCCAAACCGGCCATTTTTTCTTCAAAAGCCGGATACGTCTGTATCGGGTAAGCATCTTCTTTGCTTAAAATCAGTTCTGTTCCAAAAACATCATATTCTTCGTTTGGAAGCTTCTCCGGCCATTCTTTCATGTAATCTTCCGCTTCGTTAATTTCGGCATCCGGATATTGGGCAAAGACGTTGGACTCAACTATGTTTTTATAGTCTGTCAGCGTTCTGACGTAAAAATTGGTAACCCCATTTTGACCGACTATCTCTATGGAAAACCAGTCGGGCATCTTGCCTTTGAAAAGTTTCTCCTTCCAACTAACCGGCTTAATATATATCCCGTGAAGTCCGGCAAAAATCTGCTCGGCGGCTTTAGGACTGCGGTCAACATCCGGCGGCGGTTTAATATGCAACAGTGTCCAATTCAAAGATTTAAAGTATTCCGTTTGCGCGTAGTCCAGCCAGGCAAAGTAAAAACCTAAAAACAAAATAATGGGCATATAAACCCACCAGTAGGTTACCGCCAAATTTAAACCTAAAACAAGATCCTCAAACATAGTCTGTATTTTGATGTCTTAAATCAATTATAACAGATTTCTAACAAACAAAAACCCCGCTCTTGATTGAGCGGGGTTTTTGTTTGAATATTAAGCTTCTTTAAGAGAGTAGGTGCCATCTTGTTTTTTGGCAAAAATCTTTGAGTCTTGGAGGTTGAGAATTACCGTATTTTCTTTGACATATCTGGAAGATAAGACTTTGGCAACTAAAGTGTTCTTGTCCAAAGATTTCTTTGATTCTCTTAATATATCAACTAAAACATCTTTAACGGTTCCGGATTTATAGCCCCATTCAGACAAACCATAAATACCTCTGCCCACCAAAACAAAACGGCTGTCCTTGATGAGTTCATTGTGAACAGTCTGAACGTTGGCTTTTTTAACAGCGAATTGGGCCGTGTTGATAAGACTGGTAATCTCTCTAAAGTGTTTGGGTTTAGATTCTCTTTTTAAAACTAAATAGGCGCGGTCTCTAACTCCTCTTGGCTTTACTTCTGACCAACTAACCAAACCGTACTGGCCAAAAATGTTCCTGTCAATATTTTTAGAAACCGCCATGGCCGTCAAAAAGGCCTCCAAAGAGACCGGCTTGTTTTTGGCTTTAGATTTGTACAAAGAATACAATTCTTCTTTGGTCAGTAAAGTGTTTTTTTCCTTGAGAGCGCTTTCCACTGAACCGATAAGTTTGACTGCCGAATCCAAGGAACTGTCGTCAAGCGACCAAAAAGTATTGAAATCATCACTTTCGTAATTCCTGGCAAAGCTGGAATTTAGAGCAAGCAAAAAAGCAAGAGATAAATTAACCACGTTATCTTTTTCTTGTTCGCTGAATTTTCTGTATAAATCTTTTTCTGACAAAAATCCGCCGTGATCAGAAATTAAATTTAAAGCAAAATCAAAGTAAGGCTTTATCAAAGAAGCCGTAGAACCCATAGCTTCGGTGCGCAGATTTTTTAAGGCATAATCCTCAATTTGCCTGACTCTTTCTCTTGTTATTCCGTAGCCCTGGCCGATTGACTCAAGAGTCTCGCGACTGCCTGTTTTCAAGCCAAAACGACGCAAAACAATGTCCCTATTTCTCTCGGACAAAGACTTTACCAAAACGGCTACGACCTTCTTAATGTTTTTATCTAAACTTGTCATATGGTTTCTATTAAAAGAATAGTATAATATATAAAAAATAAGTCAAGACCAACCAGACAAAGAGAACTTAGCAGATAGTTTTTATCGTGTCAACGGTCGTCTGACTTTACTTCTTTTTTGACCACCAAACCAGTATCGGCGAAGCCACGGAAATGGATGAATAAGCGCCTAAAAATATGCCGATAATCATGGCCAAAGAGAAGTATTTTATTGATTCTCCGCCAAAAAAATAGATAGCTATCAAAGACAGTAAAACCGTAAAGGTCGTATTCAAGGAACGCGTCAGCGTCTGCATTACGCTGGAGTGAACCAAAGAACCAAAATCTTCTTTTCCTGCCCGTCCGGTAGGCGGGGCGCCAAAACGCAAAACGTTCTCCCTTACCCGGTCAAAAATCACCACAGTATCAGACACCGAAAATCCCAAAATAGTCAGAATCGCAGCGACAAAAACACCGGTTACTTCTATGCCGTAGTACTCGCCCAAAAAAGCAAACACTCCGATAGGGATAAGCACATCGTGAGCCAAAGCGATAAGCGCCGCCACACCCATCGCGAAAGGCGATAAAGTCTTGGAAAGTTTTCTAAAAACAAAGGCGATATACAAAACAATTAAGACCAAAACTAGAATCGTTGCCGTCAAGCTTTTTCTTTTTAGTTCACCGCCGATTGCCGCCCCGACCGAATCAAATCTTTCTTCCTGCAAATCGCCAAAAGCCGTTTTTAGGTCAGTTAAAATTTTCTGATGAGTTGCCTCGTCTATCTCTTTCAGCCTCAAAATCAAAGAGTCCTCGCCAACCGGACTGACGGACACCTCGCCGAGATTTTCGGATTCAGCCAAAACGTCACTCACCTTTTGCACCTCCGGCACTTCAACTCCCTGATTAAACTGCACCTCAAGCATTGCGCCGCCCTTGAAATCAGTCCCGAAGTTCAGGCCAAAAACAAAGGTGGAGATGATAGCCAAAACTGCCATTGATACTGATATGAAAAATAAAATTTTATAAGCCAGTTTCATGATTTTATTTTTAAACTAGAGTAGCCATTTTTTATTCTCCAATTTTGGGCCCAGCATTGAACCTAGAAAAGATTTAGTTACGGTAATCGCCGAAAAAAGGCTGGCCACAACCCCCACGCCTAAAGTCAGAGCAAAACCTTTGACAACCGAGGTCGTAAAAAGATAAAGAACGACAGCGCCTATCAAAGTTGTAACATGGCTGTCTCTGATGGACAGCCAAGCGCGGCGAAACCCTTCATTGAAAGCCAGAGACAAGGGTTTGTTTTGAGCCAGCTCCTCCCTCATTCTGGCAAAAATTAAAATATTGGCGTCAACCGCCATGCCTAGAGAAAGAATAAAACCGGCAATGCCAGCCAAAGTTAAAGTAACTGGAATCAGCTTATAAACAGTCAGAACGACGACAACATAGACCGCCAAAGCCATTACCGAAACCACGCCCGGCAAACGGTAAAACAAAATCATGAAAAGAGCCACCAAAATCAGGCCGACAACCCCGGCTTTAAAGCTTTTAACCAAAGATTCTTGTCCCAGTGAAGCGCCTATGCTTTGCTGTGAAATTAAAGATATGGGAACAGGCAAAGCGCCGGCATTCAAACGAGCCGCCAGTTCTTTGGCCTCCTTAACGCTAAAGTTACCGGTAATTACCGCTTTACCGTCTGGAATGACAGACTGCACCGTCGGAGCGCTGATTGGCATGCCGTCCAAATAAATCGCCAAACGCTTGTTCAAGTTTTTTTCCGTCAGTTCTTTAAAAATCCGGGCACCCTCGCTATTTAGTTCCAAAGAAACTTGGGTTTCAGCCAAACCCGCGGCGGCGCCGCCGAAGACAACCCTTGCGCCGGTTAAATATTTGCCGGTCAGAGAAGTATCAACAAAGTAAGGGTCCTGCTCCAGTTTATCACCCTTTTTTTGAGCTTCCAAAATAGCATTCGTTTCCGCCTCCGGACGTTCTTCCTTAAACTGCAGGAACGGTGTCTCACCAATCAGCTTAATCGCTTCTGAAATATCTTTGATACCGGCCAACTCTACGACTAAACGATCATTGCCCTCCACTTGAACCAGCGGTTCAGCCACACCAAAAATATTCACTCTCCTCTCAATAACGTCTCTGACTCCTTCCATAGCATCAGCGGAGCTCTGGCCGCCGGTCAAATTTGAGAGGTCGGCTTTATAAACCAAATGAGTCCCGCCCAAAAGGTCCAAGCCAAGACGAAAAGGAATATTTAAAAAGTGGGGAATTTTAAAGCCGGCTTTATCAAGCTTGAATTTTGAGTTTAAAAAATCAGCCCCCAAATTAAAACCGGCCGGATAGACTAAAAAAAATAGAAAGAGAGAAACCAGAAATATAACCAAAGACTTAGTTCTATAACTTTTCATATCAGGAGATTAACACTAACCCAGACAAAATCAAGCCGAGTTTATAGAATTTGACGCAAAAAGTAAAAGATAGTAAACTACGACAAGTTCTTGAAATCTAAATCTTTTGAGGAAAGAAAATGACGGAAAGAGAAAAGATGTTGGAGAAATTAGCGAAAGCCCGAAAAAACCTCGCGTTTATAAAGGGTGCTGTTGATGAAATAATGAAAAGAAAAACTTCTAACTCTCCTAATACTCTAAAACTTATCTCGTCTCTTGTGGAAAGTTGCGATGTTTATAACCAGCTTCTATCCGAGAGCTTGGGCCGGGAAGAAAAACTGGAGAAAGAAGCTGCTGAACTTAAAGAAAAGCTGGCTCTGGCTGAACAAAGCTTGGCCGAACACGATCAGTCCTTTGTCTAAACAAAAGCCCCAAAAGGGCTTTTAAAATTTTGACACATGGAAAAGGTCAGAAAATTTACTTTCTGTTTCTGCTGACACGGGTTTTTTCAATGGTTCCGAAGGCGGAGGCACGCCCGGAGCCACTTTTCTTTTCAAGGCATCCTGAATCCATTCTCCTTTCAGAAACCAGCCGTTAAGCTTTTTACCTGTATATTTTCTGCCCAGTTTCTTTGCTTCTATTAAATCAAGTGGCTGGAGTTCCCACTCTTCTTCCGGTGTTTCTTTAAATCCCAAATTTTCAAAAAACTCGTCAACCTGCTTCCGGTCGTCAAAAGGGCCATAAACCTCCTGCTCTGGAAATTTGCCAGCTACAACCGCGTAAAATTTTCCTTTCTCAAATCTCGGATCACGTCCAATCGTCTCAAACCACACTTTCTTTGGTTCCAGCATTTCTTTCTCCTTTTGTTGTTTTATTTCATTCATGATTCATACTCCTTTAGAAAAATTAGGGAAGATAGTTCAATCTGACTTAGCGATAATTGCTTTTGTAGGCTCTGCAGGTTGTGGATTGCTCGCGAGTTACTTTTTCAGCCCATTCGCCGCA
>JACOZX010000014.1 GCA_016181105.1 Candidatus Yanofskyibacteriota bacterium
GCGGCGGTTTTTCTCTGGTTTGGCATAGATAAATTCATACATCCATCCTATTGGCTGAATGCTTGGGTTCCCCAGTGGTTTGTGGATTTTATCGGCCGATTCGGCACCAGCGGCTTGCAGTTTATTTATCTGAACGGCGTCTTTGAAGTTTTGGTGGGAGTCAGTTTGTTAAGCGGTTTTTTAATGAGGTTTTTTTCTTTTCTGTCCGTTTTGTTTTTGGCGGCAATTTTATTTATAGCGGGCTTCAGCGAAGTTACTGTCAGAGATTTGGGTCTAATTGGCGGTTTTCTTTCTCTGCTTTTTTGGCCTAGAAAAAGATTTTAATTTGACTAAAGACATATTTTGTCTTACGATTTGTTAGCCCTTAAGGGGCTTTTATCATGCTCAACAACAATAAAAAAATATATTTAGACTACGCGGCGTCTACTCCTGTTGATCGCCATGTAAGCAAAATTGTCTCTAACACATCTGTTAAACTTTTTGGCAATCCCTCCTCTGTTCATAGTTTCGGTTACGAAGCCAAGAAATTTTTGGAAGGCGCCAGAAAAAAGATTGCCGGTGTTTTAGGAGTCAAATCAGGCGAAGTTGTTTTTACCGGTTCCGGCACGGAGTCAAACAACTTGGCCGTATTAGGCGTGGCTCATTTTTACAAAAACAAAGGCAGGCATATCGTTGTTTCAGCGATTGAGCACTTGGCTGTCTTAAATTCATGCAAAGTTCTGGAAAAAGAAGGGTTTAAGATTACTTACTTGCCGGTCAACAACAAAGGAATAGTCGATAAGGAGAGTGTGGGGAAAGCAATAAAAAAAGACACTATTTTAGTTTCAATAATGCAGGCCAACAACGAGATTGGCACTATCCAGCCGATAAAAGAAATTGGCAGAATAATTTCTGAATGGCGGAAAAAAAACAATACAAACTTGCCATATTTTCATACGGATTCTTGTCAAGCGGCTGGTTTTTTAAACATCAGGCCGCATGCTTTGAGTGTTGATTTGATGACATTCAACGGGGCTAAGATATATGGACCTAAGGGTGTGGGTTGCCTTTATAAAAAAAGTGGTATTGGTCTTACCCCTTTGCTTTATGGCGGTTCACAAGAAAAAGGGTTAAGGGCCGGTACTGAAAACATAGCCTTGGCTGTTGGTCTGGCCTTGGCTTTGGAAATTGCGGAAGACAAAAAGAAAACCGAGGTTATGAGACTGGAAAATTCCAGAGATTGGTTAACCAGCCAATGTCTCAAAGAAATACCGGACGTAAGATTAAACGGGGATATTAGGAAAAGACTGCCTAACAACATCAACCTTTCTTTCAGAGGTGTTGACGGAGAAATGTTGATGCTCGCTCTTGATCAGAAGGGTGTGGCCGTTTCTACCGGTTCGGCCTGTACCACAAGCGAGACGGGGCAGTCGCATGTTATGAAAGCCATAAACAATCCGAGTGACTGGGGCAACATACGCATATCGCTTGGCAGAGGCACTTCCCAAAACGAGCTCAAGTCTTTTTTTTCAGTACTGAAAAGAGAAGTTGCCAGAATAAGGAAGCAGGAGTAGAATTAAATCAAAAGTTCTTTTACTAAGGAGTCGGCGATGAGATACTTGAGCCACAAGGAGTTGCATGAAGTCATTGAGGTTAACCCGGAACTTAAAAAAAGGTCTGATGAGATACATTCTTTGCCGAAAGCAAAAAATTGGGAAGAATTTTTGGAGCAAAAACTCCAGATGCTTGAGATTTATGCTCAAGCTGTAGGCTGTAACTGCGTACAGGAAGTCCAGGGCAGAATGAAGGAAGTTGTGGAGTACTTGAAGCAGTACGAAAACCCTTTGGTTGAAACTGGAAAATCTCCAACTTTTGCTCAGTGTCTGGAATTTATCAGGAGCCAAGAAAAGGTTTGGGCTGAAGAAAGAAAATGTCATGCGCCCAATGCCAATAGCTATATTTGCTATTGTAAATGAACAGGGCTCGTTGCCCTGTTTTTTGTTTAGACAAAGACCGAAAAAATTTCACAGTCCAAGTTGTTGAATAAAGCACAAACCTATTTTGAACGAAACCAACCGCCTGCCTCCGTAGAGTTTATCCCGCACCGAGCTTGCTCTGGCGTGGGGCTTCGGCGGAAAGGGTTTATCCCCAGTTGACACAGAAGTTGGTTGGGAGTAAGATTTAAGTAATTATGCAAGTGCTTAACTAATATGCTGACAAAAGAACAAGTAAACAAAATAAAAAAAGAATTGTCGGATGAAAAAGACAGGATGCCTATCATTCTTGGTGCGTTAGGTGATCCGAGCAGATTTCGGATTTTTAAGTTGCTGATGGAACACCATGATATTTGCGTGACGGATGTCGCAAATGTCTTTGATATTACAGTATCAGCGGCATCCCAACAGTTGAGGGTTCTAGAAATGCTGGAACTGGTCGAAAAAATGAGAATGGGGCAAATGGTTTGCTACGAACTAAAAAAAGACAATCCCACCGTTAGGCAATTAATACAATTTGTAAAGTTGAACGAATAAATAATTAAAATAAAAAATATGCAAAAAATAACTATCTACACAACTCCGACATGCGCTTATTGCAAAATGACCAAGGCTTTTTTCAAAGAGCATAATATTACCTATGAAGAAAAAGATGTGGCAAACAATCACGCCTTAGCAGAAGAAATGGTTAAAAAGTCAGGTCAAATGACCGTTCCGGTCATTGATATTGACGGGAAAATTCTTGTCGGCTTCGATAAGGAAGGGTTATCGCGCCTGCTTAACATAAAGTAGCGGTAATCATTTCGTTAAAAAACACGCGAATGAAAAGTCTTTACTGCAGGAGCCGTGTGTTTTTTTCAGATAAAAATACTGCGTCTCCAAATGTGGCATCACAAAATATATGGATGAACAAATAACAAAACAAGAAAAACGAGAAAAGCGCAGGCAAGAAAAAGAAACGGAACAACATGCGCGGCTGCACGGTCGCTTTATGCGCAAAATCAGAAACTACGCCATCATTTTTGGGGTCACTGCTCTTATCGGTTATGGCCTCTATGTATTGGCGCAAGGCAGTGCGCCGAAGGGAGAAGATTTCAGCCGTGCGATTCCTTTAATGGAAGCAAGTCATATCGCGGTAGGCAGTCAACTGTCTGAATATACTTCCAGCCCGCCCACGTCGGGGCCGCATTATGGCCAAACTGCTCGCTCAGGATTCCGCGAAGAAACAATTTCCGACCAGTATATTATTCACAATCTTGAACACGGCGATGTTTGGATCGCGTATCATCCGCGCATTGCGAGTGAAATACAAGAAGAACTGAAGCAATTCGGAGCGGCAAAAGTTATCATCACGCCGCGCGATACAAACGACACCGATATTGCGCTTGCCGCATGGGGACAGCTTGATGCGTTTAATGTAGAAGATAGTGTCTTGCCGATTGAAAGGATAAAAGATTTTATTAAGCGATACTCCAACAAAGGCCCCGAGAAGGTGTCTGGAGCAAGCGGAGGGATATAAGTCGAAGCATTAATGATAAACCGACGAACAATCATTGTTGGTATAGTCATTATAGGAGCCTTTGCCGTGATTGTTTTTGGCCGCAGTTTGTTCAAAAATGATTTCCCTCTACCTTACAGCGGAGAGACAAAGAAAGAAACAATCACTGTTGATAACGGCAATCAAACTTTTACCACAAAAGAAATTATGATAACCGACGGCACAAAACACAGCGTTCCTCTGGACTCTATCCTTGGCGGCGGTCCGCCAAAAGACGGCATTCCATCTATTGACCGCCCAAAATTTATTCCTATCAGTGAGGCGAGCAAACAGTTATCAGATACCGAACCGGGGCTTGCGCTTGAGATAGGCAATGTCAACCGTTTTTATCCGTTTCAAATTTTGGTGTGGCATGAAATTGTCAACGATACAATTGGCGGCAAGCGAGTCCTTGTTACTTATTGCCCTTTATGTTTGTCGGGAATCGTTTTTAACCCCGTCGTGGCGGGGGAACAAGTGGAGTTTGGCACTTCGGGCAAACTATGGAATTCAAATTTAGTAATGTATGACCGCAAAACCGATTCATTGTGGTCGCAAATTTTAGGCGAAGCAATCGTGGGAAAAATGACAGGAACACGACTTGAAGTTTTGCCGTCAGACCAGATTCGTTTCGGTGATTGGCGGAAACTTCATCCAAACGGCGAAGTTCTGTCGCGAGACACCGGAGCAACAAGATTTTACGGGCAAGATCCTTATGGGGACTACTACACCACATCCGGCACTTTTTTCCCGGTCGATAAGAAAGATAGTCGGTTGAGC
This sequence comes from Candidatus Yanofskyibacteriota bacterium, assembly GCA_016181105.1. Taxonomy (GTDB): domain Bacteria; phylum Patescibacteriota; class Minisyncoccia; order 2-02-FULL-40-12; family IGHO2-12-FULL-4; genus JACPNK01. Next base: position 4,291 of record JACOZX010000014.1, read on the forward strand.
GAGAAAGAGTTTATTTTAGGGATAGTGGTAAACGGCAAGGCCAAAGCGTACTGGCCGCCAGCCATAAAAAAGGCGGGAAGGGTTGAGGATATCTTTCAGGGTAAAACAATTGTCGCTCAATACGAAAAAGATATTGATGCAGTGCGTCTTTTTGAGAAGAAAAGCGACGGAGAACTTCTCCGCATCAATCCAGCATTCTGGTTTTCCTGGGCCGCTACCCATCCAAACACAGAATTGCTAAAATAGAATCAACTGGTCAAAGAATTATATAATTTCAAAACTATGATAATTGAACTTAGTCAGTACAGTGATATCGCGTTCCTAATCCTGCGGTTGGCCATTGCGGTGATCTTTATCTATCACGCTCTGCCCAAATTAAAGAACGCTTCCGGCATGAGCCAGATGATGGGCATGCCGGCTGGCATGATCTTCATGCTCGGATTGGTGGAATCCGTTTCGTCCTTAGGAATGATTTTCGGCGTGTATATCCAGATCGCCGCGTTCTTGCTTGCGATGGTGATGATCGGAGCTATCTACTTCAAGACGGCGAAGTGGCATATGCCGTTTGCGGCGATGGATAAAACCGGTTGGGAGTTTGATTTGATACTGCTTGCCGCGAATATCGCAATTCTTTTGAGCGGCGGCGGATCAATAGGATTATGAGTAAAGTTTTAGTTATAATTCTCGGCGTTATTGTTGTTGGTATAGCCGGTTGGTTAGTGGTTTCCAAGAACAATGCGCCAAGGGAAGCGTCCCGCCAAGCTCAGTCCGAAAGAGCTCCTGATTTTAATTTGCAAGACTATAACGGCAAAACAGTGAGGTTCGCGGATTTTGCAGGAAAACCGCTCGTAATAAATTCTTGGGCGGCATGGTGTCCTTTTTGCCGAAAAGAATTGGTGGATTTCGCCGTCGCTCAAAAAGAATTCGGCGACGATGTGACAATCATTGCGATTGATAGAGCCGAGTCGCGAGAGACGGCAAAGAAGTATACGGACGAGTTAGGCGTAACGAATCTGATATTTTTACTTGACCCCTCGGACTCGTTCTACCAATCCATAGACGGATTTTCCATGCCGGAAACAATTTTCGTAGACAGAGAAGGAAATATCGCCGAGCGTAAGCGAGGACCAATGGAAATAAAAGAGATACGCGAAAAGATTCAAAAATTACTCTCATCATAATTAACTATGGAATTTTCACTTATCATTCCCGCATTTATCGCTGGTATTCTCACCTTTCTTGCCCCTTGCACGCTTCCTTTGGTGCCCGGATATTTGGGATTTATCAGCGGTGTTTCGGTACAGGATTTGCAGGACCCTCTGAAGTCAAAATCAGCGCGAAGGAAAATTTTTTTGAACGGACTCTTGTTCGTTATTGGCTTTAGCCTTATTTTCATACTGCTCGGCAGCCTTTTTGGTCTGGGCGGCTCTGCTCTTGCCCAATACAGAGTTTGGCTCTCGCGAATCGGCGGCATCTTCGTGATACTTTTTGGACTTTTCATGATAGGAGTTCTGCGCCTGCCGTTTTTGAATGTTGAGAAAAATATCGGAAAAATAAAAGTGTTGAAGCCGGGTAATCCGACAAGTTCTCTCATTTTTGGAGCGACATTTGCTTTTGGCTGGACTCCATGTGTCGGCCCTATCTTAGGGTCAATTTTAACGCTTGCCGCGGCATCGGCAACAGTCGGACAAGGAGCGTTCCTTCTTTCGGTTTTCTCTCTCGGACTGGCGGTGCCGTTCCTCATAATCGCCGCGGGTATAGGTTCTGCGTCAAACTATATCTCAAGGTTGAGTAAGTATCTCAATGTTATTTCGATTATCGGAGGACTGTTTCTTATCTTCCTTGGTATCCTTCTCTTCACGAACAAGCTCGGCGTGTGGATCGCGTATTTTTATCAATGGTTAGATTTTATTAACTACGAACGATTGCTTGATTATTTGTAATTATGGTTAGGGTAATAAAACAAAACGAAAAAGAATTATACCAATGCGAGGAGTGCAGTTTTCATTATGAGGACAAAAAGCAAGCAGAAAAATGTCAGGCGTGGTGCAAGGAGCATCACAGTTGTAACATAGAAATTACCGCAAGCGCGATAGAAAATAAGAAAGGTAGGGGCGCAAGCTATTATGATTTACTGCTTAAGTAGATCGCGGCCAGTGCGAATATTAGAGCTAGGATTTTGTGGCTGGTATAGAGTTCTTTAAACATTAAATTGGCCACTACCAAGCCGATAATAACAGAAAAGGCGCTCCAGATTATAAACACGGGTCCGAAGTTTATTTTCTGAAAAGCTAAGGCTACGGGAATTGCTTCAAGGCCGTAAAGCAAGAAGCCGAGTGCTATCAATTTAATATTACTAAACCCGCTTTTCTTTAAAAGCACGTCAGCCACAACGCTTAAAGAGACAGCTCCTACTATTAAAATAAGTCCGTAAAAAAATTTCACAGTCCGCCCACCAGGAGTTGAACCTGGAACCTTATCCTTAAGAGGGATCTGCTCTGCCAATTGAGCTATGGGCGGTCAAATTCTATTTGTGTCCCCGGAGGGACTCGAACCCCCAATACTTCGTCCGAAGCGAAGCGTGATATCCGTTTCACCACGGGGACAAGAAAATTTTTATACCAACATAATTTAAGCAGAGTTTTGCTCTTAAATCAAACTAAAAACCCGTTTAAAACGGGTTTTTAGTTTGATCAGATTCTCTTCTTAGGATACTATTTCAATTTTTATATTTTTAACCCCGAACTCTTTGGCTTGAGCGCGGCTTGGGAACCAGACGTCTATTTTATAGAAGTATCTGGAGTTCATACGGTCTTCAATCACGAAAGTTTTATCTCCGTAGATTTCCGGAATCTTGATGACAGTACCGAAAGGCAAAAAGTTTGCCGCAACGACACCGTCTCTCACATGAGTACCCATAGCTGTAATGAAGGGCGTGTGGTCAGTCTGGTCTGCGGTTGAAGAATAGGCTGAGGCCGGCACAACATATGTTTTATTTTCTGTTTTTTTGGTTTTCTTGACTGACAAAGGATCGTTTGTTGCCAAAAGAGAGTTTCCTTGCAATATCAAAAAGTCCGGCGAGGCATCTTCTTCTATTTCCATGTTTACACCGGAACCATTACCGATTCCGGCGAATGAAATAAATCTGGATGAAGCCTCGGTTAAGGTGTCATTTTTCAACCAGTCAAAAATAGCCGCATTCGCAGAAACAGGACTGATACCGGCTATAAAAGCAAGCAACAGAATAGTTATCATTATTTTAGTTATTTTCTTGTTCATATAAGCAAAAAAGCCTTGCAATAGGCTCTTTTTAACTAAAAAATCCCTTTCGGGACCTTATACTATCATTATATCAAATTAGGGGTAGGCAAGTCAAAGTTCGGCAATCTCAAGAAAGTAGCCTGACCCTAACTCTCGCTTCAAAAAAAAGTTTTTTAGCTAAGTCAAAATCAGCTATCCAGCGTGGATTATCTGAAAACGGGGCGACAACTTCAGTAATGCCAGCCTGGATTACCATGGCGGCGCAAGTGGCGCAGGACATAAATGGCCAGGTATACAGACGGCATCCTTCAACTGAAGCATGCGCGAACAGTAATGCGTTTCTTTCGCAGTGAACAATAATTTTATACTTAACTTCCCGATTCTCTAACCGTTCTACCGTGTCTTCTACGCCTCTTGGAAAACCGTTGTAACCTACAGAAACTACTCTGTTGTTGTGGTCAACAATCACAGCGCCAGTTTTCGTTGAAGGGTCCTTGCTCCATTGAGCAATATGTTCAGCCAAAGCCAAAAAACGCCTATCCCACTTTTCAGACATAGCTACTTTCCTTAATCAAAGAACAGATAGGACAAGGATAATTTATTTAGTTAAGAGTGTCAAAAATCAAAACTTACAATCTTGGAGCGGGAGACGGGGATTGAACCCGCAACCTCGTCGTTGGCAACGACGCGTTCTGCCATTGAACTACTCCCGCAGTAGATTTGATTATTGATTGTAAAACAATCTTGCCTATTAGACAACTGTTTAGACAACTGTTTTGTTGCCAAAATCACGCATTGCCAATTCAATCCATTTAAGTAATTTTTCCTTGTACTTTCTCCCTCCCACCCTGATCATTCCAACTCCATGGGATAAGCGTCTGGTTGGGTGACGGCCTTTAATAAAAACTGACTTACGGAATTGAGCCAGAGGTATACCAGTGGTCATACTCCAAGACTTTTTCTGTACTGAATCTACTAAGTCCGGGTAAAGCAGTAAGCTAAGAGTTATTTTTTCTGCTGGGACAAGCATTGAATTTGTTAAAAAGACATAAAAAACGCGTATCATACCAGAATCACTGTTAGACAATTTTACATCTGAGTTCTTCACATTTTTGTCACCTTCGCCCCAATAGAGCATGAGTCCGGCTATAAAGAGATGGTCTTTTTTCTTTTCTTCAAATTCTTCTATGGCTTCTCGTCTATATTCTTCGTGCAATAAGGCAAATTTCTTTTTTGTGGCTGCGACCATAAGTCTTAACTTCTCTGGGGATGAAAAAGAGGCGGCAGTAGCTAATCTGTCTCTTATCTCTATTGACCATGACTTATCTCGGAACCAATCGCTTAAAGTAGCTGTAGGTATACTAAGTTCTCGATTGATTTGCTTATAGCTTTTTCCAGTCCGTCTTAACAACTCTGCTTTTTCCTTATCTTTTCTCATTTGTGGATAAAAATTTAATTTCTATTCTGTATTATAGCTTTATTATAGCACAGGGTTCGGAAGTTGTGGATAATTTTTGTGGATAACTAAAAACAGCCGATTATTTTCGGTTGTTTTTAGAGAATCTTTTTGTGCCGGAGGGCAGAATCGGACTGCCTTCAGACGCTCTTCAGGCGCCTGCTTTTCCATTAAGCTACTCCGGCATTTTCTATTTCCGAGCATAGCATAAAAAGCCCTTTTTTCAAGAAAGAAAAAAGGAAGAACCTGTGGGAACTTCCTTATATAAATTAACTTACAGATGCTTCAGCAATCTCTCTTTTATTTTTTGCCTAATTTCAGCCGGATGAACTATTTTTTTGTGAACTTGCCCATAACTTACTTTTTGTGTTTCTGGCGTATCGTGTTGAAAAGCTATTCCAGCAAAGGTGATCGGCCTTCTGTATCTTGGCACAAAATGCCAATGAAGATGTCCTTTATGAATATGTTCTTCGTTGCTTAATTGAGCTTGGTTGATTTTATCCGGATTGAAAGATTCGGTTACGCTTTTTCTCCAAAGACAGTAGATCTTGTGCTTTTCCAGAACTTCTTCGTCAGTTAATTCTGATTCGTCTGTTTTGTGAGCTTTCAGTATAAGCAGGCATCGCCCTAAAAAACCTTGTTGCCAGTTTAAGGCAAGGAACCAGTATTTGAACTCTTTGATGAAATCAACTTCTTGGTCGGTAAACAAATCAAAGCATCCGCAGGGACACATTTTGTTGTAAAGTTTCTCCACTTCTCCTCCTTGGTGGGCGCGCCCCGATTCGAACGGGGGACCTAGCCGACGTCAACGGCTCGCTCTAACCAACTGAGCTACGCGCCCAAGTTCCTTTCTGGTGCGGACGGAGGGATTTGAACCCTCAAGCCTTGCGGCATGCGCCCCTCGAACGCACGTGTATACCGTTCCACCACGTCCGCAAAAAAGCAAGAGTTACTTTATTTTGATTCTACCAATTTGTTTTCCGAAGAGAAAGATTGAGTTTCTTTTTCCGTCTCTTTGGCGGGAGCTTGGACAAGCTCTTGAGATTTGATTTTTCTGCGAGTAGCTTTGGCGCTTTTGCCCCTGATGTAGTAAAGCTTGGCTCGTCTGACTTTGGAGGATTTTAAGACCTCAATTTTTTCTATGGTCGGCAAGTACAAGGGAAAAATTCTTTCTACGCCGATGTCGCCACTCATTTTTCTGACGGTAATTGTTGCTCCAACCTCAAGTCCATGTCTTTTGGCAATGACGATACCCTCAAAAGCTTGAGTTCTGAATTTGTCTCCCTCTTTTATCTTCTGGTAAACACGAACCGTATCCCCGGCAGTAATAGCGGGAATGGGTTTATTAATCAAGTTTTTGTTGAAAGTTTGCAGATTCATGATTTGGATATAATAATTGAATCTAAGAAGTTAGTCAATTCTTTTGGGGGGTCAACTTCTAAAAACAGATGTTGTCCGGAAGGGCTGGTAAATTCAAGTTTTTGAGCATGAAGAAACAGTCTGCCAAGTTCCGGAGGGCAAATTTTCTTTCGGCCTCCGTAAAGCGAGTCACAAACGACAGGATGGCCGATAGCGTTCAGATGGATTCTAATCTGGTGAGTCCGTCCTGTTTTGGGATAGACTTCTAACAACGAGTAGTCTGCAAATTCTCTGATAATTTTATATTCTGTTATGGCCTCTCTTTCTTTCAGCTCTTTTTTGCCTTTCATTCTGGTGGTTTGCTTGGTGCCTATCTTGCCTAAGGGTAAGTCAATCGTGCCGGTCTTGTTTTTCAGTTGGCCTTGAACCAAAGCCAGATATGTTTTTTTTATTTTTCTTTCCTGAAATTGTTTTTTTAAATATTCAAAAGCGGATTGTGTTTTGGCGATAGTCATGAGGCCGGAAGTTTCTTTGTCCAGCCGATGCACAATGCCGGGGCGAATTTTTGGGTCATCACCGACGTTTTTTATTTCCGGATATTTTTCCAAAATAAAATCAACCAAAGTTTTGTTGGGATCCTTTGGATGAGTTTTGTGAACGGCAATTCCGGAGGGTTTGTTTATAACAAAGAAATCCTTATCTTCGTAAACGATGGAGAGGTTCATTTGGTGGGCGCGCCTGGATTCGAACCAGGGACCTTCCGCGTGTAAGGCGGACATTCTAACCGCTGAACTACGCGCCCAAATATCCGTCGGGCTCTTCCGGGGAAATTTTTGACGCTTGCTTACAGCTCGCTAAATTTCCCGTTAAAGCCAAAACCTTGGCTTTAACCCACTTCACTAACCGCCCTTCCTAATTTTTCTTTGAAGCCCAAGTAATTAAAACCCCAAAAAAGTTAACAAGAAAACCGGCAAAGATTACCAGGTGATTCAGAGTAACCAAACCCTCCGGAGTTTTTATGCCGATGCTAAGATGGTGGAGAATATCCAATAACATTCCGACAGCTTCAACGGCTGTGCCGACTAAACTAATTTTAACGCCGGTCTTAAATTTACTCATATAATTTATCCAATGTTTTATTGTGGGCGCGGGAGGGATCGAGCCTCCGACCTGCGACTTATAAGATCGCCGCTCTACCATTGAGCTACGCGCCCGTCGTGTATTTAAATAAATCTGGGCGAGGATGGGGTAGTTGAATCAGCACGACTCTTGGCAGCTTCTAAAATAACTCTAATTCCTGCTATTATTCTGTTTTTTAAGTTTCCATTGCCAACCAGTACGTTACAAGTACCGTGACCGAAGGTAAAGTAGTTTACTGACTGCGAGCTAGTCTTTTTTATGTATGTTTTTCTAAACTGTACTAGGGAAATTTTTATATTTCTACTCCAGAATTCAAGTTCTTTTTTTATATTCATATTTTTGTATAGGTGAAGACGGATTCTGATTTTGTTTTTGGGTACTTTTAAAATTTTGGTCAACCAAAAAATTGTGAATTTTATGATTGTGGGATTGCTATTGGAAACTCCTGTTTCCCACCAGTTAGTTTTACTACCCTCGCCTAAGTATAAAAAGAGACCGGCAATAAGAAAATCTCTTTTAGTTAGGGGTAACAATCTAGCTTTTTCAATTTCACAAAAAGTGTCAAATATTTTCTTTCGTTGCTCTTTCCGGGTTTCAATATAGCGCTCCACTTGTAGTTCTCGGCCTTCTTTTTGAATCTTCTTTAGCTGCTCTTTTGTCAATTTGATTCCGCTAACCCAATAAGACAATGTTCCTTTAGCTACATTAAGTTTTTTTCTGATGTAAGTGAAACTTTTGCCTAGTCTTCTCAGGCGGACTGCTTCTTGTCGTTTTGCTTTATGTACCATACAATGCTAATTATAGCATTGGTGCTCTTTAGTTCAAACTTGCTATCAACAACTACGCTTTTAGCAAAGCGTAAAACTCTTTCTGAGTTTCTTTTTTTATAAGCTCCTGCGCCACTTTGTGAAGTATATCAATTTTTTTGTTTAAAATCTTTTTGGCTAAAACCAGCGCTTGAGAGATAAACTTTTTTACTTCTTTATCAATTTGCAAGGCCATATTTTCCGAGTAATTCTTCTGGGTGGATATTTCTTTACCCAAAAATACCATCTCCTCTTTTTCGCCGAAGGTAATCGGTCCCAGAATTTCCGACATACCGAACTGGGTTGCCATTTTTCTGGCGATTTCTGAAGCAACACGCAAGTCATTTGAAGCGCCAGTGGTTGTTTCTTTAAAAACTATTTTCTCGGCGGCGTAACCGGCCAAGAGAACGCTCAACTCGGCTTCAAATTCCGGTTTGGATTTGAGGTGCTTGTCTTCGCTCGGCAATTTTAAAGTGTATCCGCCGGCCCGGCCGCGCGATACTATTGATATTTTGTGAACCGGATCTGATTTGGGCAAAGATGCCGCCAGCAAAGCGTGACCAGCCTCGTGATAGGCGGTAATCTCTTTTTCTTTTTTGGAAAGGGCGTGGCTCTTTCTTTCCGGACCAAGCATGACTTTTTCAATTGATTGAAGCAGGTTGTCTTGAGTGATTTCATTTTGATTTTTGCGGACGGCCAAAATCGCCGCTTCGTTTACCAAGTTGGCTAAGTCGGCCCCGGAGAAGCCGGAAGTTCTTTCCGAGACGACTTTTAATTGTATATTTTTGGCGACAGGCTTGCCCTGGAGATGTATCTTCAGAATTTCTTCTCTGTCTTTCAGCGAAGGCTCGTCCAAAATAATCCGGCGGTCAAACCTGCCCGGCCGCAAAAGGGCGGGGTCTAAAATGTCAGGGCGGTTGGTGGCGGCCAAAACTATTACCGCATCTTCAGTGTTGAAGCCGTCCATCTCAACTAAAATCTGGTTCAATGTCTGTTCTCTTTCGTCATGGCCTCCGCCTAAGCCGGCTCCACGATGCCGGCCGACGGCATCAATTTCGTCAACAAAAACAATTGAGGGCGCGGTCTGCTTGGCCAGTTCAAAAGTATCTCTGACGCGATTGGCTCCGACTCCGACAAACATTTCCACAAATTCAGAACCGGAGACGAAGTAAAAGGGGACATTGGCTTCATTGGCGACGGCTTTGGCGAGCAAAGTTTTGCCTGTGCCGGGAGCGCCGACAAGCAAGATGCCTCTTGGAATTCTGGCGCCTAGCTTATGAAACTTTGCCGGATCTTTGAGAAAATCAACCACCTCTTCAATTTCCTGCTTGACTTCTTGAAGACCGGCGACATCTTTGAAGGTGATTTTTTTCTTGCCGTTTGAAACCGCCAGTTTGGCTCTTGATTTGCCAAAACTAAATGCCTGCATGGAGCCGGCTTTGGCTTGGCGGAACATAAACCAGAATATGAAACCAACCAAAAGAAAAGGCAAGAGAAAAGGCAGAGTGTTTATTAGAAAGTAGGCGACTCCGCTTTCGTCTTTTGTTGAAACGCTCATGGCGGAAAGTTTTGTTTTATCGGCGCCCAGATTAAGCAGAGTCTCAACCGCTGAAACGCCGGTTTCTTTTTTAGATTTGAATGACTTACCTGCCTTGCCGTCAGGCAGGTTGTCCGTCTTAATTTCCAAGGATTCCCCTTGGATGAGGATTTCTTTGGCTTCGCCGTTATTGATTTTCTCAACAACTTGAGTCAGCGAAATAGTGTCTGTTTTGCCGATTGGTGTCTCAAAAAAGGCTACCAAACCGGACAGCCCCAATAAGACAACAAAGACGATTAAAATGTATTTTGCCAGCAACTTCATATTTGGGTTAATTTAGCATATAAACCTTGTTTAAGCAAGAGGCCGGATTTGACACGCCTATATCAAATATGTTATTATATAACTAGTACAAAAACAACCGTAAACTTTTTCAAGGAGAAAAAGGATGAAAGATGAATTGGCAGGACAGGTGGCCAGTATTGGGTCTTGTGGTTACCGGACGGCGATGGTTACTATCCTTGTCGGCAAAGGAAGTAACCGTCGGTCAATCACCCGTCATCTCCGGATGACTGGTGTCGTTGGCGAATTCGCCGACCGTGACGGTCGGCTGTATCTTGACTATGGCATCAAGGGTTTGGGTTTGGTTGTGGGCAAGTTGCCCAAGAAACCCAAGGCCGAGAAGGTTGTGGCGGAATCGGAAAAGTAGTTCCGCCTACCACACACACGAGCCCGCGCATGCGCGGGCTCTTTTTTATTTTCGTACTTCTTGCCCCCGCCTCGGGATAGATAGAATTAAAAAAGAGCAGATAACTTATCTGCTCTTTTGTTTTTGGCGTAGGTGGTTTACTCCACTAAATCAAGTTTTTCCACTACACCGTTTTTTAACATTTTCAAAAACTTTCCGGACACG
>JACOZX010000015.1 GCA_016181105.1 Candidatus Yanofskyibacteriota bacterium
CTGGAGATGCTGGCCAATAGTAATTTATTCTGGGATCCCATCAAAAAAGTAGAGAAAATTAAAAATCGAAAAGAAAAATATGTTTACGATTTGACTGTGAACAATGAAGTTTTTCTAGCTGGCACCGGGGGGATGTTTGTTCATAACTCTTACACCGTCAAACTGGAAATTCTCCGAAGCTTAATGTTAAACACCGAAGTTTTTATAATTGACCCGGAAAATGAATACAAATACTTATCTGACACCGTAGGCGGCTCTACGGTAAACATCTCCATCGCTTCCGACAGCCACATCAATCCGTTTGATCTGCCTCAACCGGCGGCGGGAGAAGAGTTCAAAGACGTCTTCCGGACACACATCTTGGACTTAACCGGTTTGTTTAAATTGATGCTGGGAGAGATTACGGCAGAGGAAGGCTCTCTGCTTGACGAGGCGCTGATTCAGTCCTACGCCTTAAAAGACATAACCATGGAGAGCAACAACAGCCAGGGCGAAGTACCCTTGCTCTCCGACTTCCAAAACATTCTTGAAGGTCTTGCCGGAGCCGAATCTATGGCTATCCGGATAAAAAAATACACCGAAGGAACCTTCGCCGGATTTTTGAACAAACCGACAAATGTTTCTTTGGACAACAGACTGGTGCTCTTCAGTATCAGAGACATGGAAGAAGAGTTGAGGCCCATCGCCATGTATCTTGTCTTAAATTACATCTGGACAAAAGTCCGAACAGTTCTAAAAAAGAGGGTGCTTGTGGTGGATGAGGCTTGGTGGCTGCTTAAATATGAAATTGGCGGAGCTTTCCTGTTCAATGTCGCCAAAAGAGCCAGAAAATACTTTCTGGGACTGACAACAATCTCGCAAGACGTGCCGGACTTTTTGAACTCTTCCTACGGCAAAGCCATAGTCACCAACTCTTCAATCCAAGTTTTAATGAAGCAGTCTGCCGCCTCAATTGAAGGCGTCAAGCAGACTTTCAACCTGACAGATGCTGAAAAATTCTTTTTGCTTGAAGCCGGCGTCGGACACGGATTATTTTTTGCCGGTTCTAACCACGTCGGCATCAGAGTTGTCGCTTCTTACACTGAAGACCAGATTATCACTTCCGATCCCCGCCAGATTTTAGAAATTGAAAAAGCCAAAAGAGAGTGGGCTGAACAGCAAAAAAGCTAAACCATGAACCAAGAAACTAATTCATACGACGAGCAAGATGAGTATAGAGCACAAGAGTTAGATGCTGTTAGAAATCCTGAATTGCTGGCCCAAGAGCGACGAGCAAACGAAGAAGAAGCCAAAAAACAACAGCAAAAAAAAGACCAGATGGGTTGGTTGGTTTTTATTTTTGCTTTATTGTTAAGTATTATTGCCGACCTAATTGAAATATTCACTTTTGGCACAATCGGCTGGCTTGTAGGACTATTCGTTGATTTCATACTGTTCGTAACTTTGGGATTTACTCGTGCCGGCCGAAAACAGTGGAAAAAATTGGTTAGCGCTTTATTTATAGAATCAGTTCCAATTCTTAATATCCTTCCCTTGCGAACTATCTTGCTTACTTGGAGTTTTATTGCTTCGCGTCCTAAATTAATGTCACGCATAGAAAAAGGAAGAGGCCCCTTTGATTCAAAAGCTAGCTGCTGCCAAATCTGCCTTAAAGTTAATAAAACGTTAATTTGAATCAACACAAACGGCATGATAAGCTACTATTAGCAATAAAAAACTATCCTTGATGAGCCAAAAAAAGATTTTAATAATACTGATAGCAACTCTCTTCGGCTTGATTACTTTTTTAGGAGGCTATCTTTTGGCGAACAAAAACACCGGACAAACTGCCAACATAGCCGGACTGAATCGCTTTTCAAGTTTCTCCGGCAAGACCGAACCGGAAAAAAACGTTGTGGCAAAATTGAATCGCTTAAGCAGTGTCAAAGTCATAGGACCGACTGTTTCTGAAGACGGCAGAAATCTTATTTATTTTGAGAAAGACACCGGCAAAATTTTCTCCAGCAACTTTACCGGCCAAAACACTCAAATTATTACCGGTGAGATAAAAGAAAATATAACCGAGGCCATCTGGTCAAAAAACGGCCGCCAGGCAATTGTGGCAAAAAAAACTCCCCGCGGACAAACCTTAAGCTTGTTTGATTTAAAAAATAAAGACTTGATAAATTTAAATGGCAAGATGTCCAGCGCAACTTGGTCACCTGACGGCCAAAAAATAGCCTACCTGTTTTTTGAACCCGCGGCCGAAGAAGGCAACATCAGTATTGCCAATCCTGACGGCTCATCTTTTAAAAACATTCTGCCCACCAGAAATAGCCAACTAAAAATTGCATGGCCCGGTAAAGACATCATCGCTTTCCACAGTCCAAGCGGGATAGATAAGAGCTTGCTCTTATTAAACAAAGAAACGGGGGAACTGGAAAAAATTCTGGAATCATACGATAACTTGAAAACTCTTTGGTCTCCCGACGGTTTAAGTTTAATTTATTCTTACAACAAAGAGGGGGTTGACTTGACGGCAAATCTAATCCAACTCAAGGATGGAAATTATTTCGGTATGGAAATTGACTTGCAGACAAACGCCGAAAAGTGCGTTTGGAGTTTAAACTCCAAACGGTTCTACTGCGGAGGAACCAAGACTGACGGCGAAGAGGAGGGTCTTTATGAGTTTGCTTTGACTAACAAAGAATTTGGCTTAGTGTTTCAGTCCAGCTCTGCCGACCAAATTAGCATTGAAAAACCCTTCTTGTCCCCAACAGAAAATTTCATCTTTTTTACAAACGGCTACGACCGGTATCTTTATTCTATCAGTCTCTAAAATAAAAACTGGGGTCATGTAACCCCAGTTTTTATTATTTCATATTATCAGAGGCCGAATAACCACCCTTCTTTCCGGCTCTTCGCCAATGCTCTCTGTTTCCAGGTCCGGATGAGAAGCCAGCTCAACATGAATCAAGCGTCTTTCATAAGAGGACATGGGGTCCAAAGCTTCAGCTTTCTTGCTGACCTTAACCCTATTTGCCACCTCCAAGGCCTTATCAATCACCTGTTGCACCCTTAACTTTCTGTAGTCGTTAATGTCAACCATAAAAGCCAGCGGTTTTGAAGAGGCCGCATCCTCGTTTGAAAGATTGAATTTTCTGAAATACAGAAGCTTTATCACATGCTCAACAGCTTTTATATTTTGGCCGTTTTTCCCTATCAAAGCGCTTAGGTCTTCGTTTGAGTTTATGGCCACAACTTTTAACTCCTGGTCTTTTTCATTGGAAAAGATGTTCACTTCCGCTTGATAGCCAAGTTTCTCCAAGACGTCTTTTGTAACGCTTTGTAAAGGTTTCTGCTTTTCATCCGTATTTTCTTTTAAATTCTCGTTCATGCAAACTTTTTATTTATATATAACTGTTCAAACATTGAAAACAAGGTAGTTACCGCCCAATATAAAACAAGGCCGGCCGGCAACTTCCAGCCAATGATTATAATCATTATTGGGAAAAAATACAACATTTGTTTATTCATTGCTCCCATATCAAAACTGCCTTTCAGAGAACTTCCTGCGTCTGGATTTTTGCCAGATTCCTGCTTTGCGAAACTAAGTTTAGAATGTAGAAACTGAAAAACGCCTGAAAGAACAGCTAAAGCGGGGCTATTTTTTGATAAGTCAAAAAAACCGAAAGAGATGCTGTTTATAGTATCGGGGTTTTTTATAAAACCGTAAAGCAGTTTCAGACTCTCCGGGTTAAAACCGTTAGCAAAGGCCTTATATAAAGCAAATAAAACAGGAAGTTGGATGATCAAAGGCAGACATCCGGAGGCCGGATTGACCTTATTTTCTTTGTACAAAGCCATAACCGCTTGGGCCTGGGCCGCTTTATCGTCTCTATGCCTTGCCTGCAACTCCTTAATCTTTGGCTGTAATTTAGTCATCAGTTTTTGAGAACGCAGAGCTTTGATGGACAAAGGCATAAAAACCAGCCTGACTATCAGAGTCAGAACTATAATCGCCAAACCGAAATCAGCTCCCGGAATCAGGTTGTAAATGAAAACCAAAAAATTAAATATCGGCCTGTATAAAATTTCGTTAAAAATATATGTCATGTTAAATCGCAACGGCTAAAAGGGTGGCACTTGGCTAATCTTTTTAAACTAAAAAACAAACCTTTTGTTAGGCCGTGTTTTTCAAGAGCTTCCACGAAGTACTCGGAGCAAGTGGGATAAAAGCGACAACCTGTTGAAAAAAAGAGAAAAGGCGATACGGCCAAAAAAGATGAAAATACTTTCTTGTATAATCTTGCCAAACTTCGCAACACTATTTCTGGTATTTTGTTGTTTAAAATTTTATTAGACATCACTTGGTAGAGCTAGACAACATTGGCTTTTCTAAAAATTTCTAATAGACTCTGATTGGTCTTCTGAAGTTCGGCTTCTTTGAATCCAGACTGAACGACCACAACGACATCAACACGTACTTTACAAAAAGTAAAAGCTGAAGCCAAGACAGTTGAAAGTTTTCTTCTAACTTTATTTCTTAAAACTGCGCCTGAAACAAGTTTTGAGGGAACAATTACGGCGCCCCGGCAAAAAGGAAGGTTGTTCTTGGCTATTTTCACTAAAAATGAAGCTGTCCTGAAGCTCCTGCCCGTTTTAAAAATACGGTTTATGTCCTTTTTGCTTTTAATCCTACGTCTTTTAGGTAAAGCCATGCTTAAGCCAGTTCAAACAGTGAGTTTATATCTGCCCTTCCGTCGTCTTTTTAACAAAACATTGCGTCCTGACTTTTTATTAGACCTTTTCAAAAAGCCGTGTTTCTTTTTCCTTTTTTTGTTTTTAGGACGATATAAAGTTGATTTCATTAGTCAACTATAAGCAAAAAAAAACCCTACGTCAATGTTATTCAAGCATCCACTTTTTATAAACAGTTTATAAACTAAAGTCGGTTGTTTTTAAGTTTGGTTGTTTATCTTAGAATTGTATCTATTAAGGATTTGCAAATATGACCAAAGAGGAATTATGGAAAGCTGTTTTGGGGGAGATGGAGCTTTCTCTTTCCAAAGCTAACTTTACGACTTGGTTTAAGAGCACCTCTATACTGGCTAATGAGGGGGGTTTGGTTGTAATTGGAGTTCCTAACGGATTTATTAAGGAATGGCTTGAAAACAAATTTCACAAGCAAATACTGACTGCCGTACAAAACTTTACACCGGAGATTAGGGAGGTCAAATACACTATCGGCAACAGTCTGCCTCAAGTAATAATCAAAAAAGATTTTTCCCAATTTATTCCTGAAAAAGTGTTTGACAATAAGCAGTCCGCCGACATTAATCCTCAAACAAATCTAAACAAGAAATACTCATTTGACTCTTTCATTGTCGGTTCTCACAACGAATTAGCGCACGCCGCCAGTTCCGCTGTGGCCAAGAATCTGGGCAAGGCTTATAACCCGTTATTTCTCTACGGCGGAGTTGGTCTGGGAAAAACACACTTATTACAGGCCACCGGCAATAAAGTTTTAGAAGATGATCCGACCAAAAAAGTTTTATACATACCTTCTGAAAAAATTACAGCGGAAATTGTTGAATCGGTGAGAAATAAAAACGTGGAGGAGCTTAAAGCTAAGTACGCGAAGCTGGACATGCTTATTGTTGACGACATTCAATATATAGCCGGAAAAGAGAGAACTCAAGACATATTTTTTGCAACGTTCAACGAACTGCACGGAAAAAACAAGCAAGTTATTTTATCTTCGGACAGACCGCCCAAAGCCATACCGGCTTTGGAAGAAAGATTAAGATCGCGATTTGAGGGGGGCATGATTGCGGACATAAACATACCCGATTTTGAGACCAGACTGGCTATTTTAAAGCTTAAAACGAAACAAAAAGAGATGGCTTTAGATGAAGATGTTTTAAGCTACATAGCAACAAACATCCAAAAGAATATAAGAGAACTGGAAGGCGCTTTGAATAGGGTTATTGCCGTAAGCCAAATTTACAATAAAAACTTGGACGTTAAAGAGGTTAAGAAGCTGCTGGCTACTTATCTAAGCACGCCCTATAAAAAAACCACCCCCCAGTTGATCTTAAAATCCGTTTCGGATTTTTATAACATCTCGCCGAACGACCTGGTAAAAAGGAGCCGTAAGAAAGAAATAGTAAGACCCCGACAGATAGCTATGTACTTATTAAGAGAAGAGACTAAATCATCTTTCCCGGAAATCGGACAAAAGCTAGGCGGCAGAGACCATTCCACCGTCATACACGCTTACGAAAAAGTGAAAACAGAAGAAGAAACTGATGAGATTACAAAACAAGAAATAGTTTTAATCAAAGAAAGAATATACCAATCTTTTGATAAATAGCTTAAAATTACTGTGGACATACTTGTTAATATTTTTGGGATTAAAAACAGATAACTTGTTGAAAAATACTGATTTAAAAAAATAATAACTTATTTATCCGCCGTTAATTATAGTTTTATCAATTTGGTATCCACATAATTTCCAGTAATTAAAAAGTAAGAATAACTTTATTTTAAAATATCTTTTATAACTTATTCACAACTTTCCAATTCTTAATAGTAGTAATAGTAATTCTTTAAATCTTTATTATTATGATTATCACCGCAAACCAAAAAAATATTAAAAGAGGCTTATCTCTCACAGAG
This sequence comes from Candidatus Yanofskyibacteriota bacterium, assembly GCA_016181105.1. Classification (GTDB taxonomy): domain Bacteria; phylum Patescibacteriota; class Minisyncoccia; order 2-02-FULL-40-12; family IGHO2-12-FULL-4; genus JACPNK01. The sequence continues at coordinate 6,661 of JACOZX010000015.1, forward strand.
AGAATTGTTACCAGGAACCTCTCTTTGCCTGTACTCCAAAACATTGTCTTAAAAACGGAGAACGGCAGACTGAAAATTTCTTCAACCAATCTTGAAATAGGAATAAATTGTTGGATCGGAGCAAAAATTGAAGAAGAGGGAGAGATTGCTGTGCCGGCTAAAGTTTTCTCTGATTTTATTGATAATATTCACGATGAAAAAATTACAATCAACTCAAAAGATCATGTTATTTCAATAAATTCAGAGAACTATAAAACCAAGATTATCGGCTTCTCAACTAAAGATTTTCCGATTATACCAAGGGTTAAAGAAACCGGCTTTATCAATGTTTATTCACAAGATTTGCTGGAAATTTTGTTGACGGTTATTGATTCTGTTTCCTTGTCAGAAAGCAGACCGGAGCTTTCCGGTATTTTGATTAATTTTTCTGCCGGTAAAATTGAAGGTGCGGCTACCGACAGTTTTAGGTTATCCGAAAAGGTTTTAAACATAAAAAACAATTTATCAAACGGTGGAGACCAGAGTATAATCCTTCCACGCTTAACAGCTCAAGAGCTGATAAGAATTCTTCCGGGAATTGATAAGATTTCTATTTCAGTTTCTGATAATCAAATTTTCTTTGTTTCCGATGACTTGGAGATTGTTTCAAGGCTGATTGAAGGCTCTTATCCGGATTATAAAAAAGTTATACCGGAAAGGCATGTATCCAGAGTTCTTGTTAAAAAAGAGGATATAGAGAAAAGTGTTCGGTTGGCGGGTGTTTTCTCGTCCCACATTTCTGATATTAAAATAAAAGGTGAAAGCGAGGGTTTAAGAATCGCCGCTAAAAATACGGACAAAGGTGAAGCTTCTTCTTGGATTGGCGGCGCAGTTGTCAAAGATGAACCTTTTGAGGTAATGGTTAATTACAGGTACCTGATGGATGGTCTTAAAATTATACCCACGGATAATATTGTCTTAGAGTTCACGGGAGAAGGCAATCCTTTAATCATCAGACCCGAAGAAAGAAAAGACATCACTTATTTAATTATGCCTTTAAGGACTTAGAAATCTACAAATGGAACTTTTAAAAAAGAGACTGGATGGCTTGAAAAAGGGTTTGGAAGAAAAAGAAAAACAGGACAAGATTTTAAGACAATTGCTCAAAGAAGTGCTAATAAAAATATTTGAAACAGAAAAAGTTTTTAGATATGTTAAAAGTTTTTATTTTAGAAAAGACTCAATCTTTTTAGAAACAAAAAACAAATCTCTTGCTCAAGAAATACATTTAAGACAGGCGGAAATCATCAGGCAGATGAATCAAAAAACTAAATTTGCCGTAAAAAGAATAGTCGTAAAGTAACAAATTCTAAATTAGTTTCCGGTCAAGTTAAAGTTTGTTTTAACAATCTCTTCCCAGTTCTTAAATTGAGAATCTTGGGTCGGATCCGAAGGAGGCAGTCCTTTTGGATCGCTTCTGTAGATGTAATAAAGGATACTGTGAATTTCTTTTGACTCCGGGTCTTCCGGAACAAAAGAACCGTTGAGCATTATTTTATCAATTTCTACGGGATCCGGCTGTAAGAAACTTTCAACTGCCGTTTCTTTAAGAGCGCCGGCTAAAAATTCATGCCAAATTGGACCGGAAGCGGAAATACCGGCTCCCTGTTTGGTCATGGAAGCGTTGTCGTTGTTGCCAACCCAAACACCCACGCTCAAAGAGGGGGTGTAACCCATTACCCAAGCGTCACGATTCTCCTGGGTTGTTCCTGTTTTTGCGGCCACAGGCCTGTCTGAAAAGTACAGACTGCTGTTGGACCCGAAGACGGCGGCCCGCGACAAGTTGTCGGACAGGATATTTGTAATCATCCTGGCTATTTGAGAGTTAAGCGCTCTTTCTTCTTTTGGTTTGTATTCCTCCAAAGTATTACTTTCAGCATCTTCAATTTTTAATATGAAAGCGGGCGATTGGCGGATTCCGTCGTTGGCGAAGACGCCGTAGGCGGAAACCATGTCAAGCAATCTGACTTCGGCTCCGCCGAGAACCAGCGATAAGCCGAAGTTTTTTCGGTTTTCTTCAAGCGTGGTAATGCCCATTCTTTCAGCAAGGTCAATCGTGTCATCTACACCGGCCAGATACAGAGTTTTGACGGAAGGCACGTTAAGAGACTGGGCCAGCGATTGGCGCATGGTTACGGGTCCTCGGAATCTTCCGTCGTAGTTTTGCGGATGATAGCAGTCTAATCCGAACTCATCTTTTTCCTGACTGCCGTCGGCAAGGCATTGCGGATTAAATTCCGTTTTGAAATCAAAGAGAACAGTTGAATCAGGATAACCTTTTTCTAAAGCTACGGCATAAGCGAAGGGCTTAAACGAAGAACCCGGCTGACGCTTTGCTGTGGCAACATTGAAGTTGCCCTCGTTTGCTATGTCGAAATAATCTCTTGAGCCGACCATTGCCAAAATTTGTCCTGTGCGCGGGTTTATCGCGGTTAAAGCCGCGTTTTTGGCTTTGTATTGTTTTTCGTTTTTTTCTGCGTGATTATTTATAGACTGTTCGGCAACCTGTTGGAGTTTGTAGTCAAGAGTGGTAAAAATTTTCAGACCTCCGTTTTCAACCACCTCCTCGCCATATTTTTTTATCAGATAATCTTTGACCATAATTACAAAATGAGGAGCTGTAATGTTTTCTCTTGAAGGCTTGAAAATCAGCTTTTCCAAGTTCTTTGCTTGTTTGCCAAAAAAAGTTTGACTGGCCGCTTCAACTCCGTAAGAGTTGGAACCGTAGGGTATCTGGTTTAAGTACATCCAGAAGATTTGGTCTTTGGAAAATCTTCGTTCCACTTCTATAGAAAGAAGCGCTTCTTTTATTTTTCTTGAGGTAACGGAAAAAAAGTTTTGTCGCTGGTCGCCCAGCAGGGCATTTTTTATAAGTTGCTGAGTAATAGTTGAACCGCCTTGGGATATCCTGAATTCTGTCAGGTTTTTAAGAAAAGCTCTAAGGATTCCTTTGAAGTCTAGTCCCTGGTGTGAATAAAAAGAAGAGTCTTCCGAAGCAAGCGTCGCCAGTTTTATATTTTCCGGCATATTTTCCCAGGGGATAATTGTTCTTTTTTCTTCACCGTGAATGTCGTACAAAACAACCGCACCGGTTCGGTCATAGATTTTAGTTGACTCGCTGATTCTTCTTGAAATTATCGTCTCCGGATCGGGCAGGTCCTTGGCCACATACAAGAATAAAGCGGCAATTAAGATTAATCCGGTTATAAATAACAAAAAGAAAGTAAGAAAAAGGGATTTAAGCATTCGGTTATTTTGCCACAAAAAGGGGCCATTTTCAACTTCATGTCCAAAGATTTGAATAAAACACGGCCCAAGAGTATCATTAGAACATGGCGAAAGTTGTTACGGACGAGAATAAAATTAATGAAGTTTTTGGCAGATATGTAGAGGCCGTTTTTCCTTCTACAGAAAAAGCCAAAGAGATTTTTAAGTCTGGCCGCAGACTGACTTTTTATTTAGGCATAGATCCGACCGGACCGGACCTTCATCTTGGCCACACCACCAACCTTTTTGTTTTGAAGAAGCTGATTAACTTGGGACACAAAGTAATTTTACTGATTGGAGACTTTACCGCCCAGACAGGCGATCCAACAGGCAGAGATGCTTCTCGCAGAACCCTCACAGCCAAAGAGGTTGAAGAAAATATGAAAACTTATTTGCGGCAGGTGATCAAGATTTTGCCGAAAGGTTCTTTTGAACTCAAATACAACAGCAAATGGCTTGGAAAAATGACTTTTAATGAAATAAGGAAGCTTGCCCGTCAGGTTACGGTTCAGCAGATGGTTGCAAGAGACATGTTTCAAAGACGGATAGCTGAAAATAAGCCAATAACTTTGGAAGAGTTTCTTTATCCTTTAATGCAGGGTTACGATTCGGTTGCAATGGAGGTTGACGGTGAAGTTGGCGGCACCGATCAAACGTTCAATATGATGGTTGGCCGCGACTTAGTTAAATCATTTCTAGACAAAGACAAAATTGTTATTACCACGAAATTGTTAGAGGATTCAGAAACAGGCAAGAAGCTAATGAACAAGAGTGAAGGTCACTATGTTTCACTTAACGATTCTCCACAGGAAATGTTCGGCCGGATTATGGCTCTGACTGATAGCGCAGTTTTACCTTTATTTAAATTTGCAACAGAACTTTCGGATCAAAAAGTTGCTGAAATTGAGGCACGGCATAAAAATAGTGAGAACCCCAAAAAACTGAAAGAGGAACTGTCTTTTGAATTGGTTAGAATGTACCATGGCGAGAAAGAAGCTCAAAAAGCCAAAAATGAGTTTGAACGTGTTTTTGGCCAACACGAACTGCCTCAAGAGATTGAAGAAATTAAAGTAGCTCCTGGCAAAAAAAATATAGTGGATTTAATCTTTGAGGCTGGAGTAGAGAATTCTAGAGGAGAGATTAAGAGGCTAATAGAACAAGGGGCTGTAAAGATTAACGAAAAAGAAGTTAAAAACTGGAGTGAAGAAATAGATATTGATTCTCAAGAAGTAGTGTTGAAAATAGGTCCGAGGAGGTTTTATAGATTAAAAGCTTAAATAAATAACCCCCGCAAAAGCGGGGGTTATTTATTTAGTTGAGGGTGTCTTCTACTGTTTCAGCGACATCGTCGTCTCCCGCCTCTTTTTCGTCGCCGTCTTCTAAGTCATTGTCTGAATCAGTTTCACTGTCCTCTATGGGGTCTTGGACAAAGTTACTGTCTTCATCCAATTTCCATGCGTTTGTAATCATTTTGATTTTGTTAATAAGTATAACCGTATACGACCTTTGGACATTATATGTGGCGGATAAAATAAGTCAAGAGTTCCATTTCGTGGTGTTGGCACAGCAGATTGCTATAGCCAAGGCATCAGCGGCGTC
>JACOZX010000061.1 GCA_016181105.1 Candidatus Yanofskyibacteriota bacterium
TTGATAGTATTAGAAAGCGCAAAAAATTCACTTAGCCGTTCTGCATGCGGGATTTTAAGACCGTGTGGGCCAAGATATAATTGGAAAAATTTTTGCTGCTGATTAAAATTTCTTGGCGCATGAATTCGTAATGCTTTTGCAATAGCATCATTAGTTCCAACTTTTAACATTGATGGCACTTCTATCTTAGGAAATACATCTTTAAAAACTGCAGATGCTGTTCCAGCCCGTAAACCCGGATTAAATAGGGGTTCGCCTTGTGGTAGGCCTTCTCTTTCCGGCATTGATAAATTATACCAAAAATAAGACTGCTAGGCTGCTGGGGAGGGTTGTAAGTGTTCACAAATTCGGTAACGATTCTTAAGGTATAATCGTTACTTATGAAGGGATCAATTACAAGTAATGCCCAAATCATAAACACTGGGGGCGAGTATTGGAAGACTACGAGTTGGTGAAGCAAGGAGTTGCTCTTGCTCCCGATATTCTTATAGAAGGCGCTGGACAATCTGCAGCCCTGGAAGTACTTGCCAAAAAAGAAAGAGTTATTACGCTTACCGGGCTTAAAAATGTTAGGTTTGTTCCCGAGGATGTTACCGTGGCAGTGACTTCTTTTTTAATAGCAAGCAGGTTTTTATTTTTCTTAACCCTTGACTTAAAATCCTTCCAAAATTTACTCCTTGCTTCTTTATCAGTTGTGGGCATTATCTCGCCTTTAACTTCCTCCAACGCCTGATTTATAAAGCGGGCAATTTTTACCATTTCCCGCTCTTTCATTCCCCGTGTTGTCACTGCAGGAGTACCAATTCTTACTCCGGAGGGATAAAATGGAGGCAGGACATCATTGGGTACGGCGTTTTTGTTGGTAACAATTCCACTAACCTCCAAAGCCAGCGCAGCAACAGCACCATTGATTTTTTTGTTGCGAAGGTCAATGAGAATAAGATGGTTATCTGTCCCGCCACTTACTAAATCAAACTGATATTTTATAAGCGCCGCAGCTAAGGCTTTGCTGTTTTTGACAATTTGCTTTCCGTACGTCCTAAACGCCGGTGTTGCTGCCTCTTTAAGCGACACCGCAATAGCCGCTGTCTGGTTGTCGTGCGGCCCGCCCTGAAGGCCTGGAATAATGGCGCTATCTATCTTTTTGGGAAGATCGGGGTTTTTTTGTAAGCCTTTTTGCGTTACCATAATCAACGCGCCTCGCGGACCCCGCAGAGTTTTATGCGTCGTAGTTGTAACAATGTGCGCGTAAGAAACAGGACTTGGATGCACACCCGCAACAACAAGTCCTGCGATGTGTGCGATATCCGCCATAAGATAAGCACCAACTTTATCTGCTATATCGGCAAATTTCTTAAAATCAATAACCCGTGGAAACGCGGTAAACCCGCAAATGATAAGTTTCGGTTTTTCCTTGAATGCCATTTTTTCAATTGCGTCAAAGTCAAGCGATCCGTCTTTTTGTAATTCGTACTGTACCGAGCGGTAAAACTTTCCAGAAATATTAAGCGGTAATCCATGCGTAAGGTGCCCGCCAAACCCCAGCTTAAGCCCCATAAGCGTATCGCCAGGATTAAGAAGAGCAAAATATACGGCCATATTCGCCGGACTTCCCGATAATGCTTGAACGTTAACATACGGAACGCCGAACAATTTTTTTGCCCGCTCTTGCGCTAAAGTTTCTACGTAATCAGCGAACTCCTGTCCTTGATAATAACGTCTCCCAGGGTATCCTTCTGAATATTTATAATTAAAAATTGTACCAAGCGCTTCTAGAACCGCTTTACTAGGAAAATTATTAGAGGGAATTAGTTCTAAGGTATTTTTTATTCTTCTTTCTTCTTTTAAAACAAGGTTGTAGATTTGGGGGTCGGTTTTTTGAAGATTTTTCATCATGAAAAGCAATTCCTAATATAACAGTAAATTATAACTTGTCAAGACTCCTTTTCGTAAAAGCCACCCGCCACTGTTAAATCTCCCTTGAGCATGGGATGCGGATCATAATTTTCGAGTTGAACATACTCCGGCCGGAAGTCATCTAT
>JACOZX010000016.1 GCA_016181105.1 Candidatus Yanofskyibacteriota bacterium
AGATGGCGGTTTTATTATACCCATGTTTGGTGGAGGTACAGCAAGATTTCTGTGCTTTGAATTTCGCGACGGTTCAATCAGACCCGCAACCAAAATAGGTGAAAAAATTGGAAAGTGTTTATTTGTAGACTGGAGGCTGGCGGCTCTGGTCCCGGATACTTTTACCGGAATGGGAACTTTGAAATTACTGGCGGAAAATAGTATGTTGAGAGCTTTCCTGTGAAGTTTTGCAAAGCTAAGCTGTTATGCTTAGCTTTTTGATTTTTAAGGCTTTTACTGCCATAATCTACTTATTATGAGAATTTTATATTTTGGCGTTTATGATCCCAGCTACGCCCGCAATTGGGTCTTAATAAACGGCTTAAGAAAAAACGGCGTTGAAGTGGTTGAGTTAAGAAAAAAGCCCGGACACTTTGCTTTGCTCAAGCTTTTTTTTGATTATTTAAAATTTAAGCAAAACTACGATGTGATGGTCGTTGGTTTTCCGGGACAGGAGGTAATGTTTTTAGCTAAATTATTAGCTTGGCGGAGACCTATTGTTTTTGACGCCTTTACGTCGCATTACGGCGGTTATATCTTAGACAGGGAAAGGTGGTCTAAAAATAGTTTGCGGGCGAAGTATTTCAAGTTTTTAGACAAGTGGTCGTGTCGATTGGCCGATGTGGTTTTACTTGATACCAACGCCCATATCGGATTTTTCGTTAAAGAATTCGGTTTAACTAAGGAAAAATTCAGAAGGATCTGGATAGGCGCCAATGACGAAAATTTTAAGCCCATAGAAGGGAAAAGTCATGAAGATAATAAGTTTCACCTTATATTTTTCGGCACTTACGTTCCTTTGCAGGGAGCGGAATATATTGTCAGAGCGGCAAAAATTTTGGAATCTCAGGAGGATATAATTTTTCATTTTATAGGCAAGGGCCAAGACAAGCCCAAGAGCGTTTCTTTAGCCATAGAATTAGGATTGAAAAACATAGAATTTGTGGGTATGATGAAACCCGAAGATTTGAGAGTTGAAATAGCCAAATCTGATGTCGTTTTGGGTCTTTTTGGCAATACACCCAAGACGCCTATTGTTATTCCGAACAAGGTGTACGAAGCGTTGGCTATGAAAAAACCGGTTATCACCGCCGACACCCAAGCGGCAAGAGAATTGTTTGACGATGGTGACATGTATTTAATTCCGGCCGCCAATCCGGAAGAATTAGCTAAAACGATCATAGAACTAAAAAACAATCAAAATTTAAGAATAAAATTATCCGAGAATGGCTATAAGAAATTTATAAATCATGCTTCAAGCAAAGTTTTGGGAAGTCAATTAAGAGAAATACTATTTAATCAATGTCTGCCAAAAAATCCAAAATTTTAGTTACCGGTTCAGCCGGTTTTATAGGAAGCCATATTTATGACCTTATTTTTGATATGGGTTATGAAGTCTATGGGGCGGACGACTTGTCGGGAGGATTTATTAGAAATGTTTCTCAAAAAAAATTCTTTACCAAACTTGACCTGCGGGACAGGGTCAAAACGGCGGCTTATATTGAAAAAATAAAACCGGATATTATTTTCCATTTGGCCGCCGATGCGACGGAAGGCAGGAGCCAGTTTACTCCGTTCAGCGCCATGGACAGGAACATTGTTGCCTATAAAAATGTTTTAATTCCAGCTATCAAGCATGGTTTGAAAAAAATGATATTAACCAGTTCAATGAGCGTTTATGGAGCGCAGCAGGTCCCGTTTAAAGAAAGTATGATGCCGCAACCGGAAGATATTTATGGTATTTCCAAAATGTCCATGGAACAAACAACCCGTGTTTTAGCTGATGTCTATGGTTTTGAGTTTGTCGTTATTAGGCCGCATAACGTATATGGGCCAAGACAAAATCTGTCCGATCCCTACAGAAATGTTGTCGGAATTTTTATAAACAGCCTGCTCCATGGCAAAAATTTGTATATCTACGGAGACGGAATGCAAAAGCGGGCATTTTCTTACATTGACGACGTGGCGCCGGCAATGGTCAAGGCCGGTTTTAAAAAAGAATGCGAGGGTCGGTAACTTTAAATGAGCTTGCCGAAACCGTATTAAAAATATTTTATGGCGGTACGGGTGTTCCTAAAAAAATCTTACCCAAACATGTGTCTGACCGGCCACGGGAAGTTAAATATGCCTACTGCGAACACAAGGTGGCCGAGAAACTTTTGGGTTTTAAGCCCAAAGTTAAGTTATCGGAAGGTGTAAACAAGATGGTTGATTGGGCGAGGTCTATAGACAAACAGTCGTTTGTATATTTAACAAGTTTAGAACTTGACCATCCCAATACTCCCAAAACATGGAAGGCCAAACTGATTTAAATATTTACAATAAATTATGCGGATATTAATTACGGGCAGCAAGGGTTTTATCGGGAGCCATCTTGTCAGCCACTTGACTAACCATGAAATAACTGAGCTTGCCAAGAGATTGGAAGATGATATTGAGCCGTATTTCAAGAATCAAGATGTGGTTATTCATTTAGCGGCTAAGCTCGCAAAATATAGCCCCGAAGAAATATACAGAGTCAATGTTAAGGGAACAGAAAAAGTTGCCCGACTGTCCCTAAAATATGGTTGTAAGTTGATAAACATAAGTTCGATATGTGTGCACGACGACAGTCCATACGGCCGCAGCAAAGCCCAAGCGGAAAAAATTGTAGAAAATTATGTAGCCGAAGGACTAAAAGCGATTACAATCAGGCCCTGCGGTATTACGAGGCGGAAATATCTACCTTGGCTCATAGACGCCAATTGGTATCCTGTTGAAAATCTGGCTCGGGATATTGCCAAATTAATAAACGACCCTTTTGATTATAGAATTATAGAGCTAAAGGGTCGTGGTAATTGGGGTTGGCCGTTGAAGAAAAAATTGCATCGGTTAATAAGAAAGCTAAAATCATGAAGATTTTTATTAATTCATATATATACGCATATGAACGGTTTTTTAGGATGTTTGATTTTTTCGGTAACAAGGACTCTCTTATTTTTATTTTACCAAGGGTCTGGAAAGCCAAAGGCGGCAAAATCAGGGTTACTCCTCCGGTAAGGAGTGAATTTAAGATTATTAAAACATGGACTCCGTTCTATCATTCGCATTACCCGATCATCAAAGGGATGTTGAAAGGCTGGATGCCTTTTACGGGCTGGATACTTAGGAAGTATGCCCAGAAGGGAGATGTGCTGTTGAGCGCCGGCGAGCCTAATTTATTAGGCACATATTTGTACAGTCGTCTTGCTAGAAAAAGAGGATTGAAACATGTTTTTTTAACATTCCAAAACATAAATTATGAAAAACGCTTGAGGGGGATCAAACTAAAAGTTACTAATTGGTTATTGAGGCAAAATATTAAACTAAGCGCCGGAGCTCTTTGCGGCACTTATCAAACTTATGAAGTTTTAAAGCCATATCTTAACGATAAAATCAAAGTTGCTGTTATACCTCAAACTGGTGTAGATATTGACCTATTTAAGCCGGGGGTTGAAAGTGATTTCAGGCGCAGGTTTAATTTAGAAGACAAGTTTATCTTTTTATTTGCCGCAGTATTTGATGAGCGCAAAGGTGTATTTACAACCATCAATGCTTTTAATGAAACTTTAAAAGAATTACCTGATGCTCGTTTAGTGATGATTGGTATTGGAAAACTTTGGTCTCAAGCAAAAAGTTTAGTTAGCCGCTTAAGGATTGCAGATAAAGTTACTTTTATTGAATGGTTACCAAATCATGAATTGGCAGGAATCTTCTCTTCGGTTGATGTGCTAGTTCATCCGTCCGAACCATACAAAGGCTGGGAGGAGCAAATGGGTTCCACATTGCTCCAAGCGTCTTCAAGCGGTCTTCCTGTCATTTCCACGAACATAGGAGGCATACCAGAATCAATAATTAATCAAAAAACTGGAATTTTGGTTGAGCCCAAAAATATCAAAGCTCTCCGTGAAGCAATGATACATTTGGCCCGGCACCCGGAAGTAAGAGCGGAATTTGGCAGACAAGGCCGCAAGCATGTTGTTAGTGAGTATGGTCATAAGGTTGTGGCGGGAAAGTTGGAACGATTCTTAAATTCTCTGTAATTGAAATGAAAATTGTTTATCTTTTTAACGGCCGACTTCCTACCGAAAAAGCATACGGAATTCAAGTCGCCAAAATGTGCGAGGCTTTTGCAAATAATGGGTACGAAGTAAAACTATTACATCCTTACCGTAAAAATCCAAGCATAGGTCAAGACATATTTTCTTACTACTCAATAAAAAATAATTTTTCTTTTGAGCAAGTTAAAGCCTACGACTTTTATTGGCATGGGTTTCTGGATAAAATAGCTTTTCTTGTCAAAAATTATTTTTCAGCCAAAACGCTAGTTAGCGAAGCGTTGAAAGAAAATGCGGATATTTATTATACGCGCGATGAGTTGGCGGCGTACCTTTTAAGCAAGAAAAACAGAAATGTTGTTTTTGAGTGCCACAAGTTTTCAAATAAAAGAAGAAAATTTTACTCTCACTTTAAAAAAAAGAACTTAAAATTAGTCGCCATCTCCAATGGTTTGAAAGAGGATTTGGTAAAATTTGGCATAAGAGGCCCTAACATATTAGTTGCGCCTGACGGGGTTGATTTGGCAGAGTTTAATTGTCAGGAAAACAAAATCCAGCTTAGAGAAAAGTTTTTTAGTTTTCATGATGACAAGTTTAGGCGTAAAAAAATAGCAGTTTATGTGGGTCATCTTTATACTTGGAAAGGAGCTGATATTCTAACCAGAGTTGCAGAGAATCTTAAACAGCACAATGATAATTTCCTGATATGGATTGTTGGCGGTACTAATAAAGATATTGAAATACTGAAAAAGGGCATGCACCCTAATATTGTGCCTTTTATATACATCAATGGCATGGTTCCACACGAACAAGTGGCTAAGATTTTAAAAGCAGCTGACTGCGCAATCTTAACTGGAAACGAGTCTGAAACAATTTCAGCAAAATATACTTCACCTCTTAAAATGTTTGAATATATGGCCTCCGGTTGTCCCATTATAGCTCAAGATTTGCCTTCTTTTAGAGAAGTTTTAAATGAGAACAATTCAGTTTTCGCTAAGGCAGGAGATGTTGAAGATTTGGCCGACAAAATAGCTTGGGTTTTTGATGATAAAAATAAGGAATTGGTAGAAAAAATAGCCGAACAAGCCAAAGAAGATGTTAAAAATTACACTTGGCGAAAACGTGCTGGGACTATAATAAAATTTCTATGTTCTCAAAGTTAAAAAAAGAACTGTTTTACATTAAAGAAACGGTCAGATACGGTTACGGACCGGCTTCCTTGTTAAACTATTTAAAAAATAAGATTTTTGCCCGGCAAATCGCAAAAAAAATACCAAAGTGGAAATGTGAAAAACAGGATGATTTTGAAGTTCACATGCTTTGTCAAAAAAGCGACGTAGTAACGGCAACGTGGTCTCTCTGGTCTTTTTTAAAAAATTCACAGCTTTGTCCTAAAATAGTTATTCACGACGACGGCTCTTTGGACGATGAGTCAGTTGCTATTTTTAAAAACAAATTTGACAACTTGGAAGTTATTTGGAGAAAAGACGCCGACCGACTGATAAACAAAATAAACGTCAGCCCGATTATAAAAGATTACAGGGAAAAGGGATACCCGTTAATTTTGAAGTTGGTTGACATTCTTTTGTTAAGCCGGTCCGAGAAAGTGATGGTTTTGGACAGCGACGTTTTATTTTTCAAAAAACCCGAAGAAATAGTCAGGTTTGTAAAAGGAGATTCTGGCAGAGACGCTTTAATATCGCAGGCGAGCGGCGGGTTTGTTGTCAGAGTGGATGATAATTATTTAAAAAAGTACAATCTGGCCCAAAAAAATGTTGAACTTATGAATTCCGGTATCGTAGTTTACAATAAATCTTCTATTTCAGAAGTCAAACTAAGCGAATACTTTGAAAACTGTAAACTTGACATATCCGATTATTTTGTTGAAATGACGGGGTGGAATTGTCTCATTGGCCAGACAAACTGTGAATTTTTGCCTTTAGACCGCTACATTATAAAAGGGAGGGCTGGCCCAAATACCGTTGCCAAGCATTTTACCGGTCCGCGCAGGCACGAGATGTTTGCTTATGGAATAGATAAGGTGCGATGTTGACCAGGCACTTTCTAAGACTAAATTTTCAGAAAGTGCCTGGTTGATGAAATCTGATTTTTAAAGTATCTTTAAGTAATAATTTTTAATGAAAAGGTTAACAAAAAACAAGACTTTAATAACCGGCGCAAGCGGGCTTTTGGGCTTGGAGTTGGTTCGTTGCGCGGTGAAAAGCGGTCACAATGTTGTCGGTGTTTACAACGCCAATCCGAATTTAACCGATAAAAATTACAGAAATTTAAAATGCGATATTGGCGATACTAGGTCGGTTAACCTTTTAGATAAAAAGGTCGGCAAGATCGATATGCTATTTCATTGTGCGTCAATGACTGGCGTTGACAAATGTGAGAAAAATAGAGAAGCCTGCTGGCAAGCTAATGTTGTGGGAACGAGGAATATGGTTGAACTGGCAAAAAAACATAGAGCAAAGTTGGTGTACGTATCAACCGGTTCTGTTTTTTCGGGAGAAAAAGGCAACTACAAAGAAAATGACGCGCCGGACCCCAAAAATTTTTACTCATGGACCAAGCTTTTGGGAGAAGAGGCGGTTTTGGCTTATAACAAAGGAATAGTAATTAGGGCTGTACCCATTGGCATTCATGGTATCGGCCGGCCACAATCTAACTTTATAGAGTGGCTTGTGGATTCCATCAGCAGTAATAGATCGTTCAATCTTTTTAACGATGTAAACATCAATGCGATAAGCGCTGAGACATTTGCCGGCATATTATTGAAAGTTCCAAAAGTTTTTAAAAAAGGAGTGCTTCATATCGGAAGCAAAGACCGGTTGTCAAAAGCTGAAATAGGACAGGCGGTCATCAGTAAATTTCCTAACTTTTCCGGTGAGGCCAAACTGATTTCCGTTGAGAATATGCCCGGAAATTTTGCCGCTAGGCCCAAGGAAATGTGGTTTAATACCAACAAGGCTACGAAACTTGGTCTTAAAATGCCTAACCTTAAAAATGAACTGGAACTTATTCTCAAAGTCATTGCTAAAAAATAATTATTGGCTTTGGCTATTGGTTTTACTGTTTATTGCCACCAGATTTTTTGGCTTGGACCAGTTGTATTACCAAGACGAGTACAGATGGGTCTCTCAAGTATATACAGCTGAATTCGGCGAAGTAGATTCTCCTCATCCGCCGGTAATGCAAAGCCTTTTATCGCTAGGCGGCAAAATTGTCGGATATGGCAATTTGCGGGTTGTTCCTTTTATTTTCGGTGTTTTAAATCTCATTCTAATTTATATAGTATCTTTAAAACTCACCGGTAATAAAAAAATTGCCTATATTGCGTCGGGTCTCTATATTATTAACGTATACAGCCTGATTGCCAGCCTGATGTTAGATATTGACGGGACCGTTTTGCCGTTTTTAGTTTTACTGGCTTATTATTTTTACCTTAAAGTTTTTAAGGACGGCCAAAGTAAATTTATTCTGCCTCTGGCGTTGGTAATGATGGTTGGATTTTTTACAAAACTAAGCTATGCGCTTTTTGCCGGAGCGTTGGCGGTTGAATACTTGTGGACTTTATATGATAAGGGCAAACTGAAGTACAAGATAAAAAGAACAGTTTTTTTGTCGGGCATGTTCTGTATTTTTGTTGTTGTTTTTTACGTATTGTATGGAAAAACGGATCCGAGGTTCGCGGAATATGTCACCGGTTTCAAATATTTTAACTTTGCTTCTCGCGCTTACTTTGAACTGTTTTTGCGCATGTTCAAGTTCTTTATCTGGCTATCTCCGCTTTTGTTTTTGCCGATGGTTTACGGCTTGTTCAGAAAAAATTTTTTCACAAAATACCGTCTCTGGTATGTTTACTCTTTGTTCAACCTCCTTTTTTATTTGGTAATTTTTGACTTTGCCCGGCTTCCGATTGAAAGATATTTTATGTTTATAATAGCGCCGGCGGCTATTGTAAGCGGCCATATTGTTTATTCTCTATTTTCAGGATTTAATAGGAAACACTTTTTCTTGAGCATATTGGGATTTGCGGTTCTTTTGGCCTTCACTCTTTTAATTGCTTATGATGTTGTGCCGCTTAATCCTAAAGAGGCTTATGTGCAAAAAGTCAAAAACTTAGACTTTAATTTTCTTATTCCAATGACCGGGGGTTCGGGACCGATAGGATTTTATGTTTCGGCGCAGTTTGTTCTGTGGGTTTGGGTTGCAGGTTTTTTGTGGCTCTTGTTCAATAAGAAAAAAATAGCGATTGCTTTTTTTATTGTTTTCGGGGTCGGTTATAATGTTCTGCTTTCAGGCGAAAATCTGGCGGGCGCTTTCTATGGTAGTGTAAATGATGTTACGAAAAAATCCGTTGAGTATGTGGTTAACAGCAAAGAAGTTGGTAATAGCAGTGTTGTTACATACTATGACGCGGGTGTTTATTATTTGAAGATAGCGGATAAATATCTGGGGAGGTTTTATACAGCTCCTTCCCGTGATTACAGCTCCAGACTTACTTCTCACCGTGGACATTATATGATAGTTGACTTTCCCGCCATTGATAAAAACAGCTTGTATTGGAAACTGATATCCAGATGTGAACTGGCTCAAAAGTTTACCGACAAATACGTGGACGCATACATATTTGACTGCCGTTCTTTGCCGGCTAAATAGCTGGATAAGTAGTTTGTTGTTTGACACAACACAAAAATTAGTGTATTTTATTTAGGCAGGAGGTGGGTAATGCTATCAGATAATGCTGTAAAGCCTGAAGAATTAGCCGGTTACTGTCTGGCAATTATGGGACAACCCTTTGAAAAGGCGGACGCCATCATCGCTCTTACCGGAGACGGTTATGGGCGAATTGAGGAAGCAGCAAGACTTTATCTAAGAAAGCTTGCTGACACAATTATGGTGACCGGCGCGGACAGCACTCTTTATAAAGTTCCGCATCTTATGGCTGGCGACTTTACAGAATTTCTGGTCAAGGCAGGAGTGTGCTTTGAAGATATTGTGATTGATGATATTGGCAAGACTACTCCCGGTCAAGCGCGGAGTACGGTTGCTGAATGCAAAAAGCGTGGTTGGAAAAGTATTATTCTTGTGGCTTCCGGTGACCATATGGTCAGAGCGTATCTTACATTTTTGAAGATGTTCCTGAAAGAAAGGTATCCAATCAGAATGCTTGCCCATGCTTCATATGTTCCCTGGTTTGCTGAAGACAATAATCTTGCCGTGATTCCCAGGGAGCGCTGGGCCAGATTTGTAAAAGAGGAATATCCCAGAATAATCCGCTATCAGAAGCAAGGGGATGTGGCTAGTTGGCAAGAACTAGAGGTCTATTTAAAGGAGCAGAAACTGTGAGGCTGTCAAAAACAGCCTCTTTTTAATATTAGACAAACTGTCAAAGTTTATATACAATGTCTTAATATGGACTATTCAAAAAACATCTATTTGTCAGTAGTTTTGCCTATTTATAACGAAGAAAAGTCCCTTCCGGAATTAATGAGGGAGCTTTATTCTGTCTGCAATTCTTTGAACAAAGAATATGAAATAATTTTTGTTAATGATTGTTCCACCGATAAAACCTATGACATGTTAGAAGAATTAAGGTCATTCGTTTTTCAAGAAACTTCGGGCATCAAGCCGCTTTAAGCGCCGGTATAGACGCTTCTAGCGGAGAGCTTGTGGTGACGATGGATAGTGATCTTCAGCATCCACCGGAAGTGATCAAAGAATTTGTTAAGCAGGCTGAAGCTGGGCATGATATTGTCATTGGAGAAAGAATGGCTAATAAACAAAACTCTTTTTTGAGAGAAGTGGTCGGCAGAGCTATCTATAAATTTTTAAGCGTCACAACTGGCCTTGAGTTTAAAAATGCCGGTGATTTTGTTTTGTATAAGAGACGGGTTGTTGATGTGATTAAAAGTTTGCCAGAGAGGGAGAAATTTTTCAGAGGGCTGGCCCAGTGGGTCGGTTTCAAGAAAAAATATGTTCCTTACGCCGTAAGATTTAGAAAGTTCGGCCGAGGCACTTCCATCAGAGGGCTGGCCAAATTTATATTAAATGGGGTTACTTCGTTTTCCGCTTTCCCTCTCCGGATATCTTTTTGGATAGGTTTGGTAATTTTTCTGGGGAGCGTCGGTTATGGCGCCTCCGTTGTTATAGAGAAATTTTTGTATCCAAAAAATCTTATTGAGGGTCTTTCTTCGTTGACTATTGTTGTTTTAATCCTGGGCAGTGTTCAGTTGATGGTCATAGGCATCATTGGTGAATATTTGTATAAAATGTTTAACGAAATAAAAGGCCGGCCGGTGTATATTATCGCGGAAACTAAAAATTTGGAAAATGACCGGATGTCCTAATTTAAAAATCATTGCCGACGATTTGGGTCTTCACAAATCCGTTAATGACGGGATCATTTTTTTATTAAAAGAAGGCAAGATAGATGGAGCTTCGCTGATGGCTAATGGAGAAGAGTTTGAAGATGCCGCTAAACAAATTTTGGATGCCGGACTTGGCGGTATCGGAGCTCACTTGAATCTTGTAGAACAAGGGTCGGTAGTATCGGGGGAGTTGATGCATGCAAATCACCGTCTTTTTTTCTTGAAATATGTTTTGGGTCTGGTTAAGCAAGACTATATTCGGCAAGAGTTGGAAGCGCAGGTTAAAAAAATTATTCAGGCCGGCATAAAGCTGTCTTTTATAAACGGTAATCAGCATCTGCATTTACTGCCGGGGATTATGGATATGTGCATAAAATTGGCCATGGAATACGACATTCCGTATATAAGAATTGTTAACGAGCCGGTTAATCTTTCCGGCGGCAAGTTTTTCAGGAAACTTCAGTTGTTGTTTTTAAACTTTCTGTCAGCGGCGGCAAAGAAAAAAATACGCAAAGCCGGCCTTCAATGCAATGACTTTTTTGTCGGTTTTATTAGCGCCGGAAATATGAGCGATAGCGGCATAAAATACGCTGAAGACCTTGCCCAAAAATATCCGGATAAAATTATTGAACTTGGCTGTCATCCCGGATACGAAAACGAGGACCTCAAAACCAAATTTAAACACTGGGTGGGCTATAACTGGCAAGGCGAACTGACAACCCTAAGTAAATTAAAAGTAGAGAGTTAAAAGTTAATGATCAAAAAAATAATTTATTTATCCAACACCCGGCTGGATTACTCCTTGAATGCCGTCCTTATCAAAGGATTGCGCGAGAACAGCGTTCGGGTTGCCGATCTCCGTGTTCAAAAAGGTGTTTTTGGTTTTATCAATGCCCTGTCTTTTTATGGACGCAATTCAAAAGACGCCGATTTGGTGATAATCGGCTATAACAGCCAACCTTTAGCTTTTTTTCTGAAGCCTTTTTGCCGCAAAAAAGTTATCTACAACGCTGTTCTCTCGGAATACGAAAGAATGGTGATTTCCAGGCAGTTAGCCCGAAAGTTATCATTCAAGGGTGTCTATTATTGGCTTTTGGATTTTTTGGCGGCGCATAGCGCGGACCTGATTCTTGTCGAGAGCAATGAACAGGCCAACTTTTTTAATAAGTTATTCAAGGTTTCCAAGAAAAAGTTATATCGTAGTTGGATTGGTTCCGACGAGGATAAATTTTACCACGACCCATCCGTGCCTAAGCAGGCAGTTTTTACGGTTTTATTTAGAGGTGCGTTAATGCCCGAAGCGGGCGCGGAATATGTAATCAAGGCGGCTAAAATTCTGGAAGGTGAAAATATAAATTTTGTTCTTATTGGCGGAGGCTTGCTTATGGAAAAAACAAAAAAACTTATCAAGGACATAGCTCCAAAAAACTTAAAGCATATCATAGATTATGTTCCTGACGACGCTTTAAGAACATTGATGCAATCATGCCACATTTCTCTTGGCCAGTTGTCGCACCACGTGCGGCTGAAAAGGACCCTGCCCCATAAAGTCTACGAAACCCTTTCCATGAGACTGCCTTATCTGACCTCTGCCAATACCGGCGTACTGGAACTTTTGACACCGGACGAGACGTGTCTTTTGTGCAGTCCCGCAGATGAGCGTTCATTGGCTGATAAGATATTGTGGATTAGGAACAATTATTCTATAGCCGAAAAAATAGCTGAAAATGGCTACAAACTCTATCAGAACAAACTAAAATCAGCTATTTTAGCCAAAAACTTATTGGATAAGGTTGAGACTGTTTAAGAGGGTGAAAGAAATTAGAATCTGCCCGATGAGCTGTCTTGGTAATATGAAGTTTGGATTTATAAAGAGTTGGTAATAGGTTTATGCGTCTTGTGTTTTAAGATTAGTCTATCAATCTACTTAACAACGCAAATAAGTTCATCTTTTGGAGTATATTCGTTATTTTATTTAATATAGAGTTGCTAGATGAAGGTTGGTATTTTGGCATATCGTAAAAAGAAGGGAATATATGAGTAGGTGTAGGATCAATAATGGGAGAAAGGGTAGTAGTTACAACAGGAGAAAAAGAAATATTAGGCACAGGAACGAAGGGGCGAGTTTTAGAAGGAGGGATGATAGAGGTGGGAGCTACCGTTGGGAAAGTTGAAGCAGGAGTTGGCTCAATAGTAATAATTTTATCCAGCTCTTCTTTATGTTCAGCAGCTTTTTTTGATACGGCCCCCAATATCGCTTCCGTCTTTTCTACTTCTTTTATTTTCCCTGCTTCTTTGGTCGCTAAATCAAGACTTTCTTTATATCTTGCCGTAGCTTCTGCGGCTTCTTTTGTTTTGTTCCTGCTTATCATTTCTCTTATCTCTCCGAATCTCTCCTCGGCATATTCAATAGCTTTTTCAGCTTTCTTTTCAGAACTAAATATAAAGAAGAGGTTAATTTTTTCAGAAAATGTATCAATGAAATAAAAATGGCTGTCGGGGGTTATACCGGTGCCGGGGGCTGCCGAAACGTAAAAAGGTATTAGCAAGAAAGCTGTTAATGCCAAGTATAAAATTGATTGTTTTTCCATTCTCATTATCATTGCCCGGCCGGAGCTGGATTTGGGCTGGTTATGTATTGGACTAATTATATCACTGAAAGCGTGGAAAAACAATCGCGGGACGGGGTTGTTTTTGCGGATTCTTTTTGCTACTTTGATTCTAATGCTATTTTAGTCGAGGGTTCTCTCGGCAACTTGTATTTAGCTGCGGCTCTGCGAGACGCCGGTTTTCAAGTCAACATTTTAGACTGTTGTTTGGGAAATGAAAGATATTCTCTTGAGCAAAGTTTCTATCGGCAGACGCCGTTACCAAATGGCATGGTAAGAATTGGTATGGCTCCGGAAAATATTATCAAAGAAGTTGCCGATTACGACATTATCGGCATCAGTTCCATCTTCACCCCCCAGACATATATGGTTGAGGAGCTGGTCAAGCTGATATCACATGCTTATCCGGACAAACTGATTATCATGGGCGGCATCAATGCCCGGACACAGATGAAAAGATTCTTTGATGCCGGCGCTCATTTGATTTGTATTTCAGAGGCAGAAAAAACAATAGTTGAAATCGGTAATATCCTCCGAGAGGGGAGTCGAGATTTTTCCGGCTTATCCGGAGTTGCTTTCACGCAAGACGGACGGATAAAAGTTAATCCGATGGGTCCTATTGAAGACAATCTGGACTTATTGCCCATTCCAGCCAGAGACCTTCTGCCGCTTGACCGTATCTGGAAGATTGCCCGGCCCCATGGCGGCGTTATAAGCATCGGCCAGCTTGATAAGCCCTTGCCATATGTGTCGGCAGTGACTTCAAGAGGTTGTCCGTATATCTGCACTTTTTGCCATATTTCCGGAGAACAAAAGGGAGCGGACACCGGTTATATAGGCAAGTTCAGATTTCAATCCGTGGAACGCGTAGAAAGAGAATTGGTTTCCATTCAAGAGCTTGGGGCACATGATATTTATATTGAGGACGACTCCTTGCTGGCAAAAAAGAAAAGAGCCTTGGATATTTTCAGAATGATGATTAAGTTTGGTTTTAAACTTGGCGATGTAAACGGCGTC
>JACOZX010000042.1 GCA_016181105.1 Candidatus Yanofskyibacteriota bacterium
CTACGCTGACAAGGTCCTGTGCCTCAACAAAGAAATGATCTGCTTCGGCGAACCTCACACTGTTTTAGACCCGGCAAGTTTAAGCAAATTGTACGGAGGAGAAGCCAAGTTTTACCACCATGAACACTGATTTACTTTACCCGCTCGTCGTCGGCGCTTTTGTCGGATTGGCTTCCGGCTATTTAGGTTCTCTCATGGTCCTAAGAAAAATGTCTTTAGTCGGCGACGCTTTATCACACGTTGCCCTGCCCGGTTTGGCTTTGGGACTGCTCTTTCACTTCAATCCGTTCTTGGGCGCTTTTGCCGCTTTGTTTACCAGTATCGTTTTCATCTGGCTGATAGAAAACAAAACTAAACTCTCAACTGAAACTTTGGTTGGCATTTTCTTTACTTTAAGCTTAGCCGTCGGACTGATTATTACTCCGGAACCGGAACTCCTTGAAGCTTTATTCGGAGACATTTCTAAAACTTCTGCGCCGGATGCGGTTATCGCCATCATGCTTTCTTTGGTTGCAATTTTTATTGTCCGCCGAGTTTACAACAAACTCGTACTCGGCACCATATCAGACGACCTGGCAAAATCGGTCGGCATTAAAACAAAAAAGATAGACTTTGTTTTCTTACTGGTCGTTGCTCTGATTGTCGCATTAGGCATCAAAGTTGTCGGCACTTTACTTATGGGTGCTTTGGTAATTATTCCCGCCGCCGCTTCAAAAAATATAAGCCGAAATTTGGGGTCTTACGCCGGCTTAAGCGCTCTTTTTGGCCTTCTTAGTTCTCTTGCCGGTATTTATCTTTCGTCCGCAATCAAATTCGCCCCCGGCCCGCTGGTAGTTTTAACAAGCGCGGCAATATTTTTTATCTCTCTGGCTTTTAAAAGAAGCTAGAGGTCATCTCAAAACCCCTAGACTTTTTTGCCAAAAGACTATAGAATATCTTAAACTTTTTGTTAAAGGAGTTTAAATTGCTTACCAAAGAACAAAAAGAAGCCCTTTTAAAATTAACCTCCGATGTCAAGTTTGATGAGCCAATGAGCTGGCACACTTACTTCCGCATCGGTGGTCTAGCTGACGCTTTTCTGGCCTACACAGATAGTCGAAATATACAGCCCCTAAAAAATGTACTGAAATTCTGCACCGACGAAAAAATACCGCTTACCGTATTAGGCGGCGGGTCAAATGTGCTGATTTCCGACAAAGGCCTGCCAGGCCTGGTTTTGCGCTTAGACACAAACAACATTTTATCATCAACTCCTTACCACGGCACCGACCCGGTAACTATCCAAGTTGCCGCCGGTTGCCCAATGCAAAGACTTGTTAAGTTTTCTATAAGTCTTGGTCTGACCGGACTGGAGCCTTTTCTCGGCTTGCCCGGCACAGTTGGCGGAGCAGTTTATAATAACGCTCACCTAAAAAGAGACCAGCTCTTTGGAAACTTTGTCGCTAAAGTCTGGACTATTTCTTTCCCGCTTGATAACTTAATGAGAGAAAATTGCTACAAGCAAAAGGAATTGGCGTTTAAATACGACTTTTCCTTATTCCAGTCTTTGCCCCACAAAGAAATTATATTCTTAGTTGAAATTGTCTTGAACCGCGGCAACAAAGAAGAAATTGAAAAATACGCCGAAGAACTGTTAAGACAGAGGAAAGAATCCCAACCGTTGGACCTGCCAAGTTCCGGCTGTATCTTCAAGAACCCGGACTGCTACTCTGCCAGCAAGCTCATTGACGAGGCGGGAATGAAAGGTGTCTGTATTGGCGGAGCTGAAATCTCCAGCAAACATGCAAATTTCATTGTCAATCGAGAAAAAAAGGCTACCGCGCAAGATGTTTTAACTTTAATTGACTCAATAAAAGACGCTGTTTTTAAAAAATTCGGCATCTTGCTTGAGGAAGAAATCTTTGTTATGGGTAAAGACGAAAAGGAGACAAAAAACAATGAGTAACTTGAAAATCGCCGGAAAAACGAAATTATCGGGCAGTGTAGCCGTTAGCGGCAACAAAAATGCGGCCTTGCCCTGCCTAGCCGCTTCACTTTTACTGCCGCCTTCCTATCTTCGCGAACACCCAAGTTTGTTTATCTCAAACTTGCCCGATATCAGAGATGTCTGGGTTTTTTCAAATATCCTGGAAAGCTGGGGTATAAAAGTTAATCGCATTGATAAAAACACCGTTGAATTAAGCAAAACTCTCCGGTTTACAGAAGGGCCTGTAGAAAAAAGCATAGCTCCCGAAGAAGCCAGAAAGTTGCGGGCATCTGTTTTACTTTTGGGACCGCTGTTAAGACAACAAGAGCGAGTTGTCTTGCCTCAACCGGGCGGCTGTAAAATAGGACCAAGACCCATAGATACCCACTTGGAGCTTTTTAGAGACTTGGGAATGGATGTAAAACAAAATGAAGACGGAAGTTTTGTTATAAAAAGAAATACCGAACAAGAAAAACTTGCCAATGGAGATATCTGGTTGAGAGAGGCTTCGGTTACCGTAACTGAAAATGCTTTGCTTTTTGCCGCCGGCAACACGCAAAAAGACCTAAGAATCCAAAACGCCGCCTGTGAACCTCATGTAACAACTCTCTGCCGAGTGTTAAATGCCATGGGAGCCCACATAGAAGGAGTCGGCAGCAACTTGCTGTTTATCAGAGCCGGTTCTTCGTTGTTTGTTTCCAAAAATTCAACAATCATGGACAGGCTGGAGCCGGACTACATAGAAGCGTTGACCTTTGCGGTTGCCGCCGCGGTAACCAAAAGCGAGGTAACGATAAAAGAAATCTTGCCTTGGCATCTGGCTCTTATAGACAAATATCTGCGCCTAATGGGTTTAAAAACATTATTCAAAACAGAAAAGTACGGGGGTAATTGGAGTGTTATGGGCAACAGCGTTTTGAAGATAAGTCCGGAACTAAAAGAAGTTAAAGCGGAACCTTGGTATGGTTTGCCGACAGACGCTTTGCCCCTGCTCCTTATATTGGCCACGCAATGCCAAGGAGAACTGGAATTTGTTGATTATATGTACAACGGCCGGCTTACAAATCTAGCCAACTCGCTTAACAACATGGGGGCTGACATAAAGTTGTTAGGAAATCGCGGTCTGCTGGTCAAAGGTCCGACTCCCTTAAAGAGCCGAGTCCACTTAAGCCCCGACCTCCGAAACGGGGTCGGTCTGGTTCTCGCCGCTCTTTGCGCTGAAGGTGAAAGTCAAATCCAAAACTTTGAAATTATAGAAAGAGGCTATGAAAACTTACCCGAAAAACTAACCGCTTTAGACGCGAAGGTAGAAGTTATATAAAAATAACCCCTTGCCACTTTGGGAATTCCCAAGGTGGTGAGGGGTTTTATTCTATAGACACACTGGTTTTATTTTTAAAGAAAAGTTTTTTAGACTTATAAGCCTCCTTGAGCCAAACGTCTTCGTCCTTACCTTAAGAACCAATTAATAAAAATATCGGCGTAACTTGGGGTAGCAACGTAATATCCAACAAAAACTGCTGGGATAAAAGAGGCTAAACCCAAAACGCTAGAGACTGGACCATTCTCCTTAAACATCTTGCCGGTTATAATAAATTTAATGAATTCCGCAACTATCATGAATACAGCCACCACTGGCATCACGGCAAACAGACCAATCGCGATGCGTAGCATTGTCCTGATGGCTTTGTTCATTCCGCCGTGCCAGTCAAAACTTCCGAGCCAGATAAAGAAAGGCTTTACCAGAGTCCAGAAGTTAACAAACGCACCAGTTACGGAATCTCTTGCCGGTTCGGGTAAAAAGCCCCACAAAAAATTGACTGTCGCAGCTATTATTGCCGCGCAAAACACCGTCACGAAAGACCACTTGAGTTTACGCCAAAAATCACCCGGCACTTGACTAATTTCTTGCTTAATTTCCTGCCAAAATCTTAATTTTTCTTCAGATTTAACAGGCCTTTTTGTGGCAAAAGCTTTTTTAGTCAACTCCCAATACCACCTCAAAAACCTCATTTTTTCTTTCTCCTTTCTCCAAAAAAATCAAAGAACTTTAAAAACACTTTAACATACAATGATAAATTACGCAAGTTTTTCCGGTATATTGTAAACTCAGACTTGATTTGCTACAATAGTCTTACCATGAAAAGAATAATTCAATTTCATATATCTAAAGGTGATAAATATTATATCGCTGAAGGTGTTGATTTGCCAATTGTTACTCAAGGAGAAACTCTCGACAAATTGGCTGAGAATATCCGAGAAGCGGTTGAACTGCACTTAGAAGGGGAGAACCCCGCTGACTTTGATATTGCCCCAAACCCATCTGTTTTGATGAATTTTGAACTTCCTCAGATTCATGCCTAGACTCAAGATTTTATCAGGAGAAAATGTGATAAAAATTCTTGAGTCTTTTAATTTTGGTGTAACTTCTCAAAAAGACAGCCTGGCGCCTTATTTTTATAATGAATAAATCCAAACCACTATGTCAATCGGAATGAATGACTTAAAACCAGGGGTCTTTTTTATTTACGAAGGCCAGCCGTATGTGGTGCTTGAAACGCACCACCTTAAGATGCAGCAAAGGCGGCCGGTGATGCAGACCAAAATGAAAAATATGCTCAACGGCAAGTTGTATGAAAGAAACTTCCAGCAATCCGATGTTTTTGAAGAAGCCGACATTGAGTACCAGAATGCTAAATTTTTATACAATCACAGAGAAGAATACTGGTTTTGCCATGAAAATGACTCGAGCAAAAGATTTCAACTAAGTCAAGAGCTCATCGGCGATGCTGTAAAATACCTTAAAGCCGATACCGTGACAAAGGCCATTTTATTCAACCAAAAGATAATCAACATTGAATTGCCTGTAAAAATGGACTTTAAAGTCATTGAAGCTCCGCCGGCAATCCGTGGCGACACCGCCCAAGGCGGAGTCAAACAAGTCAAACTAGAAACCGGCGCCGTTATCAACGTTCCACTCTTCATCAACGAAGGCGACATTGTCCGCATCAACACTCAATCAGGAGAGTACACAGAGAGAGTTAATAAAGGATAAAAAAACTCTGTAACTGAATGGCTTTTCCATCCAGTTACAGAGTTGCGTTAATCTCGTTGATAGGTCCGGCGTGGAACAGCGTGGGTACTTGCCATCCCGCTAGCTACGCACACCCAGATTACACAGCGGTCGCATTCAACGTCCTGGGACCACTGTTTAATGTCGGCAAGCGCTTCTCTGGTCGGCCGCCGCAAGTCGTCTTCCAACCAACGGGGCGGTTCTTTGAGCCATCTTGACTCCGGAATTCCAAACCGTCGCTTGGCGCAATTGGCACAATAATTTGCCGCCATATAGGTTCCGCCTCCCGGACATGGTCGCTCCGGTAGGCGCACCACTACTGTTTTTTCCGAGCATAATGTACAACGGATAAACCTACCGAAACGCTCCATAACCCGCAACGGCATCGTGGGAATAGTGAAACTGACCCGCGACCCTCCATGGCGAGGACACTTAGCAATTACAACCAGACCCTCGCGATGCTCAACCCTCCGCATATTGTCTTCTCGCCAAGGATTGTCGTTGTAATGCCAACCCTCCGGACGATAGCGAAATTGTAGTCCAGCTTCTAAAAAGTCGTAACTATCACCCACCTTTATTAACTCCGGCGGATCGTTGTCACGTTCCAATATCCAAAGTGCCGCTTCTTTTGCTCGTTGCAAAAATTCTTCCTCTTCCTGTTTTCTACCACTTTCCATAGAACCTCCCTAAATTCCCACTTGAATCCGAATTGAGCAACTTGCATTGTAACGTACTTCTACTACTTTGTCAAACTTGTGTAGCCGCTTTCAATGCGGATGGCAACTTGTCAATACCATCACCTACGGTGAAGTGTCCTTTGCCGCTTTCAATTATAATTTCCGCACCCAACTCCTTTTCAAACAAATCTTTTTGGCTAAGAGGCACAAAAGGGTCATTATCAGAAAAAATTGCCACAACTTTTCCAAGATGGGATTTCACTTTTTGAAAGTTA
Source organism: Candidatus Yanofskyibacteriota bacterium (assembly GCA_016181105.1). Taxonomy (GTDB): domain Bacteria; phylum Patescibacteriota; class Minisyncoccia; order 2-02-FULL-40-12; family IGHO2-12-FULL-4; genus JACPNK01. The sequence goes on from JACOZX010000042.1 coordinate 5,992, forward strand.
ATGGGCGTTTCCATCCACGGCTTAGCTATCTCCACCACCTCTTGCCCCTCTTCCGTCTGCTTGTCCAACTCCATCCAAGGAGCAATCAAAACAGCGCCGGCAATTCTTATGTTCTCGTTTAATGTTTCTAGGTAGCGCAAAATAGCCTGACAACCAATACTGTGGCCGATAAAAACAGTTTCCTCGTTTAGTAATATAACTTCCTTCAACTTACCGACCCAGCTTTCAATTTTAGGAACCGCCGGCTCCGGCATTTCCGGAACAAAAACTTCGTAGCCTTTTTCTTCCAGCGAAATTTTGAGCCACTGCAACATCGGCTCGTTCGGACTCCCATCCCAGCCATGAATTATATAAACTTTTTTATTCATTTATAGATTATTGGGTTCACTAGTGTTAAGTCCCTCTAAACTAAATTCTTTTTTAAGCTCTGATTCCAATTCTGCAGTATTTTTAAAGACATGGGACTTAATGCCTAATTCAGAAGCTATCTCGGTATTTTCTTTAGAATCATCAAAATAAAGGCACTCCTCGGGTTTTAGGTTATTTTCAGTCAATAATTTTAAATAGGCTTCTTTGCTTGGTTTAACAAATCCTGTTTGCCAAGAATAATAAATCTTGTCAGCTATTTCTTTAAGGAACGGAAAATTCTTTTCATAAAAAGCCGTTCTTTCAATAAAATTATTGGAAAGTATAAATATTTTAACTCCTCTGTTTTTTAATTCTCTGGCAAATTTAGTCATTTCTGGTGCTTCTTTTTCAGCGCTAAACCAGAAGTTAAAAAACTCTTCTTTAGACAAACCAATATTCCATTTGTCCAAATAGGGTTTCCAGTAGGCATAAGAACTTCCAGCATTAGGCATTCTGACTTTTGCCATTATTTCTTTAAGCGCCGGCAAAAATTCTTCTGCAGGAACACCAAACTCATCCCAAAATCTTTCGCTTAGTTTGGGGCTTTGGACAAAGACGCCGTTAAGGTCAAAAATAACTGCTTTAGTCATAATTTATAAGTTATATTTTTCAGTTAATATCAAAGGTTTTGTGTATTTTCTGTCAAATAGTCTAAAGTCATCTGGTAAGTTTGTAAAATATTGTTTTTGTAGGCTCTGTGAGCTGTGGACCTGTCTGCCGACAGGCAGGTTGCTAGCCATTGAATCTTACAGCCCATTCGTCCCATAGGGACGGATAAGCTGTAAGTTCAATGGCGTGGTCTGGACAGTCTGCTGGACAGAATCCACATCTCACGAAGAGCGAGCTTTTTCGCTGGAAAAAAGCGAGTGTCCGGAAAAAACAATATTTTACAAACTTACTTGTAAGCTACACCGCCTTCTTTCTTCTTAAAAAAATCAACGCCAGCAATGGCAAAACCGCCCATATAAACAGAGCCTTTGGTGTGCCAAAATAGGTTAAAACCAGAGATGAGAGGCCCAGCTTAGACTGGCTGGCAGAATCCAAAAACGCCATGAAAGACTCCTGCATTGACATCCTCGGTTTTAAAATTGACTTGTTTAAAATCGCCAGCGAAACAGCAAAAAATAAAATAAAAACAGATAAACGCGTCCAAAAAACAGCCGACAGACCGAACCAATTGCCAAAAAACTTCTCAATTTGAAAAATGAAAGGGAAAATAACCAGCAAAAACAAAGCAACATAAGTGCTCAAGATGGCCAAAAGAATTTTAGTCTTACCTAAACTAAAGGCAACTAGAAAAATTATCACCAACAAAAACAAAGCGACAAGAATATTCGTATCAAACTTTTCCAAACTAAAGTTGGCCGTCAAGTTTTTGGAAAAATCATTCACGCCCAAAAGGGCTTTTGTGAAAAACTCGCTCATTTTTTAGAAATCAATATCCTGACCAACAAATCTCCGCGGGACAGGCCGGCTTGATTTTGATTCCCCTCCTCCTTTATTTTCAGCAAGGTGCCGGTTTTAACTTTAGGCGGAACCTTGACTTCAACCCTTCTTAAAACTTTAATCCTTTTTCCGCCGTTACACTTAGGGCAAGCGTCAAAGTCACTGTTTTTTTCAAATCTTGAACATTCGGAGCATTCTATATAACAAGTGTACTCCAACGCCTTATAACCGCCTGCGACAGCTTCCTTGTGGTTCAAACGCAAATCCACAAAAACATCTTCCGTAGTATTATCTGTTTCAATTTTCACAGTTTTACCGTCTTCAGACATTTTGACAATATCAGAAAAAATGCTGTGTATTGTCTCAAAAATATTTTCAGACAAAGAGTCTTCCAAATCACCTAGGCCAACCCTTGCAAGCTCGGCGTGTGCTTGGTTTAGTTTAGGAATTTTTAAGTTCTGGCTTGCTTTTGAAATATCCAAACCGTCAAAATTTCTTAACAAATTTGGCTGCATTTTATAAATTTGATCATACTGCAAGCGTAACTCCGGCTCTGACAAAACCGTATAAGCTTCCTCGACTTCAAACATTATCTCTCTGGACTGATTCACGCTTGGGTTATAAACAATATTTTCGTAGGCCCGCTGAATTTCTTCCTGACTGGCACCGGATGATACGCCTAAGATTGTGTAGTAGTCTTTGTTCATAAATTAAAAACTAAAACTTCCGCTTCTTTGGGCTTCTTTTCAATTCTAACCAAGCCCGAAACTTTAAAAATAGAAAAAACTATAAAAGCAAGCAGTATAGCGAGCCAGATAAAAACAAAGCTAACGCCCTGCAAAATCAAGAACATACCAAAAGCTAAGATTGGAGGTAAAAATTTAAAATAAGGTTTTGAAAAGTTTGTAATTTGTTTAATAACATAATTATTCGTTTCGGCTTTAAGGCGCGGGTTTTGAATTTCCAGGTTCTCACCGATATAGTTGCCGATTACTATTTGAATTGTTTTTTTTATGCCCTGCGGCAATTCCTGGCTTTTTGAAGAAGCTTGAACACCGGGGCTTAAAAAATAAGCAAAAGAAATGAGAATAAAAACACTTGTCAGAACTCTGGAAACTCCTGACTTCAAGGCCGGAATAAACTTGAAACGCAGACTGTTGTCACCCGAACTTTTCACCGCGCTGACGGCCGACAGCTGAATCAACAACGCCAAACCGGCACCGGCTAAAATAACCTGGTCCACACCAAAAAATATCAAAAAAATAGCAAGATTAAAAAAAATGGCAAGAAGTTTATAAAGCCTTGGCAAAAGCAAAAAAGACAAAGCCAATAAAGCAACAAAAATAATAAGTATGACAGCCGGCCAGAGCCAAATATTAATATCCCGAAATCTTAAAGGATCATCAATCCACAGATTTACCTTAAACCAAAAAACAAAAGAAAAAATACAAGTTACCCCAGTTAGAAATACCTTTTTTAACATTAAGTCTTGTCTACACATAGTTAATTCCCTACTTTAATGATAAAACAAACTCTTTGTTTTTAAAATCCACATTTATCACCATGCCCCTCTTGGGCCTGTCTTTAAGTATCATGTCAGAAATCCTATTTTCAACTTCTCTTTGAATAATCCGCCTTAACTCCCTAGCCCCAAAATGCGGGTCGTAGCCTTTTTCAACGACAGCATCAACCGCAGACTGGCTTACTTCTAAACCAAAACCGGCATGGTTTAGTTTTGATTTTAAAACAGCCAACTGAAGTTTTACAATCTGACCGATCTGTTCTTTGGATAAGCTTCTAAAAACAATTATCTCGTCTATACGGTTAAGAAATTCCGGTCTAAAATGATGCTTAAGCTCTTCTTTGATTTTTGTTCTCAATTCCTCGTAGGCCATTCTTTTCTTTTCTTCTTTATCAAACTCATGTTGAATCAACTCAAAACCAATGTTACTAGTGGCAATTATGACGGTATTAGAAAAGTCAACTAAACGGCCCTGGCCGTCAGTCAAGCGGCCGTCCTCTAAAACTTGAAGCAAAATATTGAAGACATCCGGATGAGCTTTTTCAATTTCATCCAAAAGTATGATTGAATGCGGACGGCGGCGGACGGCCTCCGTAAGCTGACCGCCCTCTTCATAGCCCACATATCCCGGCGGCGCGCCTATCAGCCTGGCCACATTATGCCTCTCCATATATTCAGACATGTCTAATCTGACCATTGCCTCCTGATCGCCAAACAAAACAAAGGCCAGCGAACGGGAAAGTTCGGTCTTACCAACACCGGTCGGACCCAGAAACAAAAAGGAGGAAATGGGCCTACTGGGATCCCCTAGACCGGCTCTGGAGCGGCGAACCGCTTGTGATACCGCCTCAATAGCTTCGCTTTGGCCAATTACTCTGGCGCTCAATTTTTTCTCAAGATTTAAAAGTTTGTCTCTTTCTTCTTCCGTCAGATCGCTGACCGGTATGCCCGTCAGTTTAGAAACGACTTCAGCAATTGATTTAGTGTTAACTTCGGGTATTGTCCTGGCTTTCTGTTCCTGCCATTTATCAAAAGAGTTTTCTCTTTTTTTCTCAAGGTCAAAAATTTCTTTTTTTACCGCCTCCGCTTCTTTAGTTTTCTTTGAGCGCTGGACAGCCTCTAACTCTTTTTTTAACGAGTGTATTTTTTCGTCCATGCCCCTGACTTCATCCGGCTCAACGGTAGACTGTATTCTGACTCTGGCCGCGGCCTGATCCATCAGATCAATGGCTTTATCCGGCAAAAATCTGGAAGTAATGTATCTGTTGGAAAGCTCCGCCGCGGCAATCAAAGATTCGTCTAAAATCTTGATGCGGTGATGCGATTCATATCTATCGCGCAGACCCCTAAGAATTTCTATCGTTTGTTCCACGGTGGGCTCGGGTACCGTAATAGGTTGGAAACGCCTTTCCAAAGCCTGATCTTTTTCAATATATTTTTTGTATTCTTTCAAAGTCGTTGCTCCCATAACATGAAGTTCCCCGCGAGCCAATGAAGGCTTAAAAATATTGGCCGCATCCATGCTTGACTCCCCACCCGAACCTATGCCGACCAAAAGATGTATCTCGTCAATAAAGGTAATCAACTTGTCTCTGTTATCCTTGATTTCGTCAATAATCATTTTTAATCTTTCCTCCATGTCGCCCCGGAAACGGGTGCCGGATAAAATTGCCGCCAAGTCCAACTCAACCACTCTTTTGCCAAACAAA
>JACOZX010000043.1 GCA_016181105.1 Candidatus Yanofskyibacteriota bacterium
TAAATAAGTTGGTTTCAGTGCCAATATCCGGTCAATATTACTTTATTGACCGCAGTTTAGATCGCAGAACCCATTTTGTCAGTCCTTGGACTTTGATTTTCATTAACCAGCTAGGCAAGGACTTTTACGAACAAACACAGAAAAACAAAAAGGGTTTGAAAAAGAAAATAAAAATTACAAGCCTTGTCAGACACAGGAAATATCAGAAGGCTTTGGCTAAAAGGAATCCTAATGCAATCTGGGACGAGTCTAATCCTTATCGCCAGTCTAGCCATCTAACCGGAGCTACTTTTGATATCAGTACCAAGGGTTTAACCAGAAGTGAAATATGCTGGATCAAAGATTACCTTTTTGAATTGCAGAATCTTTTGCTTATTCATGCCAGAGACGAGTTCCACAACAACAGTTTTCATATTATGGTTTTTTCAATACCAACCGTAACTCCAGACTTTGCCGATGAGATTCAATAAGCGGTCATCCGCTTTTTTGATTGAAAAAAGGCCAAAAAATGATAGGGTTAGCAAATTGGAAGCGTGCCAGAGCTCGGTTGAATGGGCCGCACTCGAAATGCGGTATATCCGAAAGGGTATCGGAGGTTCAAATCCTCCCGCTTCCGCCAATAGAGCAAAAAGAAAAAACCCGCAGAGGGTTTTAATTTTACAAAAGTTTATCTACGTATTTGGCTATGGCTATGGCTGAAGATAGACCGGGCGATTCAATACCAATCAAATTTATCCAATGAGGGTAAGAGTACTCTAATTTTATAATAAAATCTGATTCTTCCGAGTTGGTTAACTTTGGTCTGATGCCGGAGTAGGCCCAGACTAAGTCCTCCTTTTTTATTTGAGGACAAAAACGATTGACAGCTTTTAAGAATTCTTCAGGCGGAGTCTTTTCTTCCGTGTAATAATTTTTTCTTGGCACAAGTTTGGCATTTGGACCGACAAATAATCTGCCGTCAACCCGGGGGCTAAAGTGTATCCCCTTTCCCGGATAGTTGGCAGGCAGTGCCGGATAAACCAAGCGGCTGACCAAGTTTTTCTTTTCACCGAGCACTTCATAATATTCACCACGCCAAGGATAAATTTTGTATTGTCCGAAGCCGGCCATCTGGGCGACTTCATCGGCGTAAAGGCCGGCCGAATTAATAACTTCTTTTGCACTGAATTCTTTATCCGGCGTGTGGAGTAAGTAGGAGTCACTGTTTTTGGCTACTGATAGAACTGGACTTTCAAAAAAGAAATCAACTCCTCTTGCTCTTGCTTCTTGATAAAGAACATTAACAAAAATTGTGGGATCAATAACCCAGACGTCCGGTATAAAAATTCCTCCCAGAGCTCTGATGTTTGGCTCAATTTTTTTGATTCCGAAAGACGTCAGAAACTTTAAGTTTATTTTTTGTTCCTTGCCCCTTTTTACCAGTCGCCATAAGTCCAGCCACTCTTTGTACAGTCCACGTCTTAGAGATTCCAAAGAGACAGCTATCAGCATCCCGCAGTGCATTACTGGCAAGCGTCGGCTTTTAAGGTGGTCTGCCGCTAACTTACTGCCTTCTCTTGCTAATTTTGACTTCAAAAAGTTCGGGTCTTGATGAATACCAGAGTGTAAGACACCACTGTTTAAACTGCTTGTTTCAAGCCCAACACCACCCAGCTTTTCCAAAACAACTATTTTTTTACCTGGTTGAGTTTCCGAAAGACGCTTTGCGACTGCGCAGCCAACAACTCCTGCGCCAATCACAGCGATATCGGCTCTTTTTGTAACCATTGTCAAAGGCCTCCAGTAGTGATAACTTATTCAACAGTAAAAATTGTACTTTGAAAAGAGGTGCAAGTGGAATTGATTAAGAAAGTCGTCTTTTACCTGTTTTTGGTGTTAAGCGCAATAGTCATTTTGGTAATAGCCACTGGCGGTATTTTTTTCCTGTACGCGTACTTTAAAACCAGCGACTTGCCGAATATCAAAAAACTTTCTGACCTCAAACTTAATCGTTCGTCCTACATATACTCAAAAGACGAAAAAATTGCCGGCAGATTCTTCTATGAAAACCGTGACCCGGTAAAATTTAAAGATATCCCTCCGCTTGTCAAAAACGCCATACTTGCGACTGAAGATGAAAGGTTTTTTTACAGTTTTTATCACTTTGGCATTGACCCAATTTCTATAGTCAGGGCTTTCGTGCACAACACGCTAGCCAGAAGAACAGTTTCCGGAGCAAGCACTATCACCCAGCAGTTAACCCGCCAGCTATATGAAAATGAGGTGCCAGAATTCAGAAACAGAGAAGTAAGATACAAAAGAAAATGGAAAGAAGCCCGTTTAGCCGTGCAGTTGGAAAAGCATTACAGCAAAGAAGAAATTTTTGAAGCCTATGTCAACTATGTCTATTTAGGCCACGGCCGTTTCGGCGTAGTTGAAGCCGGCCGCTACTACTTTAGCAGAGAATTGAAAGACCTTACTATCCCTGAAGCGGCAATTCTAGCGGCGTTAATCAAATCTCCGGCCAGATTCTCGCCGATAAATCAGGAGAAAGCAGCTATTGAAAGAAGGAATCGAGTTTTGATGCTGATGGCTGAAAACAAATTCATAACAAAAGAAGAATATGAGCAACTCAAGCTCGAACGAATCAGCTTAAATGTTTCCAAAACGGAACCGAGTTTTGCTTATGCTAAAGATTTTGTTCGCCGTGTTCTCTTGGAGAAAGGCTATGATAGCGAAAAGATTTGGCACAGAGGCGGCCTGAAAGTTAAGACAACCATAGACAGCCGTATACAAAAAATTGCAACTGAAGTCCTGAAGGAACATTTGGCAAAACTAAATTCTGACTGGAAAAATGACAAAGAAAAGCTTGAAGGCGCGGTGGTGGTGATTGAAAATTTTTCCGGTAAGATAGCGGCGGTTGTCGGCGGGCATGATTTTGCTGAAACTAAATATAACCGGGCAGTTCAGCAATCCGCCATTCGGCAGCCGGGTTCGGCTTTTAAAATTTTTACTTATGCCACTGCCTTGAAAGAAGGCTGGAAATTTAATGATAAAATCTGCGACTGTCCAATTCATTTGCCAGACACAAAAAGTTTTCATGGGCAGGTCTTAAAATGGTGGAGTCCTAAAAATTACCGTGAAAAATCTCATCCCGACTTTATGGGTCTCATCGACACTAGCGATGGATTTATTCTCTCCAGAAATGTTGCGACGATATTTTTGGCTAGCCGGATCGGCATTAAGAAGGTCATAGAGACAGCTCACGAGATGGGCATAAAAAGCAAACTTGATCCATATCTGCCGACAGCCATTGGCGCTTCGTCGGTCGGTCTTTTGGAGCTTACAGCCGCCTTTTCCGTCTTTCCAAACCAAGGCTCTTATTACGAACCGGTAATTGTTTACGAAATTGCCGACTCCGAAGGCAAGATTCTTTACCAAAAAGAACCGGCAGCAAAAAACGTTCTTTCTCCCGAAGTTGCCGAAGACATGACAGTTTTAATGAGAGCGGTTACCGAAATTGGAACGGCCAAACTAACTTTCAAAGGTATTGAGCAAAAAGTTGCCGGAAAAACAGGAACTACAAATGAATCTCGTGACGTTTTGTTTTTTGGCTTTACCCCGGGAGCCGGCGGATATACGATTGGAGTTAGGCTTGGCTACGACATGCCCAAGAGCATCGGTGCTAGACAAACAGGAGGTTTACTTGCCGCCCCGATATGCAGAAGGATTGTAGAGGAAATATACAAAGATAACCCCAAAGCCAGTTTTTCTCCTGCTGTGGAAGAAAAGGTTCAAAAATTAATAAACCCTAACGCAAGTTAGGGCTTTTTAATTGGTAATTTGCGAGTCTTAACTTGCCGAAAAGAGTATAAAATGCTATATTTTCTCAACCAAATATGAGTGCTGAAACTACTGATAAAAAACAAAATTTACAAGTTAGACCACCGATTGTGGTTGTTTTGGGACACGTTGACCATGGCAAGACTAAAATTTTGGATTATATCCGCAAGACTAAAATTGCCGAAGGCGAAGCCGGCGGGATTACCCAACATATCGGAGCTTATCAAGTAGAATCTAACGGAAAGATGATTACATTCTTGGATACGCCCGGCCACGAAGCTTTTTCAGCCATACGCTCCAGAGGCGCTAATGTAGCCGATATAGCCATTTTGGTTGTAGCGGCGGATGAGGGAGTCAAGCCACAGACGAAGGAAGCTATCAAAATTATTGAAGACACCCAGACTCCTTTTATTGTTGCCATAAACAAAGTGGATAAGGAGAATGCCAATGTGCAAAGAGTTAAGCAGGAACTTTCTGAAAATAGTGTTTTTATAGAAGAGTGGGGCGGCAAAGTTCCGGCAGTTGAAGTGTCGGCGAAAACAGGACAAGGCATAGATTCTTTGTTAGAGATGATTCTTTTGGTAGCCGAGTTGGAAGAGTTGAAATCAGATGACACCTCCACCACCGGAGTTATAATTGATTCCCATCTTGACAGCCGACGTGGTTACGTGGCTACAATCTTGGTAAAAAGCGGTTTTTTTCATGTCAACGACTGGATTGTGACTGGGTCAGAGGCCGTCAGAGTTAAATCAATGGCCGATTTTTTGGGTAAGAGTTTAACAAAGGTCGGACCTTCTCAGCCGGCAGTTGTCTTGGGTTGGGCCACTCCCCCGGTTCTGGGCTCAATTGTAAAAAAGACTGAATCCAGAGAAGAGGCTTTAAAATTGGCCAAAGATAATTCAATGTTGGGTCAGCCGGTAATTTTTGTCCAAGAAAGCGGTCCGGAAAAGAGTAAAAACAAGAACCTCAACTTGATTGTGAAAGCCGATGTTTCAAGTTCTCTTGAGGCAATTGACCAAGTTTTGAGGACGATAAAATCAGAAGAAGTCGGGTACAAGGTTGTGGATTATGGCGTCGGTAATATTTCCGAGGGTGATATTAAAAAAGCCATAGCAACCAAAGCGGTGGTTGTCGGTTTTCACGTTCCAGTCAGTAGTTCTCTTCGTCAGATGGCAGAAAGAGAAGGAGTTGTTGTGGAATCCTTTGATATAATATATGAACTGGTGGAGGAGGTTAAAAGAAAAATGTCTGACCTTTTAGACCCCGAAATTAACAGGATAACGCTTGGCAGACTTAAAATCTTGGCTCTATTCAAGAAAGATACCAAGAGTCAGGTGGTGGGAGGAAAAGTAGTTTTCGGTAAAATTAAAAGGGGAGCTTTGCTGGATGTATTAAGAAGCAACAACACAATAAGCAAGGGAAAACTTGGTCAACTTCAACAGCAAAAAGCAGATGTTGAGGAAGTTGCCGAAGGTTTGGAGGCCGGATTAAGAGTTGACTTTGGTCAGTCAATTTCTCCAAACATGTATATTAAAGAAGGAGACGTCTTAGAGGTTTACGAAGAGGAAAAAATAAAAAGATCGCTCTAAGTTAAAAATTTATTTCTTATTAATTTTTTATGTCGTTGTATCGTAAAGAAAAGATTGGCGATTTAGTCAGAGATGAAGTGGGAAAAATTTTGCATCGCGAACTTGATCTTGATTTTGAAGCTTTGGTTACGGTAACCCGGGTAGTTATTTCAGAGGATCATAACCATGCCAGAGTTTACGTCTCGGTCTTCCCTTTAGATGTTGCTAAAGAAGTTTTGGAAAACATTAACAGAAATATATACTTTTTTCAGCAGACGTTGAATAAAAAATTGCAAATGCGGCCAGTTCCCAAGTTGTTTTTTGTTCTGGATGAAACAGAGGAAAGGGCGGCGAAGATAGAAAAACTGGTTGAGAAAGTTAAGAATTAAGGCACCGTAGCCAAGTAGCAAGGCGGGAGTCTGCAAAACTCCTATGCGCGGGTGCAATTCCCGCCGGTGCCTCTATGAAAGGGATAGTCTTGGCCGGGGGTAACGGCACACGCCTTCGGCCGCTGACAAACTTGGTAAACAAAAGTTTATTGCCCGTTTTTGACCGGGCCTTGATTGAGTACCCGCTAAACACTCTTTCTAGGTCTGGTATAAAAGACATTTTAATTGTTTCCGGGCGTGAGCACTCGGGGGATTTTATAGAATACCTGGGTTCGGGCAGAGACTTTGGGGTGAACTTTACCTATAGGGTGCAAGAAGAAGCCTTGGGCATAGCTCACGCTCTTTTACTGGCTGAAGAGTTTGTCGGCAAAAACTTGATGACTGTAATTTTGGGCGACAATGTTTTTGAAGATACTTTTTCTAAAGCAATCAAAACTTTTTCCGGCGGAGCAAGGATATTTTTAAAAAAAGTTCCTGATCCGGAAAGGTTCGGTGTGGCTACCCTCAAAGGCAAACTAGTTTCCGGGATAATTGAAAAACCCAAAAAAGCGTTATCTCCTTTTGCTGTTACCGGATTGTATCAATATGACTCAAAAGTGTTTGACATTATCCGTACGCTTAAGCCGTCGGCTCGCGGCGAGCTTGAAATTACAGATGTAAATAACGCTTACATTAAAGATAAAAAAATGAAAGCCGAATTTGTGAACGGTTTTTGGATTGACGCCGGCACTTTTCATTCTTTAGCCGAGGCGGTAGAATGGGCAAAAAAGAGTTCAGGGGGCTTTGATTTTAACAAAGACTTTTGATAATATGGATTTATGTTGACTAAAAATGAAAATATCACCCGTAGCGAATACTATAAACTGGTTTCAGACATAGTTTTGCTTAAGAAAACAGTTGCAGAATTGGCAAAAGATCAACTCACGTCTTCGGTCATTAGAAAAATTGAAAAAAGCTCTCTCTCTCTGGACAAAGGTTTGGGCAAAAGATTTGCTTCTCTAAAAGAATTTAAAAACTACTTGCGCCATCTTTAACCTGTAATCAGCGATGGCAAAAGCAAACCCCTACGTTTTAGTAGTCTCCCCTAAGTTTGAGACTGTTTTGAAGTCCTTAAAAAGAAAAAAACAAAGTTTGCTCAAGAAACTGGAAAAACAAATTATAAAAATCTTTAAAGAACCGACTTTGGGAAAACCGTTAAGAAATGCGTTGCGGAACTACCGTAGAATTCATGTTGATTCTCATGTGCTAATATATGAAATTTGTCAGAACGAGATTCGTTTGCTAGATTTTGCTCATCACGATAAAATTTATAAAAGAGGTTAATCTAGAAAACCTTAGCTGGTGTGGCGGAACGGCATACGCAACGCACTTAAGATGCGTCGCCCGTAAGGGATTGTGGGTTCAACTCCCACCACCAG
>JACOZX010000044.1 GCA_016181105.1 Candidatus Yanofskyibacteriota bacterium
TGGGCTACCCAGTCTAGCGAAATATATTTTGTCCGGCTCTTTTGTATAGACGATAGCAAAAGCATAAGCGCCAACTATCTCCCGCAGAGACTTTTTTAACGCTTCGTTAAAATTTTTTGTTTTTTTTAAATTTTCTTCCAACAAATGGGTAACGATTTCCGTGTCAGTCTGCGACCTGAATTTATGGCCGAGTTTTGTGAGTTTATCTTTTAGTTCCTGATAATTTTCAATAATACCATTATGAACTAAAAATATTTCTTTTTTGCAGTCGTGATGAGGGTGAGCGTTGACTTCATTTGGCATGCCGTGAGTTGCCCAGCGGGTATGTCCGATAACTGGCAAGTTTTCTTGAGATTTTTTTGAAACGAGTGTTGTTTCAAGGTTTGCCAACTTGCCGTGTCTTTTTAGTAATACAGGTTTGCCGTTTTGGAAAAACAAAACTCCAGCCGAGTCGTAGCCTCGGTATTCCACCCTTTTCAAGCCTTCTAAAACGGTTTCCAAACCCTCTTTTTTGCCGATATATCCGGCTATTCCGCACATATATGATAAAGTTTTTTGCGTTTATTAAGCGCGGGACGCATATTCCATAACTTACAACTTATATGTTGCGATTTCAACCAAAATGTTCTATGGTTCCAAAATATCTAAAAGACGGGTGACAGATGGCGTTAGAGAACTTTTTTGGCACTTTAACACTGATATTTGGGGTATTACTGGTAACAGTTGGCTTAACAGCGCAGGTTGTAAAAAATTACCGTGAAAAAAGATGCGGTAATCCAATTTTACTGTTGATCTTGGTTGCTTTTGCCAATGTGTCCAGAATAGGTTACGCCGTAACGCTTGGCTCTTGGTATCTGTTGATTCCGGATGTTCTTGGCAGTATTCTTCTGGTTTTAAATCTTTACCAATTCTTTCATTATAGAAAAACTAAAACCACCGGCTAGCGTCGGTTTTTTTCTAATGACCTACGAGTTCATTAGAGTTTGACAGAGTTGGGTAAAAGTTATATAGTACAAAACAGCTCTTAAAAAATTACATATTAGGGTCTAGGCTGTGGAAAAAGCAAATTTGATGTTACTGTTTCTGATCATTTTATCTTTGGTTCCTACTCCGATAACGGCTCAAAATTTAAGTCAATACACTTGGCAAACGATTGATAAAATCAGCGACAACGAATTGGCTGTGATTGAACAAGCATCGGGTAAACCGGCTCAAAAGTTTGTCAGCACTGCTGTTGCCTTCAAAACTTCAGGTGGTACGGTGTTATTGTTTTCACGCGACGGGACACTGCAAGTTTTTAATTGCGGATTTGAGTATAAAGAAATATATTCCATAGAATCCATAGAGTACGCTTTAAAAGAGTTGGAAAAAGAGATGATTAGTTTTGTAGACTCTGAAAAGAAAGACAAAGCAGATAAAGTAGCTGAAAAAATTTGCAATATCATTAAAGTACTACCATCAATTGTTGTTGAGAACAGGTGGGAAACTAGAAATGCTTTTGGTTATTTGGCCCGGAGAGGCAATAAATACCGTACATTATGGGAGCCTTTATTGTATAGTAAATTCTCTTTTAATTCAGTGTCGGGGACCGAAATAATAGTTTCTGTTTTTCGAGACTATTTAGGGAGTCTTAGAGCTGACCCGTTCGATGTGCCAACAATTCAGGAAATCAAGGCGGTTATTTCTTTCATGTTGCAAAAACTGACCCCAGATTCCGCTAGGTCGCTAGTCTCATACAGCTTATTGGAGTGGGTTAGGCCGTTAGACCCAGCTTATGCCAAATTTTTAGAAGATCTTTTTTACGGTTTTACGGTAAACTGACTTAGTGAATATATATGACCCTTAGGTTAAAACCACCGGCTAGCGTCGGTTTTTTGTTTTTATACCAAGGCCTTGACATATTGCTGTATATTTTCTAAGATAAAGCGGTTTTTGAAACTTTAAAATAAGGAGTTTTATGAAAGAGGGGAAAAACAGTCTTACGGCAAAAGCAGGTTCTAGCTTACTAGGTTTTTTGTTAGTAACTACTTATTTGTTTGTAATGGGCCTTGTTATATATTTTTTCTTTTGGCCTAGTTTGCCGGCTAGTTTGGAAAAAACAGCTTTTGGTTCAGTTCTTGGTCACAGGAAACTGTTTGGTTCCGATTTTTTGAATGAAGATACTGGTTCTATTTACTTTAGAGATGTCTTCATTCAAGGTCTGTCAGATGGAAAAATAAGTGTGTGTTTAGAAGTCAGGCCGGAACATCTTGGCCGGGTTAGGGTTAAAACAGATGTCTCCCTTGAGGGTACGGCTGTTTCAGCTAATATCCCTTTCTTCGAAAGGACACTTTTTCGCAAAAGCAGAAATACTTTTGTTGAGGTTGAAGAGGTAACAGTCTGGGTCCAAAATCAGGCAGAAAAAGAACGGTGGGATAACTGGCTTGCTGATTTAGAAAAAGACCGCGACGATTTTTTAAGGCTTAAACTGGAAAAAGAGCTGACAGCTAAACACCTTCGAAAAGTAATGCCTTCCTAATTTTTTAGGAAGGTTTTTTATCCTGAGAAATTGAACTTTTCAGTAGGAAATTTTGTAAACAAAGATTGAGTTGCCGATGGTGGTAACAGGAGTGTGCTTTTGGAGCCAAAGATAGTTGACGGGCTTGTATTGGTCCGGCGAACCTTGCGACGACTGCAAAAAAGAAACAGACACGGCTAACCAACCGTCTGTCTGGTTTTTGGCGGCGAAATCTACGGCATTAAGATATTTAGTTCCGTTAAGAGCTTCATATCGGTTTCCCAGATAATAATACGGGTCGGCCCAGCCGAAGTAGTCAAACTCAATTTTCGGAATGTTGTTTTTCTTTACCCAATCGGCAAATCTTTTTAAGTCCTGGCCCCAATCAAGATTGGAGTCAACAACATAGCGGTAGCCGCCTGACGGTCCGCCGACTGTTTGATTGAAGTAGGTCAAGTAATAGGGGTTGACATAAAGATTTTCAAAAATGTACCAGACAAGCAATGTTATAAGTATTAAGTTGCAGGTTATAAGTAATTTTTTGAACTTGTAGCAAATTTTTACCAACTGGCCGGAAACTAAAATAACTGTGAATGGATAAATGGGCAGAAGATGTCTGACACCAATATTTAGAGTACTTCTTAAACTTGTGTACCAGTAAATAGCCAGCCATAAAAGCATAGCCAGTTCGGTAAAATATTCTTGTCCCCAATTTCTGATACTTTTAACTTTAAATTTTAAATTTTTAACTTGAAAGCTTATTGCCAATACGGCAATGAGCGCGAGTCCCCACCAAGCCAAGGGCTCTTTGATAAAGTAAACTATCGGAAAATAATACCACCAGCCAAAACGGGACACCTCCCCCAGAAAGTATGTTGTGTTGCCGCCGGCTGATCTTTGAGCGGCCATTAAAAGGCCGAGGCCGTATTGAGCGAGCGGTCTTAAAACGGATTTGTCAGAAGCCCAAACTACCGGTTCTGCTAAAAGTCTGTTGCCAAATGTTTGCAGATTTTGTTGAGTGTCACTTTGCTGTCTTTCGGCCGGATAATTAAGCATTTGCAAGCCGTAAACTGTCCAGACAACGGCAAAAGCTATCAGAAAGATAAAAATTGTTTTCTTTATGACATTTAAATATTCCCCGGGATTCTCAAAAATTTTGCCTCTTGAGAACCAAATCCAAGCAATGGCAATGACAAAAAAGAAAGGCAAAAGTAAAAAAGTTGAAAATTTAGCCAACAAAGCTATGCCCAGAGTAATTCCGGAAAACCACAAGTTTTTTGTATCTTGATTCTTAAGAAAACGGGTGAAAAAGTAAGTCGCGGAAAGGACTCCAAAAAGAGCCGCTGAATCAGTGGTTACGAATCTTGAGTGGGCAAGGACTGTGCTTGAAAAACAAAACAGAATTAAAGCAAAAAAAGCGGCCTTATCGCCGTAAAGTTTTTTTGCCCAGACAAAAACAATAATTGCTGATAAGACAAAAAATAAAATTAACGGCAAACGGCTTAAGCGGGTGATTAATTCAAAATTATTTCCAGAACCAAAAATTAATTTTCGGCCAAATTCCCACTGACCGTTTAAGTCCTTGAGCCAAAAGGTTGTTTCAAAAGCGCCCTTTTTTAAATTTAGGAAAAGCAGGGGAATGGCGGCTAAATCCTTGGCTAGGGGCGGATGCTCCGGATTGAGACGCATATCCTGCTTAACAAGATAGGAATAACCGGCGCCTATATGCGGAATTTCATCAACAATCAAAGAGTCGTTCCAACTGCTGGTTACCGCCAGAGTTACCGCAACAGAAATAATCAAGCCGGTAAGAAGTTTTGTTTTGTGGCCTGACTTCATTTAGATAACACCGATTTTTGTGTATGCCTCTTTTTTGCGTCGGACTGTCGCCGTCAACTGCAAAAGAGGCATACACATCAAATCGGTTAAGATTAAAACCCAAAGTAACTCCGGAACTCCAGCAGTGTTAGTCCGGCCAAAAATAGAGTTATGGCTAAAGAAGAGACCAATGAAGCTTCATGGGGATGCTTGTCGTAGACTCCATACCAGCTTTTAAGCCAAGAAAAAAACCACCAGCAACCTTCGGCAGACAAAATCAAGATAACCGGCAGAGCGAAAATTGCTTCTTCGGAAAACAGTCCCAAAAAAAACCAAGATAAAATTATTATCTGAACTGCTGAAAAGTGGCCATGGCGTTTAAAACTTCGGATTAACTTAAGCAAGCTTCTAAATAGGCCGGTTGCCAACAGAACCACCATCACTAAAGAAAGTGCGTAGGGTGAGACAACTTCTTTTGTCTGGCCAAAAGACCAGTCAAATATACTCCAAAAACGCAAAACAATAAAAACTGCTAAAGACAAAACCACAATCCAGACAAAACCTTTAATCAAAAAATTGCGGCTGTGAAGATACTGCTCGCGACCGAAATCCTTTTTCAACAAGTGAAGATAGGCGAGTATGGCTAGCAGGACTATTATAAGCGGTACATAGAAAGGAGAGCTCAAATAAAGACTCAAGCCCAGAAAAAGGCCGCTGAAGATAAAATTGCATCTGTGGTGTCCCCTCATGCCTTTCCACAAAAAATATAAGGCAAGCACAAAAAAGTTTAAAATCCAACTGGCCCACAAAGTTTCTCTTGATATGGCAACATGCCAAGCTGATATGCCGGTAAAAAAGGCGGCTATGGAGGCAATCTGCCAATTAAACAATTCTCTGGCCAGAAGATAAACAAAAGCTACGCCAAGAATGCCACCGCTTGCGATGATTACTCCCGGCAGCCAAGAATCACCCAGAGAAGAGAGATTTATTTGAAAGATTCTAAAGAAGACGACTATTGCGGTAATTGCAAAAAAAATAATCTTCTTGCTTGATTTTTGATCTAGGGTAAGTGGCATAAATCAGTGTCTTTTTATTATATCACAATAATTTTAGCGTTTATTACTTATCCACAACATTGTTGTCGTAAAAGCCAGCAGATGTTAAAATTTAATTATGTTCGGGAGAGGAGAAATTACTAAGTTGGGTACAATCAATCCGAATCCGGATAAAGCTGAAATTCCAGAAAATATAGAAAAAGTTTTAGAAACCAAAGACACTAAAAGTCTGGAGGTTTCGTATTTGCAAAAACAAATTGCCGCTTTTGAAGTTTACAAAGATATGATCGGTTCTGAAAAAGGCACGGAAGACTACAAACGTTTGAAGGAAGATTGGATGGAAAAAAGAGCAGAGATTACAAAACATGAAGAATCAATGCCGGCAGAATTGCTTGAAGAGTATGCCGGTAAATATAACTCAAGCGAGAAAAAAGTTAGGCAGAAGCTGGCAGAACTAGGCGGAAGCGTATCAACACAAGAACAAAGTCCGATAGCCGGTTCCTCTGGTGGTTTGGATGAAAAACATAAGTGGAGAATTCTTTGGGGGCTTGGTCCGGGAGAGAAACTGTCTAAGGACAAAGAAAAAGACGTTAAAAAACACATTGAGATGTTGGGTGGGAATACTCTTTCACGCGCCTATGCCGAAAACCTTCTTAAAGATATGCAGGAACAAGATGTGCGTGAAGAAGCGGAAGAGCATAGGGATGAGGTAGCAGATCTGGAATCAGAAAACGAGGAACTGGAGAAACAGTTAAGAGCTGAAAGGGATAGAGAGGTTGAGGTTTTTGAAGAGCCGAATGACCCGGAAATCAGTCGTTTAGAGGGGGAGTCGGAAGAGAAAAAAGAGGAATTAAAAGAAAAGAAACAAGGCTGGGGTGAAAAGTTTAAGAAGGGAGTTAAAAGTCTTTTTGAAAAAAGAAAGAAAGAAAATAAAAAGGAAGATAAGAAAACAGAAGAAACAATAGATACAAGAACACCGGAAGAAAAAATTGCCAGCGGCGAAGAGTATCTTGATGAGTCCGGTTTTATTCATAATCAAAAAGAGGGTAAGGGTTATAAAAAAGTTAATGGTTTTTTGGCCGAAAGAGCTAAGGGCTTTGTCGGCGGTTTGGGCTGGTGGGAATCTCACCAAGCTGAAAAATTCAGATTAGGCACAAAAGAAGCCGGTATTGACTCTAAGGCCCAGGCCCAACTTATTGAACAAGAAGAGGGTTTGTTGGACTTTGACGATGCTTGGGAAGAAGCGCATGAGATTGAAAGAAAGAGAGTGGGAGAAGAACGAGTATTTAAAGAAAAGTATGGTGTGGGTGAAAAAGAGGCCAGATACGCGGCTATTATGTGGCTAAGCGACAAAATCTCGCAAAGAAAAAAAGAGTATAACCAAAAGGTTGAAGATAAGATTGTTGCTCTGGCCTTGGCTAAACTTGAAGAAAAATTAAAAAATAAGTCTTGGGTTGAAGAATATAAAGCGGCTTATGGCGGAGCTGTTATTTCTCCTGAAAAAATGCAGGAAGTTGAAAAGAAAATGAGGGAAAAAATTGGCGAGTTAAGAAAAGGCCAATCCAAAAAGGATTTGGTTGATTTTATAAAACTTTCAAGACAATCTTTGGACAAAAACTGGTGGCATAGATATATTTATACTGCCGTAGATGCTGTTTTGGCAGGATTGATGCTGAAGTGGGTGGTTGGTAAGTATCTTGGCGGAAAGGCGGTTGAAGCTGTAGCTGGAAAGGGTGGAGCCGGAAAAGCTTTAGAGTGGGGAATGAAAGACCATGTTTGGGGAGAAACAAAAAGATTTTTAATACAAAAAGGCGTTGACCCGCGTCAAAGAATGGGGACTAAAGAGCGGGATTTTAGACACACAAATGCAGGGCGGATATTTGCTAAAGTTTACACGCGTAGCCGCAGAATTGGCTAAGTTGGGTTTTTAAACAAACATTTTTATGACTCCAAAAATCCAAAAAGAAATACAGGAAAGATTGGCCAAGTTATTGGCTGATTCGTCATTGGCGGAAGACTTGAAAAAAGCTCTGCTTGATAATATGGATAAAATTCCTGATTATCACATCTTTGACTTGATTGATGCTTTAGAGAAAGAAAAAATTGAGTTGCAAAGAATTGCTTTAGACATTAAACTTTATCTTGAACAACAGGGTAATGATTGGAAGGAATTGGAAGCTAAACAAGAGCAAGCCGCTGACGAAATTGTAGACAAAGAGATTCAAAAAATTGAGGATGAGTTCAAATTGCAACAAGCAAAAGACAGCCTCACTCCTGCCACTCCTTAGCGAACCTCATATGTATGGGCGTATTTTTAGCGCTACTGACATTGGTTTTTTGGGGTTTCGGTGACTTTTTAATTCAAAAAAGCACCCGCAGATTCGGCGACAGCATCGCCCTTTTTTATATTACATTTGCCGGCATGGTCGGTTTCTTTCCTTGGGCAATCAAAGACTTAAAGTTAATAACAGCCTCCCCTCTTAACTTGTTTCTTTTGCTGGCCGCCAGTGTGGTTATATTCTTTGCGGCAATGTTTGATTTTGAGGGTTTGCGCAAAGGCAAGATGTCTGTCATAGAGCCGGTATTGGCTCTGGAAGTTATTATTACAACTGTTTTGGCAAGTTTAGTTTTGAAAGAGTTTCTTACTGCTTGGCAGATACTTTGGTTAGCTTTAGGAATTTTGGGGATACTCTTAGTTTCGTTAAAATCCCTGGCTCATCTTAAAAAAATTAATCTGGAAAAGGGCGTCATCTACGCTCTTTTGGGCGCACTTGCCATGGGTTTTTCCAACTTTCTTTTTGGCTGGGGCTCAAGGCAAATTAACCCGATTGTTGTCAACTGGTTTACCAATGCTTTTGTTGTTACGGTTTTGGCCGTACATTTAACTCGCACAGAGCGCTGGAAAGAAGTCTGGCAAGATTGGCGCAAGTCCAAGAAACTTATTTTAGGCGTCAGTATTTTAGATAATATGGCTTGGCTTACTTTTTCATACAGTATGCTCCTGATCCCGATTGCCATCGCTACCGGAATTAGTGAGAGCTACATTGCTTTGGCGGCGGCTTTGGGCTTGATTTTCAATAAAGAAAAGTTAAAAAAGCACCAGTGGGGAGGGTTGGCTCTAGCGATTGTCTCGGTTGTTGTGATTGCTTTCACAGTTTCAAGCTAGTATAACTTTTCCTTTTTAAAACGCAGACAGTATTGCTTTTCGGGACTTCCAAAACCCCAGCGAGGTTTTGTCATCAGAAAAAGTTGCTCGTCTTGTCAAGAGCCCCTCCCCAGTTTTATTTCGAAAAACTGGGGAGGGGTCGTTGACAAACCATGCCCCTCGCAACTTTTACTGCCCTCTGAGCAACACTGCCTGCGTTTTTACTTGGTTGGTGTTCTTTGTTACATTTATGTTATGATTAATCCAATGGAAATACCCACTAACTTGGAACAAGAAATTGCTGATATTGAGAGGCGGCTGGCTGAAAAAAAAGCTCTTCAGCAAGTTCAAGGCGAACAGCCGGTTACTCAAGAACGCGACATTTTGCATGAAGTTGTGAGCGAAAAAGCGCAAGAGTTTGCGCCAAGCTATCAGCCTTCTACACCTCTACCACAATCTTCACTTCCGCCCACAGACAACGTCTTGCCTTCGCCGGTAAGCGAGCCGCCCTCATATTTGTCAGATGAACTCAAAACCAAAGTCCAAGACTTGGTTAACATCGCATTTACCAAAGGTTTGGCCGAAGCGGTGAAAGAAGTTTCTAAGATGAATAATCCGGCTGTTTTGGATGCTTTTCATGATGTGTTAGTTGACCAGCTTTATGAAGTTTTAGTGGAAAGAGGGAAATTGGAAAAAATCTAAAATTTTTGAATCAAGAATTATGAATTATGAATCAAGAAAAACTATAGAAAAAAACGAGGAAGAAATTAATCCGGAAACAGAACCGAAGACCGAGGAACTGGATTCCCACACCTTGTCTTTCATCAGGGGTGGGCATATTGATATACCTGACATGGCAAACTTTAATCCGGCCAACATGCTCTCCGAGATCAGGAAAACACCACTTTTTGCTAGGCCAGATTTATATAAAAAATTCAAGGCAAGAATAAAGCGTTTTAGAGAAAGTGTTGCTGACGCTCAACTGTCGATGGAAGGGTTGCTAAGAAGTAATCCGGATGCCAGTTCCGAAGAACTGTACAGGGAATTGAACTTAATTCTAGAAAATCATTCTCTAAAATTTTTAAATCAGGTTTTCTATGATGCTTTAGAAACTTATTTAGCAAGCCATCAGGCTATACAAAAAATAGTTGATATAATAAAAAAGAACCACAAAGACCAGTGGCAAGAAGCTTTTTTTGATATACTGTTTGGTCAACTTCCTAAAGGAAAAGTAGAAGTTGAAGTTATGCCCATGACTATTCTTTTTAAAATACATAATTCGGAAGATTTTGGCTTAGCTTCCATTGATTCTGACAAAAAAGAAAAGGAAGAAGAATTGCTTTCCTCAACTGTTGCCTGTTTGTGTAACAGCGGGCTTCCCATCCCTGTCTTAAATGAAAAAGTTATACTAGTGAATGTTTCTGCGGAAGATTACAATCCCGATTTACAGGAAGCTTTTCAAATTCATGAAGAGGAACACGCAATTCATAATAATTTATATCCTACTTCAGCAATGGTCAGGCGTGAAAGTGGCCTTAATTATCTTTCTTTGACGAGAGAGGCTGGAGTAGATGAGTTCATTAAAGCTCTAAAAAACTTTTCTCGTTTTTATACCGCTTCTTGGAAGTTTTATGCCAAATCAGAAATTTTGGCTTATTGGAAAGGACAGCAAAAGTCTTCCAGAGATATTTTTGAAGAACTTCTGGGAGAGGAGACTTTGTACAATTACTTAAATGACTATGGGGAAGAAGATGCTTTTGTAAAAAAAATATTTGAACATATTGAGATGGTTGACCTTAGGGTCAAAGACAACAACAACGATTTTTTAGATGACGAAAGTATTAAAAAAATTGTCTTAGAAGTTATCCGGAATGCATGGTCTTCGTATAAAAAAGATTTGGCTAAAGCTTTAAATGAAGTTTTTCAGCTGGAAGAAAAATATGGCAATTCAACTGAAGCGCGTCTTAATATTCTTAGACTTTTGAGTCAGGAACCAATTGATAAATGGCATCGCTTGGTTAAAGAAGTGACATCAACATCCAATGTTGCTGGAAAATTATCATGAATCTAATTTTTCTAATTTCATCTTCCGTCGGGCTGGTCATAGTTTTTATCGCCGGTCTTGTTGTTTTGGGCAGTTTTAAAACGAAGGGCCGGATGCAGAGAGCTTTGAACATGAGCCTCTTTTTAATCAAAGTGCCGAGAGAAACAGCCAATAAAGAAGGCGGACAAAAGCCGGATAAGGAACTGATTGCCATTGCTGAACAAATGCTCTCCGGTTTTACCAATATGCACTCAAAGGGCTGGAATAAGTTTTTGTACGGCGAGCCTTATCTTTCTATGGAACTTGCGGTCCACCATGTCGGAGAAGAAACACACTTTTACATAACTGTGCCCAAAAGCAGTGAAGCAATAGTTGAAAAGCAGGTTTATGGACTCTACCCGACGGCTGAAGTAACAAAGACCTTGGACTATAATATTTTTAACCCTCAAGGCGCAAGCGTCGGCACTTATTTCATGTATGCCCAAGACCCTATTCTGCCGATTAAGACTTACCAAAAGCTGGAATCTGACCCTATTGGCGGAATTTTGACGGCCATGTCTAAGCTTGAAGCTGAAGGCGAAGGCGCGGCGATGCAAATTTTAATCAGGCCCAGCCACGACTCAAAACAAAAATCGCTTGCGTCTAAAGTTGCCAGAGAAATGCAGTCCGGCTATCAGTTTAAAGAAGCCTATCAGAGGGCAAAACATCCGCCTAAACCTCAAAAACCAGACCCCAACAAACCACCAGAATCGGAAAAACCCAAAGTGATCACTCCTGCCGATGATGAGGTTATCAAAGCAATTACGGCAAAAAGCTCAAAACCAATTTTTGACATAAACTTGAGGCTTATTGCTTCGGCTTTTTCTCAAGCGCGCGCCGAACAAATTTTGGGAGACTTTCAAAGTTCCTTTGTTCAATTTTCGTCTCCCGATTTGAACAACTTAAAATCAGTAAAACTCGCCGGCAGGTCATTGCAAAAATTAATTTATAATTTTTCTTTCAGGCTTTTTGATGAGAGTCAGAAAATGGCCATGTCAACCGAAGAAATTACCAGTCTGTATCACTTTCCAATCCACAGCACCTCGGCGCCGAGAGTTAAATTTCTTAAAGCCAAACCGGCGGAACCGCCTTCGAATCTTCCGGAGCAGGGTATTATTATCGGTACCAGTGTTTTCAGAGGGCAGGAAATAGCGGTGAGAATGACTGATGAAGACAGGCGAAGACACATGTATGTTATCGGACAGACCGGCACCGGTAAGACGACTATTATGAAAGCTATGGTCAGACAGGATATTGAAAACGGCAAAGGCGTCTGTGTGATTGACCCCCACGGTGATTTTGCTGAA
>JACOZX010000045.1 GCA_016181105.1 Candidatus Yanofskyibacteriota bacterium
CTGGACTTTCTCTGACCCGGGAGATTCCCAATCAGCTTATCAAGTTCAAATAGACGACCAGAGCTTATTCAATAGTCCGGAAGTTGATTCATGTCCGGGGGGACCACCCAATGGGACTTGCGCTTCCGGCAATACGTCGAGTTCTTATTTCACAGGTGCAGGGATACTTCAATTCAACACCTCTTATCAGACCAGAGTTAGAGTCTGGGATTCAAACAACACAGTCTCTCCCTGGACGGAGGGCTCAATCTGCAACGGTCCGGGCTGTGCCGGCAACGGCAGAACTTGGAAAACTCCCAAGCATGCTTATCCCCAAGTTGATTTCACCTGGACGCCTTTATCTCCCAGCGCCAACCAATCAGTTCAGTTCACCGACCAATCCATTTTCTATGACAGTGGCGGCGGCTCAAGAAACTGGACTTGGACATTTGGCGACGGCGGTTCTTCTACCCAACAAAATCCGGCCCATACTTATACAACCCTTAACAACTACAACATCAACTTAAGTGTTGAAGATAAGGACGACTACTCCTGTTCTAACACCAAGACCATCACAGTCAAAAAACCTGTGCCGTTTTGGAAGGAGATAGCGCCGAGGGAGTAAACCTCTTGGTAGCCAAGGACTGCTCCTAAAAAGAATAGTCCTTTTATTTTTTAAGAAAAACCATATAATTAAAGTGATGGTTAATCATTTTGACTTTCACACTTTTACCAATGGTTTGCGGCTGATTACTGTGCCGATGGAACACACCAAGACGATTACGGTTTTGGTGATGGTCGGTACCGGTTCTCGCTATGAAACCAAAGAGATAAACGGCATTTCACATTTTTTGGAGCATATGATGTTTAAGGGCACAGATAAGAGGCCCAAGGCTTTGGATATTTCGCTGGAGCTGGACGCTATCGGGGCCGAGTATAACGCTTTTACCTCCAAGGAATACACGGGATATTATGCCAAAGCGGCTATGGAGCATTTTGATTTTGTTTTGGAGATAATCTCCGATATTTTTCTAAACTCCAAACTTGACCCGGCTGAAGTTGAGAAAGAGAGAGGGGTAGTGGTTCAGGAAATAAACATGAATTTTGATAATCCGATGAGGCACATCATGGATGTGCACGAAGGACTGCTTTATGGAGACCAGCCTTTGGGCTGGACGATTGCCGGACCAAAAGAAAATATCCTAAAAATGCCGGTAGAAAAATTTAGAGAATATTTTGATTCTCACTACTTTGCGCAAAACACAGTCGTGGCTGTTGCCGGCAATGTTTCTTCAGAAAAAGTGAGACAAGAAGTTACTAAATATTTTGATGGCATGAGACAGAGGGAAATGTTAAAACCCGTGCCGGTAATTATTGACCAAAAAGAACCGGCGCTAAAAATTTTTAACAAACAAACAGATCAGACTCATGTTTTCTTGGGTGTTAGGGGTTACGATATGTTTGACCCGAGAAGAGAGATTTTGAAAATTATGTCGGTTATTTTGGGCGGCGGTATGAGCTCAAGACTTTTTACAGAGGTGCGTGAGAAAAGAGGTTTGGCCTATTATGTGGGCGCGGATGCCGATTTTTATATGGACACCGGAGACTTCAGCAGTTTTGCCGGACTTGAAGGCGAGAAGTTAAAACCGGCCATTGAAGTTATTCTTGGGGAGTTTAGAAAACTTAAAGAAGAAAAAGTTTCGGAAAAAGAGTTAAAAAAAGCCAAAGATTCTATCAAAGGAAGGATGGCAATCAGTTTTGAGTCCTCCGACGATTTAGCTTCTTTTTACGCTTCGCAGGAGTTGCTTCAAAAAGAGATGCTTACTCCTGAAGAAAAGTTTGAAAAACTTAACAAAGTGTCGGTAGATGATATTTTTGAAGCGGCAAATGACATATTCCGTACTGACAAATTGAACCTGGCTGTAATCGGCCCATTTAAAGAAAAAGATCCTAAAATTTACAATTTGCTGAAGTTGTGATATAATTTATTTTCGATCTTGCTAGGACTGTAAAATTGGTAATATGCCTCTTTTGCAGTTTGGCGGCGACAGTCCGACACAAAAAAGAGGCATATTGCCAATTTTACCAACGCTATGGAAGCTGAAAAAACAAAAACAATTTTCCACGATATTGAAACCTTTACTATTTTTAAGGTTATTTTGATTTTGCTATTTTTTGTCTTTTTATATCTTTTGAGAGACATCATAGTTGTTCTTCTTTTTGCCATTATTATCGCTTCAGGAGTAACTCCGTTTGCCAACTGGCTGGACCAGAAAAAATTTCCGAGAATGTTGGGAGTTTTGCTTTTGTATCTTTCCCTTTTTGTTTTGGTGATATTTTTGCTTTCTCTGGTCGTGCCTTTCGTAGCCGGGGAAACAAATCAGCTGATCAAAGATCTGCCTAACTTTATAGACAAGGTCTCTGTTTCTCTGGAAAAAGCCCAGCAAGA
This sequence comes from Candidatus Yanofskyibacteriota bacterium, assembly GCA_016181105.1. Classification (GTDB taxonomy): domain Bacteria; phylum Patescibacteriota; class Minisyncoccia; order 2-02-FULL-40-12; family IGHO2-12-FULL-4; genus JACPNK01. The sequence continues at coordinate 2,429 of JACOZX010000045.1, forward strand.
GGGTTCTTCCCGCTATGTTGATTTTTTTAACGAGATGCTCAATCTCTTAGATACTTTTTCCAGTTATCTTCAGGCTTCTTCCCGTTCGGCTTTCGGCTTCGTGGTCAGTATTTTTGGCGGCATCTTTTCTTTTGTGGCTATCGTCGTTATCTCTTTTTATCTTTCGGTGATGAGGGGCGGGATAGAAAGTTTTATCCGTTCAGTCGTGCCCAGAGAATACGAGATTTCTGTTTTAAACGTTTGGAGAAGGTCAGAAAAAAAAGTTGGCCGCTGGATTCAGGGGCAGCTGCTTTTAGCTTTGATTGTCGGTTTGACCGTCTATGTAGTTCTTTCTATTCTGGGTATCAAGTTTGCTTTGCTCTTGGGCATTTTGGCGATGGTTTTGGAGCTGGTGCCAAATGTCGGGCCTGTCTTAGCGGCTGTTCCGGCTGTGATTCTGGCTTTTACTCAATCAACGACTCTTGGACTCTGGGTTATAGCGGTTTATCTTATAATCCAACAGCTGGAGAACCACATTTTAGTGCCTATAGTTTTGGGCCGGACGGTCGGCCTTAATCCGGTTGTGGTTATTTTAGCTTTGTTGATAGGCTTCAAACTTGCGGGAATTTTGGGAATGATTTTGTCCGTGCCTCTGGCGGCAATTATAGTAGAGATTCTGGACGAGTTTAGTAAAAACAGGAATCACATTCATACAGAAGAAGGGGCGAAACAAAGCCTATAAAGTTTAATTAAGCTTCGCAGATACAGGCTTCTTTGGTACGTTCGTCTGCTCCAGCGGCAGACTCACTCGCGCTGAAGTTGGGGTTTGCTCGCAGTTAAGGATTAATTATACTGCTCGCAACCAAGCAACCCTCAACTTCAGAGCGACCGCAGAAGCCTGTATCTGCTACGCTTCTTATTTATGCCAAAGCTTTGTGTTATAGGAACTCCAATGGCGGAGCAGACATTGTAAAATAACACGAAAAGAGCTTAGTGAATAATACTTTTGTAGGCGCTGCAGGCTGTGGATTGCATAGCCATCGTACCTTACAGCCCATGCGAAGCATAAGCTGTAAGGACGATGGCGGGGTCCCGACTCTGGTCGGGAATCCACAGACTGCAACGAGTGAAGTTTTCCTCGCTGGGGGAAACGAACGTCCGGAAAAAGTACTATTCACTAAGCTCTTTACCTATTTATGCTTATGCCAAAACTTTACGTTCTAGCCACTCCAATCGGCAACCTTGAGGATATTTCCCAGAGAGCTTTAAGAATTTTGCGGGAAGTGGATTTTATTGTTGCCGAAGATACCAGGGTTACCAAAAAACTCCTTTTTCATTTTCAAATAGAAAAACCTCTTGTTTCTTACCATCACCATAGCTCTCAAAAAGAAGTTGAGAGACTTTTAAATTTACTGAAAGAAGGCAAAGTCGTTGCCTTAGTAACAGATGCCGGAACACCCGGCATTTCCGATCCGGGAGGAAGGCTGGTTGCCGAAGTTTTAAAGAGGTCTGGCGAGAATGTCCAAGTTATTCCAATCCCCGGGCCCAATGCGGCTGTTACCGCTTTAAGCATTTCCAGCTTTCCGGCTGACAAGTTTTTGTTTTTAGGTTTTTCTCCCCACAAAAAAGGCAGAAAAACTTTTTTCCAAAAAGTTGCCGATTCTGAATATACGGTTGTTTTTTACGAGTCGCCGCATAGGATTATAAAAACTCTCAAAGAAATGTCCGAGCATGAAGAATTGAAGAATCGACAGTTGGTTGTTGCCAGAGAATTAACAAAGAAGTTTGAGACAATTTACCGAGGCACGGCTTCGGAAATTTTATCAGAAGCCGGAAAAGAATTATCAAAAGGGGAGTTAGCAATCGTTGTAAATACCGTTATCGGGTAACGGTATTGGTAAAATTTGATTGTTATATGTTTTTGTGCTACACATAAAGCATGTCCGTAGTCACTATTCCAAAACAATTGGTCAAAAGTGAAGACTTGGTTGTCATACCGAAAAGCGAATATATTGAATTTCTAAGATTGCGAGGATTGGTAAAAGAAATAAAACCGACCAAAGAGGAACTAAAAATTATTGCTCAAGGGGAGAGGGAAATTAAGATGGGCAAATACGAGGTCTGGGGTAAAGTGAAACATGAGTTGGAGCGTTAACATAACGGAAAAAGCTAAGAAGAGTTTAAGAAAAATCCCCAGTTCTGACTACCGCAAGATTTCAAATGCTGTAGACAAACTTAAACTCGGCCCATTTTTATTGCCTATCCAAAAGTTAAAAGCAAGTACTGGCATTTGGCGGTTAAGAGTGGGTAACTATAGAATATTTATAAAGCTTTTTCCGAACGAAAAAGTTCTTTTTGTTTTTAACATTAAAAGGCGAACAAGCTCAACTTACTAAAATGGGTAAATTCTATGTTACAACCAGCATTGCTTATGTTAATGCACCGCCGCATGTGGGGTATGCTTTGGAGTTGCTGCAGGCAGATGCCTTAGCCCGCTACAATTTTTTGCTTGGCAAAGAAACATATTTTTTAACAGGTACTGACGAACATGGCGCCAAAATTGCCAAGGCGGCTGAAACCGAAGGAAAAGATAAGCAGAAATTTGTGGATGAGGTTGCCGCAAAGTTTCAACTGTTGGCTGACATGTTTAATATTTCAAATAACGATTTCATAAGAACTACGGATCGTCAGCGTCATTGGCCGGCGGTTCAAAAGATTTGGAGAAAACTGGAAGAGTCTGGCGATTTATACAGAGCCAAGTACAAAGGCCTTTATTGTGTAGGCCACGAGGCTTTTATGAAGCCTAGCGAACTGAAAGATGGCGAATGCGTTTTGCATAAACAAAAACCGGAAGTTATTGAGGAAGAAAACTGGTTTTTCAAGTTGGGCAAATACAAAAAAAGAATAAAGGAAGCTATTGAAAATCAGGAAATGAAAATACTGCCCGAGCACAGACAAAAAGAAGTTTTAAATTTACTTGATGATGCTGAAGATGTAAGTTTTTCTAGACCCAGCAAAGACTTAAAATGGGGAGTGCCGGTGCCGGGGGACGAAACTTCCACAGTCTATGTGTGGTGTGACGCCCTTACCAACTATATTTCCGCCATCGGTTATTTTGACGAAACGGAGCAGTTCAAAAAACTTTGGCCGGCGGACGCGCATTTAATAGGCAAAGATATTTTGCGTTTCCACGCCATGATTTGGCCGGCGATGCTTTTGTCTGCCGGCTTGCCTTTGCCGAAAGCTATTTATGTTCATGGTTTTATCAATGTGGATGGACAAAAAATGTCTAAGACTATCGGTAATGTGATTGACCCTTTTGCTTTAGTTGAAAAGTACGGAATTGAGCCGGTAAGGTATTTTCTTTTGCGGGAAATTCCTTCCGGAGAGGACGGGGACTTTTCATATAAAAAACTGGAAGAAAGATATCAGTCAGATTTAGCGAACGGTTTGGGAAATCTGGTCCAAAGAGTTTTGACTTTGATTGAAAACAGTTTGCTTGGGGAAATAAACTACAGAGAAAATTTGGAAGACAAAAAAGTTGTTGAGCTTATAAAAAAAACAAAGGAGTCTTACGAAAAAAACATAGATAATTTCAGACTGCATGAAGCGCTTGGGGATGTTTTCAGCTTAGTGAATTTCGCCAATGGCTATGTTAACCAACACAAGCCTTGGGAGTTGGTCGTCCCCGTGCCGAAATTGCCTTTCGTTGAGACGAAGTCCCAAAAGGACAAGATGGGTATGCTGGCAAAGCCAGCGTCAACTTCGGCAGCGGGACGCCCAGACCACTTTTTGGAAGTAATCACTAACCTTGTCTTTTTGCTTTTAAACATTTCTTTTTTGATTTATCCGTTTATGCCGGAGACCGCAGAAAAAATTCTTAAATCTTTTGGCTGGTCGTTGGAAAAAGGGCTGGATAAACTAGACCGTCAGAAATTGGTAACCAAAAAAGAAGAAGTTTTGTTCCCAAGACTATAATGTTTTTTGACTCGCATTGCCATCCACAATTTCCTCAATACGATCAGGACCGCGAAGAAATGATAAAAAGAACCCTTGATAATGGGGTTAAAATGATTGCTGTTGGCACTGATTTTGAGATGTCGGTTAAGGCGGTGGAACTGGCGAAAAAATACGACCACGTAAAACTGCCTAACGGCAGTCACGTGGTAGGCGGTATCTGGGCGGCGGTAGGACTGCACCCTAATGACAATCTACATGAGGAAGTTGATATTGAAAAATATCGCGAGTTATTGAAGGAAAAAAAGGTCGTGGCAATAGGCGAGATAGGGCTTGATTATTACCGGACAACCGGTGAAGAACTTATTGCCAAACAAAAAGACAGATTTATAAAATTTTTAGAATTGGCCAGAGAAACAAATAAGCCCTTGATCTTGCACTGTCGGGACGCTTACATGGATATGTTGGAGATGCTGGATGCGGCGGCAACTTTGTTTAGCGGCTCGGCGGTCAGAGGTGTGGTGCATTCGTTTACTTCAAAC
>JACOZX010000005.1 GCA_016181105.1 Candidatus Yanofskyibacteriota bacterium
GGTGGTGCCGGTGCCGAATCTTGAGTAAGCCGCGCTGGCGTAGCCTCCCACTTGCAATGTATTGCCGGTGAGAAGATAAGAGGCGGAGGCGGTGCCTTGAAACTCTCCCGGCGCATCAAAAAAAGATTTTAAGTCAACTTCCAGATTGCCGGAGACGAGAAGATCGTTGAATCTTGAAATTTCATTTGAGTAAGTCGTCGTGTTAGTGCCTAATCTGGAGTAAGAAACTGTCGCCGTAGAACCGCCTAAGGCAAAGTTGAAACCGGAGGAAGCAACAAGAAGACCGGTACCTTGGTCTAGGGTTAAGAGAGAGTTAGCGTCAGAATCTTGGAATCTGAAAACATCTACTGCCTGGGAGGCAGAGGCGCGGACTAAGAGGGGGAAAGTGGTTAAGGAATAGGGACGGATAATACCGGACAACTTGATGACGTCAGTCTGCGCGTCACCCAGCCTAGAGTTGCCTTCAACCAAAAGATCGCCGGTAATACTGGTAGTAGATTGAGTGGTAGTGCCGGAAAGAGTCAGATTGCCGGCCATAAACACATCACCCTCGGTATCAACCACAAACTTGGGATTGGAACCGTTGACATAGGAAATGACGTTGCCATCAGCAACCGGAGAAGAGGGGTTAATCAGAAAAGTAGAGTCATTGGTGTTGCTAAAGTTGGGCCAGGTGCCGGTATGAGCTTGACTAGGATCTCTGGTGGCTTTGAGCTGGCCAGTGAAAGAACCGGAACCGACTACGGTTAATTCATTAGGAACAGAACTGGTACCGATACCGATGTCACCAAAGACAAACAGGCTGCCGGAAATGGAAGCGGTACCGCCGATGGACAAGGAAGATCTAACCTCCAAATCACCCGAGACCAAAAGGTCATTGTTGGCAGAGATATAATTGCTGTGAGTGGTAGCAGCAGTGCCGAAACGGGAATAAGCAGCGGAAGCAAAACCGCCCACCTGCAGTGTATTGCCGGTAAGAAGATAAGAGGCGGAGGCGGTGCCTTGGAACTCGGCCGGCGCATCAAAGAAAGATTTGAGATCAACTTCCAGATTGCCGGAGATGAGAAGGTCGTTAGTTGTAGTTAGGTCACTAGAATAAGTTGTTGAGTTGGTGCCGAATCTTGAGTAAGCCGCAGAACTGTATCCCCCAACTTGCAGAGTATTGCCGGTCAAGAGGTAAGAGGCGGAGGCGGTGCCTTGAACTTCCAAGACAGTGATGGGGTTGTTGGTATTTAAACCAACATAGTTGTTTGAACCAGAGACATAAAATTTGTTTGAGCCAACTTCAAAAGCGGAAGAGACAGAAGCGTTACTTAAAAAAAGAGCCGCAGAGTTAGTCAGATTACCGGAGAAAGTTACGTTGCCATCAGAGATAGTCAAGTCGTTGGGAATAGAGAGGGAGCCGGCTTTGAAAGTAATGGTGTCAGCAGCAGCATCGCCCAAAGTAGTGTTGCCCTCAACGGACAAGTTACCCTGAACAGTCAAAAGACGAGAGATGGTAGCAACTTGAGATTCAAGGTTGGCCGGGTTAAGAACGGTTATGCCTGCGCCGGTAGAAGTGGAGGGGGGGATGAGAATTGTGGGAACGTTGGAGAGTCTGGAATTGACCGTTAACCTTAAATCGTCAAATCTTTGTTCAAGGGAAGTCAAAGAAGCCAGAGAATCTATCCTCAAACCTTGGCTAACCACTTGACTGGCCAGTTTTTCCAAATCTGAACTGCTGACAGTAATTTTTTCCGTAGTCTTGGTCCTCGTTTCAATGACACGTTCTTTGATTGGCTGTGTAACAATATTTTTGTCTCGGGTTAAGGGCAGAGGGATAGTTCTATTCTCAAGCTCGGAAACTTTTTTAGTCAGTTCCCGCAAGGCCTGATTTGAGTCAGAAAAAAGGTTACCGGCGATTTGTTTTAAAACACCGGGAATGTTTTTGATGTAGCTCGGAAGAGAGAAAGAGATAACGGCAGAAGGATTAGAAAAACTTGGTTTAGTTATACTGACGGTGGATACAAGGAAAAAGACAAGACCGCCGAGGACAACAAAGCTTAATAAAGTTTTAGCCCGGCCGGATAAAAAAGGTTTTAAAGTTGAATCAGTAATCGGCTGAACAAAACGCAAACTTTCTTGGGCTCTTTTTTCAACATATTCAGCCACTGCTTCTGCTGTGGTGCACCAGTTACGGCCGATCTTCTTGGAAAAAATTTGTTTCTTGCGAGCCAATAAACTCAAATATTCCTGTGAATAAGAACACAGTTTGGAGGCCTCCAACATGGAGATATATTTGAGCTTTTTTATTTTATTTTTAGACACGTAATTTTTACCTAAACGATATCTCATCCGATACGATATCCGATAGCTTATCTGATATTGTTTTAAATAGTTTTTTTACCTTTTGGTTACAAACTTTTGAGCTGATTTTTTACTTAAATTTTTGGCTCTTTTTAATAGTTAAAGTATAACATTGAAAACATTGAAAATGTTGATAAGTCTGACGGCCAAACAAATTAAAAACTGGCGTTTAAAAAACCTTAGAAAATAAAGCCAAAATGCTCGCCAAAAACATTGTTAGTTGTCCACAGTTTTCCTGTTGTTCGTTAATCTTGAGAGACGTATAATACCTAGTGATACATGTTACAAAAGGTTGATACTAAAAAGTTTTAAAAAGCATAATAAAGACCCAACGCAAGGTCGGTCGAAAATTTTCTTAATCTTTAGAGATTAGTCCTAAAAAGTTAGAAATTAAATTGATGCCGAAACAATACTTAACAGTTAATGAAGTGGCTAAAATTATCGGGGTCAGCCCCTTGACAGTTCGTAACTGGGACCAAAAAGGCAGGCTTGTCGCCTATCGCAACCCTTTGAATAATTACCGGCTCTACAAAGTTTCTGATGTAGAAAATTTATTAAAAGAAATTGAAGGAAGCCAAGGTAAAACTTTTTCTCCACCGCCCAAACTAGAACCGGAAAAACCAAAGTTTAGAAAGTTAGAGATAGAAATAGAGTAAAAAAAATCCCCAAACGGGGATTTTTGAATTCAACCAAAAACTTAAACCGGATTTTCAAATAAATTTTCCGGCAAAGTAATTTTGTAAGCAGATAACTTTCTTGTAATCCTAAAATCAAAACGAATTACAGAGCAAGAGCCAAAAGACGGGCCGCCGGCAGGCACTCCCCAAACGGTAGAAAAAAGATTTTGTTTTGGAAAGTCTAATTTAAGACCGAAGGGTCCGTCAAACATCTGCCCGCCAGTCTTCACATGAAAAGCGTTACGAGTAACCGCATGGCCGCCCATGTGATCGTCGCCGCCCAAGTTAATTGTGAACCGGCCTTCTTCGTAATTGTCAGTTGTCCCGCGATGAGAAAAATTTGTAATCATTGTTTTCATGTTATCTTCGGTTTTACTGGAACCATGTTTGTGCTTCATGAATAAAGAATACTCATAAGCCTCTTTGTCCACGGAAGAAGCCTGAAAAGTGCCGTTGGCCATTCCGACTCCCCCGAATTGGCAAGCGACAACACATGCCCTAAGATCTTCCGGGTTATATCCGCTCTCAAGGAGAAAAAGAAGAAACTCTTTACGGGTAAGGCGTGCTTCGGAAAAACGCACATCGGTATTTCCTTTAAAGGTATGCTCGTTATGATTGCCCTGCCCGATGCTTATGATGCCGAGATTACCGCTCATGCGAATACCAGCTTTTTTCGCCCGCTCTATCACTCCCTTAAAAAAAACGGCGTAGGGAGCCATTGCTTTTCCGAATGCTTCTATTTGTTCTTCCGGCTGAAGAACCCCGGCCACAACAGTATTGAGCATGCTCCGAATTTTTAGTGCTTTTGCTTTTTCTTGACCGCTTAACTGGTCGTTCCGTTCTATTTTGGTCAGTTCTGCCAGCAAATCTTCGGGATCACGCCACTGCGGATTAACTTCTTTATGTACTTGATAATTAAGCCAGTGCTGTATGTCGCCATCAATTTGGTAAAGATGTATCGGCGAATTGTCACGGACAAACGCCTCAAACAAAACTTGATTGTGATGCTTGATGTAGCGTCCTTCAGGATCGTCGGGAGAATCATATCGAGCAACAAAAGCGGCGCCATAATGAGTACAGCCTTCTTTGTAGCTATAAATCATCCGGCCAAGCGGATTCTCTCCGCTAACAAGCTTTTTAAGATTTCCGTCAGAACCAAAAACATCTTGGTTGGTAAGAAATTCACTGCGATTCCAATCAATGCGAATCAATGGAGCCGGCTCAAAAAAAGCAACTGTTTGATTACCCGACTGGAAGTTGGTCGTACTGGCCAAACGAGCGACTCGGTCCTTGGCCTTTAACATTCGCCTGACCGTTTCCCGATATAGATTTGAATCAATACAGGGCAGTAGTTGAACAACGTCCGTCATACGAACATCATCCAAAGTCGCTTTCTTCTGCCGAATTCGGAAACTGGCGTAAAGGCCTACTCCCCACGGATTTAGTCCGGCCCCCAAAACAACTGCAGGAACTTTATCACCGGGATTAGCTTTGGTGAAATTATAAATTTTTCTGCGAAGACGGCCGGCTAAACCACCGCGAACAGAGTCCAAAGTCTTGTCGCTGACAATAGAAACGATCTGGCTACCGACCTTAATATATGTGTCGCCCTCTCCAATAACTTTGGCATTAGGAATATCAGATTCAATCCTGTAGGCCAAGTAGTTCGTCATCAGACGACGCCTCTCGTTAATATGAGACGGAGCGACGTTGCCCATAAGCACCAAAATACGATCATAAACTTGCCAGTCATTGATTTGCTCCAAGAGAAGATTTTCTTCTTTTTCATCACCAGATTTACGAGCCACCCTTAATCTAACTCTTAACTCATTAACTTTTTTATGGGTAAAAGCCTTCTCCTGAAAAACTTCGGCTCGCAAAGCCTCATTGGCATAATACATAGCGATTGATTCCTCAATTTCTCCTAAGGCAATATAAACTTTGCCTTTAAAAATCGGTTCGCCCTTTTCATCCAAGAACTTCTTGTGTACCATTTTGAAAACATGATCTAAATAAACTTTAATGGTCATAAAGACAATTTTTCCATCCTTTAATCTTTTGGCTAAAGGGCCGATCTCTTCTACAACCGCCTTGGGGTAACCGGTTTCCAATAATTCAGGGTCAGGCTCTAGGCCTAAAACCTGGGTACGGTAAGGACGTTCCTTTCCGTATTTTTGGACCAAACAGTAAATGAGATTACCCGTGATAACCACCGCATCGTTATTGCGAGCTTGGGCAAGTCTTAAGGCATTTCTAAAAATGTCACTTGAATCTATACTAGACGCCAAAGTACCAACCAAAGGAGAGTTGATCACGGATATGACCGGATGATTCTTGTCTTTAACATCTATGATAAAAGGTGAAGCGCCGTCAGTTTTAGGAATATTTACCGTGGGAATTTTTTTCAAATCACCGAAAAGCATCTCAAAACGTTTCGCCGCAATAGACTCTTCTCTAAGCAGTGCTTCCTTTTGAGCTAAAGTTGGCCCCTCATTTTTACTGTTCTTAACAACGCGCTTGGGCTTTTTGTTAACAGACTTTTTCGTAACCATTTTGCCTCTCTTCCAAATTTTCAATGATCAAAAATTAGACTGATAATACCAGAAATCAAAAAGATGGCAAATTGCCATCTTTTTGATTTCAAAGTCTCTTGCGGGAGCTGAGGGAATCTGCTTTGACTCTCACCTCGCCAGTCGCTCGGTTCGGTCTAGCCACCGCCTCGCGGTTTCGCCTACTAGCGAAACATCGCTCCGGCGTTCGATTCCCTCAACAGCTTCATACTTATCAAAGAGAACTGCCACATGGCAGTTCTCTTTGATAATGCGGGAGCTGAGGGAATCGAACCCCCGACAGCGGATTTGGAGGCCGCAGTTATACCACTTAACTAAGCTCCCAAAGAAACCAAGTTATTTTTTGGCTTCTTTATGTTCAGTATGCGCGCGGCACCACTTACAAAACTTCTTTAAAGTGATGGTCCGCTCCACCTTCTTTTTGTTCTTGAAAGTGTGGTAATTGAAACGCTTGCACTTACCGCACTTCATTTTTATTAAATTATCTTGTGACATAGAGCCAGCGGTCGGAATCGGACCGACGGTCTTCCCCTTACCAAGGGGGTGCTTTACCACTAAGCTACGCTGGCTTTGTTTTTTGTGGGCAGTGAG
>JACOZX010000006.1 GCA_016181105.1 Candidatus Yanofskyibacteriota bacterium
GCCTGCATTCTGACACGAGGCAGATTTGGGTTGTTTGTATATGCCATATACATAGCAACTTACACCTCTGGGTGGTCACAAGCTATTGAACCATAACACCCGCTTGACTTTAAGAGTTTTTTCTGCTACTTTTTAGACAGTAGAAAGAGTTCTTTTAAAAGGTAAAAACTTTGTCAGAAAAAAAGATTGACGTATTTTTTGTTGATATTGGAAAAGTTTTAGTAAACTTTGACAACTCAAAGTTTTACGAAAAACTGGCAGGAGCTTCCGGTGTGCCGGTTCAGGAAATAGAAAGGCTTGATAGAGAAGTTTTTAAGCCTCTTTGGCCCAAGATGGAAACTTCGCAAATGTTGCCTTATGATGTTTATCGTGGTTATAGGTTTGATCTGGCAGATATCATGCCAGCCATTAGGCGAGCACAATTCAAATGCGACTTTACCTTTTCTTTTTTCAAGGAAGCGTCGGCTAGCGTGCTAAGTTTGAAGCCCAAGGTTTTGGATTTTATTAAGTATTTGCGTGGTCTTGGCTGTAAAGTAGTCCTGACTTCCAACACCTATTCAATCCTATCCGATGCCCAAAGGTCTCTTTTTCCTCAAATTTTTTCAAACGCGGATGGCTGTATATTTTCTCACGAAATCGGTTTCAGAAAACCTAACAGAACTTTTTGGTTTGTAGCGTTGGATGAAGTAAAATGGGTTTTCCCAGATAGAGTTTTTGTTGTTGACGATATGGAAGAGAATATACACTCGGCCAAATCATTAGGCATGCACGGCGCAGTTTTTACAAATGTTGAAAATCTCAAAAAAGAATTAAATAATTTTGGTTTTAACTTTAAGAATTAACTTGATAATAACCCCTTGCGGGGTTTTGCTTTTTAAGCGAAAATTTTTGCAGGGGCCGTTAGCTCAGCGGTAGAGCACCTCATTTGCAATGAGGGGGTCGCCGGTTCAAATCCGGCACGGTCCACAAATTTTAGAAAAGCGCAAGAAATTTCACTAAACTAGCTATGAGTAAAATAAATTTTAAGGTAGGAAAAGAAAATATTGTTGGAAAAATTCTTGGCAAAAACCCCGAAAAACTTTCTGATTTTATTCTCTTTCATGGAGCTGGAAAAAGTACCAAAGAACGGGCAAAGGAGTTTTTCGACGAATCCTTGTTTGATGTTGTTTCCAGTATTGTTACTTTTGATTTTAGCGGACATGGCGAAAGCACGGGTGAATTAAAAAAGAGCAGTTTAAGACAAAGAGTAGCGGAGGCGCAAACAGCCATAGAATTATTTACAACCAAAGAAAAACTAACTGTTTGCGGTTCAAGTATGGGTGGTTATATCGCACTAAAAATGTTGACTCTTTACGATATTAAAAATCTGGTTCTGTTTGCGCCCGCTATATATGACAAGCAAGCATTTGATGTGCAATTCGATCAAGGATTTACTGAAATACTACAACAATCAGAGAGTTGGAAAAATAGCGATGTGTTAGAGTCTCTTGAAAAATTTTCCGGCAACCTATTATTATTTATTGGTAAGGATGATGAAATTATACCGAGAGGAGTGGTAGATTTGGTTGACAAACATTCGGTCAAAGTTGTCAGAAAAGAAATAATCCGTTTTGATAATTGCCCTCATGCTATTCATGCTTGGTTAGATAGTCATTCACCCGAAAAGAAACAGGTTGCCGAGAAAATTTCAGAGTACTATCTTGTTTGAAATTTGTGGCGAATAGGAACTGTTATGGATAAAATCGTAATTTTAGATTTTGGCGGCCAATATTGCCATTTGATTGCCCGAAGAATCAGAGATTTTGGAGTATGCGCCGAAGTAAATCAGAGATTTTGGAGTATGCGCCGAAGTAATGCCATCCAATATTTCTGCAAAATTACTATCCGCTGATAAGTCTGTAAAAGGTATTATTCTTTCGGGCGGCGCGCGCTCCGTTTACGAAAAAGATGCGCCAAGATTCGATAGAAAAATTTTAAACCTGAATTTACCGATTTTGGGTATTTGCTATGGTCATCAGCTCATAGCGCATTTGATGGGTGGCAAAGTTGTTTCTGGAAAATCAGGTGAATACGGATTGACGAAGTTAAATATCAAAAACGCGGAAGAAATTTTGGTACGCCTCGGAAAATCAAAAAATGTTTGGATGAACCATCGGGATATTGTCGTAAAACTTCCGAAATCATTTGTGTTGGTAGCCAATACCGAACACTCTAAAATTGCCGTATTTGTAAATAAGAAACAGAAAATCTTCGGCGTTCAATTTCACCCCGAAGTAAGCCATACAGAAAACGGTAATCAGATACTCAAAAACTTTGTTATTGATATTTGCAAATGCAGAAAGTCGTGGACATCAACTTTGGTTGCTCAAAACTTAATCCACGAAACACAAAAAGTTATTGGTAATGAAAAAGCGATTATTGGTCTTTCTGGTGGTGTTGATTCGTCCGTTGCCGCCGCTTTGGTTGGAAAAGCAATTGGTAAAAAGTTGGTTGCTGTCTATGTTGATACGGGATTAATGCGTGATAGCGAAACAAAGTTCGTAGAGCGAACTTTTCGCCGAAAAAATCTCAACCTAAAAATCGTCAAGGCCGAAAAACAATTTTTCCGCGCGCTAAAAGGAGTTACCTCACCGGAGCAAAAAAGAAAAATCATTGGAAAACTTTTCGCCGATATTTTCTACAAAGTTGCGAAAAAAGAGCGGGCAATTTTTCTTATTCAAGGCACTATCTACTCGGACAGGATTGAGAGCGGCTTAACTAAACATTACGAAGTGAGAAAACTTGCCACTGAACTCGACTTGCCGAAAGAAATAACCGTACGACAGGTTTTTCCCGGCCCCGGCTTGGCAGTGCGGATTATTGGCGAGATAACGCCGGAGCGAGTAAAAATCGTTCGTCAGGCCGGAAAAATTATTGAGGAGGAATTGAGGGGAACGGAATTTTGGAAAAATATTTGGATGAGTTTTGCCGTTTTACTGCCCATCAAAAGCGTCGGCATCCAAGGCGACGAGCGAAGTTATAAATATCCGGTGGTTGTGAGGATTGTAGAATCACGAGACGTGATGACAGCAAACTTCTCCAAAATCCCGTTTTCCATTCTTGAAAAAATCTCAACGCGGATTACAAATGAGGTTCGTGAGGTTAATCGCGTAGTTTACGACATAACGAATAAACCGCCGGCAACAATGGAGTGGGAGTAGAGATTTTATTAGAATATCCTGCCAGTGGTCTTATAAAAGAAGTTGAAATAAAGTTTAGCATGTGATATAAGGTAAAAAGTGTTGTTTTAAAATTTGGAGGTAGAGTAGGAATGAAAATCCCTATTACAGTAAACCGTTCTATAAATGGTGCTGACCTGTTTTTAGCGTTTTTACAGTCTCAATATATGAAAAATCGTGGCTATGGCATTCTATATAATAATAATTATGGCCATGGTGATTATGGCTTATGCTATAAACACGACAAAGATTTAATTTTTATACATATCCGAGTTTTAGCCGTTTATCCACCGAACACTTTTAGTTACTTAATATCTTTAGGAGAAAAACAGTATAAAAGCCAAATAGGACTTGATCTAAAAAGTCTTGTGAAAGAGATAGAAACTAATCCGTAGTTGGCCGAATTGCTTCGGCCTTTTTATTTAGGACAACTTTTACATTTTCAACTAAAATGTATAATTTAAGCATGGTTTCATTTTTGGTTATCTTAGGTTTTTTGGTTGTTGCCACCATTATTTTTAACTGGCTGATTTTACGACGATTAAATTCTAAAAAAGATGAAAATGAATATGGCGTTTTGCATCAAAGACTGGATTCGGTTACGCAACTTATTTTGAACCAGCTTCAGCAAAATCGGGAATCAACGGAAAGATCAGCCGTGGAAAGCAGTAAAAATATTCAAAATTTTGTTTCCGGGGTAACACAACTCCAAGAGTCGGTAAAGAATGTCCATGAGTCAATGAAAGGCGTGGTTTCTTTTCAAAATATTTTTAAGTCGCCCAAACTGCGCGGACAATGGGGAGAGACTTCGCTGGAGTCAGTGCTTGGCCAGTATTTTCCGAAAGAACTTTTTTCCATGCAGTATTATTTCAAAAGCGGGGAGGCGGTAGATGCGATTTTGCGATTACCGAATGAAAGACTCTTGCCGATTGACTCCAAATTTAACTGGGAAAATTTTGAGAAGATGATTAATGCGGAGAACGACATAAACAAAGAAATTGCCCGTAAGGCTTTTGTCGGTGACGTAAAAAAGAAAATTGACGAGATTGCCGGCAAATATATTTTACCGTCAGAAGATACGGTGGACATGGCTTTAATGTATGTGCCGGCCGAGAGCGTTTACTATGAAATAGCTCACCACATCAAAGAAGTAGACATATCTGCTTATGCTCGCTCCAAAAAAGTTATTTTAGTCTCGCCCAACACTTTGTATTTAACTTTATCGGCGATTCAGTATTGGTTTCGTGATATACAGATTACCAAACAGACTCAAGAAATTATCAAGCGCTTGGCCCGGATAAACCAGGATGCGGTTAAGTTGGGGGATAGTTTTCAGAGGTTGGGCAAACACATATCCGACGCCAAAAGTTCTTACGATGATTCTGAAAAGAGACTGGACTTGATGAAAGACCGGATTGAAAATGTGGTGGCGACGGGAGAGGAAGCGGTTAAGGCACCAATGACTGAAGCTGAAAAAAGCTAGGCCGTAGAAATTTGACAGTTTTTGACATATAGTGTATAATTGTAGTATGAGAATGATAGCTCTTTAATATCTCCCTGCGACCTTAGTCATAGCCAGAAAAACCTGACCTTTCGGATTTTTTTGGCTATGACTACATACAGTAGTCCTCTGGCAGAAAAAAGGAGAACCGCCATGTCAAAACTAAAACATGGAACTGCTCTGAGTCCGGGACAGAGAGCAGAGTTTTTAAAAACAGGGATCGGTGCCCTAACATTGTTGTCCCACGATCCCAATCTCGACTTGACCGTTGCCGAGAGTTGGGCAAAAAACGGCGAAGCGATGTTGCGCGGATTTGTGGGGTTGATGATCCCACCCTCGCCTGACCCAGTTAACGGTGTTGTCAAAACTTCTGTCGTGGTGATTGGCGGTGGACGTACCACCGACCAGATCATGGCCGATGCCAAGAAGTTGGAGGGCAAGAATCGCCCCAATTACATCAACTCGGACATCACCCAGGAGCACATGCCCTCTGGCAACGGCCGAAAGCGGTCGGTGATCGTTGAGTGGTTCGAATTTGACCACGACCCGCTGACTGAGGAGGTTCGAGCTCGGTGTGAGGAGCCTGGATATGGCTACTCCACCTACGAGGATGGTTTGCGATTCCAAGAGGATCATCCTGAAGATCAGCGCCAGCGGCCGCATATCGTGGTTCCGGAAAACCCCTGGTACGATGCGCACGGCGATCCGCGAGCTCTCATTCTGTGGAGCAACGACGGCAAGCGTAGGCTCGACTTAAACTATTGCGGGCCGCAGAGCAGGTGGCTTCGGCGCTGTGTTTTCGCTCGGCGCAAGTATGTTTAGTTCTCGGAACTTAGTCTCTGGGCACTAACCTTTGAGGCTTAGTCCTTGGACCTCGGCCCCGCCCTTGCGGGGCCTTTTCCTTTTCTGGTAGGATAAGTTTGGCAGTAGGTGAATATGATGGAGACCAAGGTTTCCAACTACCGAACCCAGTATCCATACATTGAGAATATCTCTGACTAAGGTTTGAGGTAGGGTGGTGTATGCAGACACTTCATCCTTCGATAAAACTCAGGACGACCCTGAGTCTGTCTAAGGGTCAAAAAAATGAGGCTACTTGGTATAGGATGCTAGGGCATTTAAGATGCCGAATACGATACAACCCCAAGAGTATTCAAGGGGTGGTGGCAAGGGAGGCATTCTATACATTACGATGCGAACGGCAATCCGCAAGCTCTCAATCTGTGGAGCAACGACGACAAGCGTAAGCTCAACTTAAACTATTGCAAGCCGCAGAACAGGTGGAATCGGAACTGTGTTTTCGCTCGGCGCAAATCACTTCATTTCTCTCCCTTATTGGGAGAGTTTTGTTTATCCTGAACTTGTTGAACGGATTTTTGTAGCTGGCCATACCAGCCACCGAGCATCCTGCCAATCTCATCTATTTTTAAGGACAAGGCTATATATTTCTTGTCATCCCAAGACTTAGTTTCCCAGAGTATCATCAAGAATACTTTTAGCGTATCAACTTTTCTTATAGCCAAGCGAACATAAGGCATTTTTTCTTCCCTTGCCAGAAAGGCAGCAGTGGCCAATGACTCTATGATCTCAACGAAGAGAGCATCAATTCTGACGCCCAACGAGTGCCTGTGTGTTTTGGGCAGGATTTGGTAGTATTCATACCAAAGTAGGTAAACGCTCTTTGCTTTCTGAAGCAACGGCAAAAGCTGGTAGGGGGGGGGGCATAGAAGAAGAATTTTTATGAAAATCCAATTCCCTCATAATTACGATAGTATCATATCTATTGAAAATCTCCTTGAGGCGTGGAAGGAGTTTACCAATGGTAAAAAATCCCGAAAAGATGTGCAAGAGTTCCAATTAAATCTGATGAGCAACATTATTTCACTACACAACGACCTTGTTGCTAAGACTTACAGTCATTCAACCTACGAGCCCTTCAATATCTCTGACCCAAAGCCAAGAAAAATACACAAAGCGAGTGTAAGGGATAGATTGCTTCATCACGCCATCTGTAGAAGGCTATATCCGTTTTTTGACCGAACTTTTATACCAGATTCTTATTCCTGCAGACTTAATAAAGGAACGCATAAAGCAATAAATAGGTTTCGGAGTTTTGCCTACAAGGTTTCTAAAAACCATACTCGAACGGCCTGGATACTAAAATGTGACATTAGAAAGTTTTTTGACTCTGTGGATCAAGATATTCTTATTAAAATACTCCGACAATATATACCGGATAAAGATATCGTCTGGCTCTTACACAAAATTATTGGAAGTTTTAATTCTGGGAAAAATAGTAAAGGATTACCACTTGGGAATCTAACTTCACAATTATTAGTGAACATCTATATGAACCAATTTGACCAATTTATAAAACATAAGCTCAAGACCGAATACTATATTCGTTATGCTGACGATTTTGTAACTTTATCTCAAGATGAAGGTTGGCTACAAGACACATTATCTAAAATCAAAAATTTTTTGTCAGAAGATTTATTATTAGAACTTCACCCAAACAAAATATCCATACAGACAACTGCTTCAGGTGTAGACTTTTTGGGCTGGATTAATTTTGTAGATCACAAAGTTTTAAGGACCAGCACTAAAAAGAGAATATTGAAAAAGCTTAAGCCAAACAACAATCCCAACGCGCTTGCTTCCTATTCGGGTCTTGTGAGTCACGGGAATACTTATGGAGTTAGAAAACAAATAAATGTTATCACTGGAAAAGTTGATTTGAATTTGTTAGACTGACTTTTATGAATATTTTACTATTTTCTCTTTTGTCTTCGGTCGTAGCCATTTTGTATGGCCTGTTTTTGATGTGGCAGGTCTTGAGAAAACCGACCGGCGATGAAAAAATGCGTTTCATTGCCAGAGCGATTCAAGAAGGTGCTTGGGCTTATCTAAAGCGAGAGTTTATGATTGTCTTGGGAGTGGGTATCGTTTTGGCTCTCGTTTTGTGGAGACTGATTGACGCCTGGACTGCCGTTGGTTTTGTTGTGGGTGCCGTAGCCTCGCTTTTGGCCGGATATATAGGAATGTTTGTGGCGGTGAAATCAAATGTGCGGGTGGCGGAAGCCGCTAAGAAAGGAATCAAAGAAGCTTTTCAATTATCTTTCAAGGGCGGGTCGGTAACGGGATTTTTGGTGGCCGGCCTGGCTCTTTTTTCTTTGGCATTTTTTTACTGGTGGTCCGGAGATGTCAAACCTCTGGTCGGTCTGGCGTTTGGCGGTTCTCTGGTTTCGGTTTTTGCCAGATTGGGTGGCGGAATTTTTACTAAAGGCGCGGATGTGGGCGCTGATTTGGTCGGCAAGGTGGAGGCCGGTATTCCGGAAGACGACCCTCGCAATCCGGCCGTGATTGCCGATAATGTCGGCGACAACGTCGGCGATACCAAAGGCATGGCGGCGGATATTTTTGAAACTTATGTCGTCTCGGCTGTTGCGGTGATGCTTTTGGGGTCTCTTTTATTTTCCGGTTCGCAGAGTGTAATAACATTTCCGTTGCTTATTGGCGGAATTGCAATTTTAGCTTCAATTCTTGGCTCTTGGTTTGTGAGATTGAGCGGTACAAATATCATGGGTGCGATGTACAAAGGTTTGGCCGTTGCTGTGGTTTTGACTTTAGCTACCTTGTTTTATTTTGTTATTAAAAACCCGCAAGCCGAATTCGGCTCTATTTCTGACTGGAATATTTTTTACTCACTGCTTGTCGGTTTTGTGGTAACCGGTTTAATGTTTTGGATAACCGATTATTATACTTCTAAAAAATATTCTCCCGTTAAAGATATCGCCAAGGCTTCAACAACCGGCCATGGCACGAATATAATTACCGGTTTGGCTGTTTCTATGGAGTCAACCGTTTGGCCGGTTGTCGTGATTGCCGCCGGGATAATTTCCGCTTTTTATTTTGCCGGAATTTACGGCGTGGCTTTGGCGACGATGAGTATGCTTTCGCTTACGGCGATTGTGGTTGCCATAGATGCTTTCGGTCCGATTACCGATAACGCCGGCGGGATAGCCGAAATGGCCGGTTTGCCGGAATCAGACCCTTTGGACGCTGTGGGTAATACGACTAAAGCTGTTACCAAAGGTTACGCTATTGCTTCGGCGGGACTGGCGGCTTTGATTCTTTTTTCATCGTATACCCAAGAACTTACCGCTCTTGGCAAAGAATTGTCATTTGATTTGTCTAATGTGAAAGTTTTGGTCGGCTTGTTTCTTGGTGGTTTAATGCCTTACCTTTTTGGGGCCAAGGCTATGAAAGCTGTTGGCAAGGCTGGTGGGGCAATTGTAGAGGAAGTGCGCCGGCAGTTTAAGGAAATCCCCGGAATTATAGAGGGCACAGGCAAGCCGGACTATGGCGCGGCGGTTGACATAGTAACAAAAGCGGCGATTAAAGAAATGATTTTTCCCGCTTTGGTTCCGGTGGTAGTTCCTATTGCTGTCGGTTTTCTTTTGGGTGCTCAAGCTTTGGGCGGCTTGCTTGTCGGTGTGATTGTAACCGGAATTTTTATTGCTATCTCTATGACTTCCGGCGGCGCCGCTTGGGACAACGCCAAAAAATATATTGAAGAAGGAAATTATGGCGGCAAAAAATCTTTTGCTCATCAGGCGGCGGTTACCGGCGACACTGTCGGCGATCCATACAAAGACACCGCCGGACCGGCAATTAACCCGATGATCAAAGTTGCCAATATTGTCGCGCTGTTGATTGCTAGGTTCTTGGTTTAAATTTTTATAAAAACACTTGGAAGCTGAGCTTCCAAGTGTTTTTATTTGCACTGCGAAGCTTTAGCGAAGTAGTGTGGATAACATTTTTTATTGTATTGGAAAGAAATGTTAAAATTATTTGTTAACTCTAAAAATAACTAACACCTAGCCCTTGGAAAACTTTTCCGGGCGAAGTGTAAATAGAAAGTGAGGTGTTTTTATGGAATA
>JACOZX010000007.1 GCA_016181105.1 Candidatus Yanofskyibacteriota bacterium
AGAGCAGGCATGAAGGTCTACCACTACCAAATGATGGACATCCACGCCGGCGGACACGCCCAAAAAGAAGATTTGGGACACATGATGGAAGTTATGAACCCAAAAATTCTAATGCCAATTCACGGACAATATTCAATGATGGTCAGTCATTCCGAAATAGGCCAATCAAAAGGTATTCCCGAAGAAAACATTATAATCGGAGATAATGGCTCTGTGATACATATAAGCAATCCGGATTTAGAAAATCCGGTTTCAGAAAAAATTAAATGGTGGTTTGACAAAAGAACAGTAGACAGCAATCCGATTTTAGTTGACGGTTTGGGTATCGGTGATGTCGGCAATGTGGTTTTAAGAGATAGGCAGGTTTTAGCCGAAGACGGCATGTTTGTCATAGTTATTCTGATAGATACCAAAACTAGCCAAGTATTAACCAGCCCGGACATCATATCCAGAGGTTTCATTTATTTAAAAGACAACAAAGAACTGCTTGCTCAAGTCAGAAAAAAGGCCCGCTTTGTTGTTGAAAAAACCAGCACAGTCGGCCGGCTTGATACCGCTTACCTCAAAGATAACCTGCGGGAAGAAATCGGTAAGTTTCTCTTCCAAAAAACAGAAAAAAGGCCTATGGTTTTACCAGTGGTAATTGAGATATAATTACAATAAAGAGCATTGTCCACCCAAGCTCAACAAAATATGAACAAAATTTTTTCCGGTATACGGCCTTCTGGTAAGTTGCATCTAGGCAACTATCTGGGCGCCATAAAAAACTGGATAGAACTGCAAAAAAGTCCGGACTTAGAAAGGGCTGTTTTTGCCGTAGTAGACTATCATGGCATCACTACGCCTTTTGACCCTCAAACCTATCGCCAACAAGTGATGGAGGCGGTTTTGGACTATCTGGCCGCCGGCGTTGACCCGGAAAAGTCTATGTTAATACGTCAATCAAAAGTTCCACAGCATACCGAACTTGCTTGGATTTTCAATACGATTACCCCCGTAAGCTGGCTGGACCGCTTACCCACTTACAAGGAAAAAATAGAACAAACCCAGGGTAAATACACTCACATGGGAATTTTAGATTATCCAGTACTGATGGCAGCCGATATTTTAATCTACAAATCAAACCTTGTGCCAGTCGGCGACGACCAGCTCCCCCACATTGACCTGACAAATGAAATTGCCAGAAAGTTCAACCATCTTTTCGGCGAAACTTTCCAGACAGTCAAGCCACACCTTACTGAAGGGGCAAGAATTATGTCGTTTCAACAGCCCGATAAAAAAATGTCCAAAACTGGCGATGAAAGCATTGCTCTATCCGATAATCCGGATGTTGTCAGAGAAAAAATTAAAAAGGCGGTAACCGACTCGGGCAAGGAAATAAAATATGACGAGGACAAAAAACCGGCGATCTCCAACCTCCTAACAATTTACCAATTACTATCCGGCAGAACGATAGAAGAAATTGAAAAAGACTGTGATGGCAGAACTTATGCCGACTTCAAAAACGACTTGGCCGAAGTTGTTGTAGATTTTCTAAAGCCTTTTCAAAAAAAATACAGTGAATTTAAAAACAACATAGATTATGTTGAGAAGGTATTGACACAGTCAGAAGAAAAAGCTAGAGTAATTGCAAGCAGTACCTTGAAAGAAATCAAAGAAAAAATAGGAGTTTTATAATGAAAGTTAAAATATTCAGCCAAGCTAAATACACCAATAAAGTGGATGACAAAGAATCTTTAGAGAGAGCGATACAAGAATATTTGGACGAAAAAAGTATAAAAGAAATAGCAAAAATAGCTCAATCCAGTAATGATATAGGTTATGTGACTATTACTTTGATTCACCCATAAAAAGTTTGATGAGTTTCTTAGCTTCTTCCGGCCCCTTTACCGCAACACAACCTACACCTGTTTTAAGAGCCGCGTAGTCGTTGCCGCCTTTAAAAAGAGCGTCACCGACAAACAGCATCTCGCTGAATGGAATTCCGAGATGCTTTTTTATTTGCCTCAAACCATAAGCCTTGTCTACCCCCTTTTGAGTCACGTCAATTGAAGTATAGCCCGCCGCGCGGACTTCCAGATCAGGCAGTTTTTTCTGCAAAATTTTCGCCAGCTTTAACTTGAGTTTGGTATTTTTATCCCGCCATTCTTTTTTCATTTCAACTCCTTTTTTGCCCAAAACCTTAACTAAGTCTTGGCCAAAAACGGAAAATGTAACTTGTGAACCCCTGTCTTCAATAATTTCTCCATAAGTTTTCTCGGGATGCTTATAGTTTGTTTCTTTAAAAGTTTCTTCAAAAGATTTTTTTATTCTGGTTCGTGTTTCTTTAGAAAGCTCTCTTGAATACACCTTTTGCCATTTACTTTGGTACTGGTAAAAAGACGAGGCTGAAGTTGGAAATATAAAAAGTTTTTTCAGCAAGGGCTCCGACACTTTCAGCCTCGCCAAAAGTTGGCTCTGAAACAGCTCATATTTACCCCCGCCAATCACGGCGATTTTCTTTTTTTCAAGCAGTTTAGCCAAAAGCAAGGCCATTTCTTGGTCTATCTCCTTTTTGCTCTCGGCCAGCGTACCGTCCAAATCAAAAACAATCAGCTTTTTATTTTTATGTTTTTCCTCTATCGTGTATCGCGGTTTTTTCATTCTCTTATGTTAAACCTGTTCCACTAAAATGTAAAAAGTTGACAATAAGTACAAGAGTTGTTAGAATAGCAGTAAAAACAAGATTGAATCAGGAGATATAAAACATGAAGGTGTTAGAGATCTTTCAAGATTTTGAAAATAGTGAAATAAGCAACTTCACAATTGAGGATTTTGAAAAAGACGAGCTTCCGAATTTTGATAAACCGGAGAGTCAAAAATTTAGAAAATACTACAAAGTCAAAGACTTCGTCCCCGGCTCTCGTTGCCCATGGAGTTACTCCCGCTGGATACCCGGCGAAAACGGAAAATTAAAACCGCTTGACCAAAATTATGACACAAGCGACTAAGCTTTTGACCCGCCATAACGGCGGTTTTTAAATTTTATTTTCTTGGTTTTCCATAGTTTTCTGCTACAATCTGAACATGTTATCTATCGGTATTGTAGGCCTGCCCAACGTGGGGAAATCGACCCTCTTTAAGGCCTTAACCAAAAAACAAATAGATATTTCTAACTACCCCTTCACGACAATCGATCCTAACGTGGGTGTAGTTGAGGTGCCGGACAAAAGACTGAAAGTATTAGCCGAACTTTCAAATTCAAAAAAAATAGTGCCGACAGCAGTTGAATTTATTGATATTGCCGGTTTAATCAAGGGCGCCGCTGAAGGCGAGGGTTTGGGCAATAAGTTTTTGGCCAACATCAGAGAAGTGGATGCGATTGCTCACGTGGTAAGAGTTTTTGAAGACAAAAATATAACCCATGTCCACAGCAAAATTGACCCGGTTCATGATATAGAAATAATCAAAACAGAGTTGGAGCTGGCTGATTTGCAATCCATAGAAAAAAGAGAGACCAAAAAAAACAAGAATGAGGAATTGCCGCAATTAGACTTGCTCGCCTCAAAAAAAGTGATATATGTTTTAAATGCTTCGGAAGAGCAGGTTAAAAACCGTTGGCAGCCGGAACCGGAACTAATCAAAGCCATGGGCGATTCGCAATATGTCGTCCTATCAGCCAACTTTGAACTCCTGCTGTCTGAAGCCTCTTCGGAAGAAAAAGATTTATATCTCACAGAAGTCTCCCAAGAAAGCTCCGGTTTAGACGAACTAATTTCCAAAAGCTATGAGCTTCTGGATTTAATCACCTTCTTAACCACCGGTGAAGATGAAACCCGAGCATGGACTGCGCCCAGAAATACTCCTATCCCCAAAGCTTCCCGGGCTATTCATACTGACTTTGAAAAATTGTTCATTAGAGCAGAAGTTATTAATTGGCAAAAGTTAGTGGAGGCTGGCTCGTGGGGCAGAGCACGCGAAAACGGCACCCTTAAACTTGTCGGCCGAGATTACATCGTCCAAGACGGCGATGTGGTGGAAATAAAGATTTGACTCAACCAACTTTCTTTGTTAGGATGCCACAATACAAAATGGTGGAATTAGAACAAAAAACAGACAACTACGAGCTCGGTTTTCACCTTTTGCCTGAATTGGAAGAGAGTGAAACCGGTGCTAAACTTAAGGAAATAGAAGATATGATATCCCGTCTTGGCGGCACCGTTTTGAATTCAAGAGAACCAAAAAAGCAAAGGCTTTCTTATCCTCTAAAACACAAGCGTTTTTCTTTTTTTGGAGTTGTTGACTTTAAATCGCCGACAGAAGCGATTGAACAGTTGGGAAGCCAGCTCAAACTCAACGATTCTTTGCTAAGATTTTTAATAATAAAGGTTAAAGAAAACCAAAGAGTTTTGAGAAGCATCAAAGAAACTTCTTCCAGACCAAAGATTAGAACGCACACTCCTCTCCCGGCCGATCAAAAACCCAAGGAAGAAGTTAAGCCTGAAGTAATGGAAAAACAAATTGAAGAAGTAATAACTAAATTATAAAAACAATATGAATCTAAATCGTGTCATTTTAGTAGGCCGCCTAGCGGCAGATCCAGAAAGTCGAACCACCCCCACGGGGCAAGAAGTCGTCAGTATAAGGATGGCGACAAACAGAGTTTGGACAGATCAAGCCGGTCAAAAACAGGAACAGGCTGAATTTCACAGCGTTACCCTCTGGGGAAGATTGGCTCAAATAGCCAGCCAGTACTTAAAGAAGGGCGGATTGGTAATGATAGAAGGCAGACTGCAAACACGCTCTTGGACGGGGCAAGATAATTTGAAGCGTTACAAGACAGAAGTGGTCGCCGAAAACTTACAGCTAGGCCCCAGAAGCGCCAACGAATCCGGCACAAGAAGCTACGGCAACAACAACGGCTATTTCCAAAATTCCAGTCCAATGTCACAGAAATTTACCTCGCAAAAACCAACCATAGCCGCAAAAGAAGTAGCAGACGAAGAGATACCGGTTATCAATGAAAACGAGCCTATCAACGAACCGATAATTTCAAGCAGTGAAATTGAAGAAGCGGAAGTAGATTTGAAAGATATACCGTTTTAAACATGTGCATCTGCTGTCAGGAAAAAGTAAATACCATTGATTATAAAGACGCAAGACTACTGCGTAAATTTACCACAGGTCAATTTAAAATTATCACCGCCAAACGCACCGGCCTCTGCCCCAAACATCAGCGCCAACTCGCCGCCGCCATTAAGCACGCCCGCTTTATGGCTTTGATGCCGTATACCAGAAACCAGACAAGGAAATAAGTTTATCCACATAAATCATTGACAAGATTTTTATATTTGCTATACTTTTATAAGAGGTGGTAATCCCGTTTCGAACGAGATTGTTCGTTACTCCGAAGAGCTCCCGCAAGGGGGTTTAGTTTGCCAAAAGCCATATTTAAATTAAGTTGGCACTAATATAAAAATAATCCGGATCTGTCAGGATGACCCTGATAAGGGAAAAAGTGAAGCCCTGTACCATACGGTACAGGGCTTTTTGGTTACTCCTTTCCTAAAAACGATCGTCATCATCGTCGTCATCACTATTGTATCCATCACCATAGACGTCGTAGTAGTCGTCGTCGAAGTCTTCATCGAAGTCATCATCATCATCGTCGTCGTAGTCATCGTCGTCAAAGTCATCGTAGTCGTCGTCGTTTCCCCAGTATAGAACTCCGCACATATCTAATAAATCCTTAGCCTCTTCTATACAACCGGAGCAGGCAACAACTGGCTTCTCGACACAACTTTTACAAACGACAACGACTTGGTGATTACAGAAACTGCACTTCTTAACACAGCCGGCTTTTTCCAACTTGTCCATATCTTGTTATGGTTCAATAGCTTGTGACCACCCAGAGGTGTAAGTTGCTATGTATATGGCATATACAAACAACCCAAATCTGCCTCGTGTCAGAATGCAGGC
>JACOZX010000008.1 GCA_016181105.1 Candidatus Yanofskyibacteriota bacterium
GCGCATTTTTTGTGGGTAGCTTTGCTGATTGGCGGAACGGTTTTTGTATTTTACAATCTGTGGTATTTTTATTGGCACTTGACTATCGTGACGGCGACATTGCTTTTGAATTTGTTTTTAGGCTACTGTCCGCTGACTTTGTGGGAAGAAAAAGTCAGGAGAAAAATCAGTCCTAATTTTGACCACGACGGCTCGTTTCTTGCCACCTACCTCCATAAAATTTCCGGGGTGAAAATTTCTGAAAGGCAAATGCTGGCTATAATTGCTTGGGTCAAGTTTGGGGTTTACGTCGCGTCTATAACGGTTTTTTTGGCAAAGAGGTAAGTTTGCCAAACATTCCTTTCTCTGAACGCTCGTTTTCCCCAGCGAGGAAAACTTCGCTCGTATCAGATTGTGGATTCTGTCCAGCTTAAGAAAGCTGTCCAGACCCCGCTCCTCGCCGCTAGAAACAAAGGATTTACTAGTTATATATAACCATCACAGGAATACCTGTGAGTGGGTGTAAACATAACCCTCCTTTTCTTACTTCTTAGCGAGTCGCTATGCAATCCACAACCTGATGCGTCTGCAAAAGTAATGTTTGGCAAACTTCCAAAAAAGCGTTCCATTCCCAATAACCCTCTGTTTGACCAATAATAACGATTTTGCTACTATATCACCTATGTCATTTGCGGTAATAAAAACCGGGGGGAAGCAGTATAAAGTCGCAGAGGGCGACAAAGTTTTGGTTGAGAAGCTTGACTTAGAAGCGGGCAAGGAGTTTGATTTTGAAGAAGTTTTACTGGTAACTAATGGTAAGGCAGAAAACGCAAAAATTGGCCAACCTTTTGTGGGGGGCGCTAAGGTGCATGCCAAAGTCTTGAAGCAGGGGCGGGCTGACAAAAAAATTGTTTTTAAGTATCACTCAAAAACTAGGTACAAAAAGAAAAAAGGCCATCGCCAGCCTTTTACTGAAGTAGAGGTTTTAAAAATTAACTATTAAAAAAGACGCTGTAAGGCGTCTTTTATGTTTTTCTGAAATAAATTTTTTCAATGGCTTTGACTATGTCTAAATCAAGGATGTTATAGTCTCTGCCTATTTTTAAAACGGCGAGGTAAAGTTGTTCTTCTTCAGATAACAAATCTCTTGGCCCCAAAAGTTTCAGCATCCGGTCTTCATTATTCCATGTTGACCAGGGATGTTCCTTAGAAAAAAAGCTGTCCGGGTTGAAACGGAGTCTGTAGCTGGAAATCCAGTTGCCAATGAAGCGTTGTGTTCGTCTTTTTATTTCTTGCATTGTGAATAAGAATTCAGAGTATTTTAAGAACTTGTTAAATATTTCCTTGTCTCGAACGAAATTAATGCGGATGGCGTTTAGCACAAGTTGGCGGCACCCCATACAGCTGGCTATATGTTTTTTTACCGGTTCTTGGTCTTCCGGATAAAATATCGGAAAGGTTCTCCAGCCTTTGGCATGTAGACACTCCGGTGTTGTTGTCGAGTGGCTTTGTAAAGAATGATACCGCAAGACTAACTGGCAGTGGGGACAGTTTTTATGATGTTCGGTCAATTCTGTTTTTCTTGGCAGAATTATTATTTGGTCTTTTCCGATTTCAACGGGGTTAAGACAATTTATGCGGCATTGTCTAAGATCTTTTATCCACTGACTTGAGCCATATTTTACTTTTAGACAAACTTCTTTTTTTACTTCGGATAGTTCTTTTTTTGTAAGGTTAAGTTCGCGGAAGTTGCAAAGAGCTAACGAGTTTCCTCCCAAGATGCTTCCGTGAGAGCATATTTTCACAATTAGTTTCCGGCATTTTATGCATTTGTAAGCATGTTCTAATTTTTTTGGCGAGATGTCCGTAAAAAATCCGCCAGTATAGATACATTTTGAAGTGCTTTCCTTAAGCCACTCGTCTAGAAACTGGCCAAGCTTGGCATCTTCTTTTTTTGCAACATGAAAAAAAGTTTTGCTGGGGCCTAGATAAAGGAATGGCAGGGTGCGAGGCCAACTTTTAACTAATCTTTGGCAGAACCCGCAGTTGTCCAGATGGCTTACTTCTGCGGTTGTCAACTTTGGCCAGTGTATTTTAAGAATATCGGTATTGAGGCAAGATAGTGTGCGGTTGTAAGCAGTTTCGTGACCCGAATTTACCACTTTTTCTTCCAGGCCGTTTCTAAAGGAGTCTAAATTATTTAATTCCAGATCAGAATCTTTTGGGTTTTCTGTCTCCAAGTCATTCTCCCTTTGTTGGATTTGGGTATTTAAACGAACTGATATATAACTTTATTGTACTTTAGCGGTTTTGTCAACTTTTCTTATTTGACAACTTGTTTGTCTTGACATATAATTAAACAAAAGTTTTTTGAAAAAGAGGGTTGTCGTATGATGGAAAAGAGAAGGCAAGTCGAGGAAGTGCTTATGGATATTTACGGCAAGTGTTTGTCCATGTCTGTTTTGGAAGTCTTGTTGGGATTGAGAGATTTGCATGAGTTTTATAAACTACCCGTTTGGCTTCAGGACACAGAAGGCAGAAATATTTTGTCTAACATTATAAATCAGATGGCTTTGAATTCTAAAAAAGCAGGGTTTTCTATTGTTGAAAATAATTTTCTGGCCGACATGCTCTTGTGGCCTGAATTGCAGGAATATAATGACAACAGACCGCGATTTGCAATTCTGCATGTCTTGGAAAAGTCATCTTTCCGAGCAATTTTTTCGGCGCTGGTTCAGCATATGGAGTTTTTAAGTAGTGCATATTCAAGAGAAGCGGCCGGTACTCACCGCAATGCCGCTCTGGGGGAAGAATTGGAGATGACCAGAAAGCTTATTCAAAAATGCGGCGGCGCCGAGGAGTTGATAGCCGAAAATATGCTAAAAGTTGAAAAGAAGAAGGCAAAAAGAAAGGCGGCCGAGATTCCGCTCTTTCCTCCGGAATATTTCTAAAACAATAAGTAGACAATACAGGCGTCTGGTCGCAGATGCCTTTTTTTGTCCAAATAGTCTTAAACTCACCTTCTGTTTTTGAATGCGTTCTGAAGAGTGATGGAATCAACGTACTCCAGATAGGAGCCGCTGGACAAACCTTTGGCCAGCCGGCTGGTTTTTATTGCCGTTGGCCGCAGTATTTCTTCCAAGTACAAAGCGGTAGTTTCTCCTTGTGTGTTTGGGTTAGTGGCAAGGATAACTTCCAATTCTTTGGTTTGACCGTTAGTGTTATTTTTTTTGAAGTTTTCAACACGCGACAAGAGTTCTTTTATCCTCAAACTCCTCGGAAGCAAACCTTCAACCGGATCTATGGCTCCGCCCAAAACGTGGTATAAGCCTCTGTATAAGCCGGTTTTTTCTATTGAGCCCAAATCTGTAATTTTTTCTACTACGCAGATTTTTGATTGATCTCTCTTGGGGTCAGAACAGACCTGACACTTGCTTTCCTCGCTAAGATTAAAGCAGTCTTGGCACAAATTAATTCCTTCGGCTAGGCCAAAAACAACTTCAGAAAATTTCGCGATTTCTTCTTTTGGCCAACCCAAAAGAGCGACAACGATTCTGGTCGCCTGTCTTGGCCCTACGCCTTGCAGTTTGGCAAAATATTCAACAGCTTTTTTAAACTTGAGAGACACAGTAAAAAAGTAACTACAGATTTGCGTGCATGCCTCTTTTTTGCGTCGGACTGTCGCCGCCGAACTGCAAAAGAGGCATGCACGCCAAATCTGTTCAGATATTACGTGCTAGGTTTTTAAACGATACGCTTTCTTCGTCAAAAAATAATTCTACTTTGCCTGTCGGCCCATTGCGGTGTTTTTCAATCATAATCTCGGCTATACCTTTTCTTTCGGAATCTTTTTTGACCTTATCTTCTCTGTAAATCAGCAAAACTACGTCAGCGTCCTGTTCAATACTGCCGGAAGACCTTAAGTCGGACAATTTGGGCCTTTGGTCTGTCCGCATTTCAGAATTTCTTGAAAGCTGGGAAATGGCCAGAATCGGAATGCTTAACTCTTTGGCCAGCGCTTTTAAATTTCTTGAAATTTCAGTTATTTGTTGGACCTCACTGTCAGTTGCTCGGGTTGGGCGTATCAGTTGGAGGTAGTCAATTACCAGCATGCCCAAGCCGTGTTCTGCCTGGAGTCTTCTGGCCATAGCTCTCATTTGTAATATTGTAGGTGAGGGGATATCGTCAATATAAATCGGGGCTTGGGCGAGGCGGTCAAGAGCGGAAGCAATTTTCTCAAAGTCGTTGCCATCACCTTCGGAAGATAGTTTGCCGGTTCTTAATTTCCATAAATTTATATTAGCTTCGGCCGCGATCATACGGTCAATAATCTGCTCTTTTGCCATTTCTATACTGAATATACCTACTGGGACTTTTTCATGCATGGCGATGTTCTTGGCTATGTCAAGCGCCAAACCTGTTTTGCCTAGAGAGGGTCTGGCCGCTAAGACAATCAGATCTGATTTTTGCAGACCCGCTAGGTAATTATCAAGGTCATAAAAACCGGTTGAATGGCCTCTTAATTTGCCGTCGCCTTTGTGTAGACGGTCCATTCTTTCAAAGGCCTCTTTTATCAGGGGACCGCCAATATGAGAAAAAGAAGGAAGGCTTGATTTTTGGGAAATTGAAAATAACCTTTGTTCGGCTTGGTCTAAAATGTTTTCTATCTCTTCATCCTCCTGATAACCCAAACCGATTATGTGGTGGGCGGAGTCAATCAAGTCTCGCAGAGTTTTCTTTCTTTCAACGATTTTTGCGTAGTGAGCCACATGTGAGGCGGTGGGCACAGAATTGATCAGGGAGGTCAAATAGCCGGCGCCGCCGATGGTTTCCAGTTCGCTGATTTCTTCTAACTTATTAGATAAGCTCAAGAGGTCAATCGGTTGTCTTTTTTCAAAAAGTTCCACCATGGCCGTGAAAACCATCTGATGAGCCCGGCTGTAAAAATCTTCCGGCCGCAAAAAATCAACAACCTTATTGATTGCCTCTTTGTCGATTAAAATAGAGCCTAGTGTTGACCTTTCAGCTTCTATGTTTTGTGGCGGTAAAGAATCTTTGGGAATCATAGCGCTCCAATTATACAAAAAAAATTCCCAGCAAGGAATCTTTCGGTTGATAAGGTGTGGAGCAAGGCCTTGAAAATTTGCCTTTTAGGGGTTTTTAATGTATGGTTTATTAAAGACCTTTGAAAATTGTTGGAGGCAGTAGTTTGTCTAATGAACAGAAGGTTCTTTATTTTTTTGTTTGTTTAGTAGATCTATCTTTCTTTTGTCTCATCTTTTTTATGTTTTTTTGTTTTCGAACCTCTTCTTTGATCGTTTCGCGCACACTATGGTTAAGGGTGAGGTGGAGGCCGGAAGAGTTGTAGATATTTTGAATGAGGTCAAGTCCAAGGCCGAAGTGGATAAGGATGTAAAAGTATTGGTGACTTATTTTAACTTTTCCAGCACAGCTTATATAGACGAAGAAGACGGAAAAGTTTCGATAATTATAAGCAGAAAAGTATTGAAGTGGCCAGATGACGCCCTCCGAGGCTTATTTGGCCATGAATTGGGCCATTTGGTTTTTGGACATACTAAGGAGCATAAACATAGAACAAAAAGTGATTTTGATTCGGAACAGGCGTTAGCCGATGCTTGCGCTATTGTTTGGGTTGGCAGGGAAGCCTTGGTAAGTTGTTTTAAGGAACTGGAGATGGACAAGCCGGTCTTAGAAGAAAGACTTGCAAGAGCAAACAAGATTCTAGAAACAACACCTGAGTTTAAAAGAAAGTTACCGGACCAAACATCGTCTTTACCTTTTTTTGAGCAGAGGCCCGGAAGTAGTGTCTTCCAGTTCGTAACCCTTTGAGAAAATTTGTTTTCTAATGTCGTCGGCTTCCGAATAACGTTTGTCTCGGCGCAGTTTCTCGCGCGTATCAGCCATTTCTAAGATCTCATTTTGTTTCCTTTGGAATCATAGAAAGTATTTTGTTGAATTTTTCAAATAATTTCCTGATGCTTCCTGAAGAGTTTTTGTCAACCTTGCCCTCCGTAAGTAAGGGATTAATTTCCTTGATTATTTTAAACATAGACGCTAATGCCCGTGGGGTATTGAAGTCATCATCCATTGCTTCGGAAAATTCTTTTTCAGTTTCTAGCACTAAGCCTGTAATGTGTTGAGATTTGGAAGTTTCCTTATTTCCATTTGCCACGGCCAGCTTTCCCAAGAACTCCTCTATTCTCTGGACTGCCGCCCAAGAAGATTTCATAATTTCTTCCCGGTACTCAATTGGTGAACGGTAGTGAGTGCTCAAAACCATGAATCTAATAACTTCCGAGGAGTAGTTTTTTAGGACGTCTCTAATAGTGATAAAATTTCCCAAAGACTTAGACATTTTTTGTCCATTAGTGGTGAGGAAGCCGGTGTGCAACCAGTATTTTACAAAAGGTTTCTTGCCAGAAATTGACTCCATTTGGGCTATCTCCGCTTCGTGGTGGGGGAAAATTAAATCTCTGGCGCCGCCGTGCAAATCGTACTGAACGCCAAAATGTTTTTCGGTAATTGCAGTATCTTCAATGTGCCAGCCGGGCCGTCCTTCTCCTAGCGCTGTTTTCCATTTTGGTTCTCCTGTTTTTGAGAACTTCCACAAAGCAAAATCGCCCTTG
>JACOZX010000018.1 GCA_016181105.1 Candidatus Yanofskyibacteriota bacterium
AAAATTATTACCAAAGTTTTTACAAAAGATAAATCTTCTGAAGTTTATGGTTTTGTTGAAAAAGAAATTCTATCCGGCCGACAGTCTTTTGTGATATGTTCCCGTATTGAGCTGGGCAACCCGCAAGAGGTGATTAAGACTTCCGGAAAACAAAACAAGATGAATGTGTTGTGGGCGGAAGTTAAGGCTGTTACTGCTGAATACGAAAAACTTTCAAAAAGCATTTTTCCTAATTTTAAAATCGCTATGCTTCATGGAAAAATGAAGCCTAAAGAGAAAGAAAAAATCATGGAGGACTTTAAAAACAGGAAATATCACATTTTAGTGTCCACCTCGGTTGTTGAAGTCGGGGTGGATGTTCCAAATGCGACGGTTATGCTGATTGAAAATGCTGAAAGGTTCGGCTTGTCACAACTGCACCAATTTAGGGGCAGAGTGGGACGGGCTGAACATCAGTCATATTGTTTTTTGGTCAATGGCGGCGGCAATCGTTTTGAGAACAAAAGGCTGAAAGCTTTGGAGATTTGTGATGATGGTTTTAAACTGGCTGAACAGGATTTGCTATTGCGCGGTCCGGGAGAGTTTGTCGGCACCAAACAATCCGGTTTGCCGGACTTGGCGATGGCTTCTCTGTCTGATTTGGACTTAATAAAAAAAGCCCGGCTGGAAGCTAGGCTTTTGCTGAAAGATGACCCGAATTTGAAAAAGTCTCCCCTTCTTAAGGCTCAAGTGGCTAACTTTCAAAAAATAAGACACTTTGAGTAAAAGTGGAATTATGAAGTATGAGTCAAGAACCAAGGAGAGAAACAGATTTTTTAAGGACCTTAATTCATGATTCATGATTCGTGATTCTATTCTTGGGGGTAACCCAAAAACCTAGATATTTGCCGAGCATCAATCTGCTCTGGGCTTCCAGACCGGGTAAAGCGCCTAAGACGATTGTGGTTATGGGGAACAATAGCCATTGCAAAACCATCCAAAGATACTTAAAGCGTCTATAGTGTAATGGCTTTGGCGGCAAGAGAACTATAGATAAGACAGCTGAAGAAATAAGCCCGATCATGGCCAGACTCATTATGGTTCTCGTGAATTGAGGCAGGTTTAAAGACAAGACAGACTGGTTGAATTTTGCTCCGCCAACTGCGACCGGCAACCAGCCCAGAATGAATATTATGATCGCATTAGTAGCCCAAGAGTGAAAACCCTCAAGGATATTAAAGACATAGTAAACCTTTTTTTTCAAAGGGATTAGTTTATTTTTGTAAAAACCAAAAAAGAAATAGGGTATGTTCTCTACGCCATAACCCCAGCGACGCTGTTGTTTGTAGATGTTCTTCATTGTCTGCCAAAAGCTGGGAGCTACGTTGGCATCCATAGATACGGGGTAAAACATGGGTGTTACCCTGTAATTGCCGTTGTATCTCAAGAAACACTGCCAAAAAATTCGTGAGTCTTCGGAGACCATGTTGGTTTGCCAAAAATCAACATCAACCAGAGCCTGAAACGGCATTGAGTGGCTGGAGAACGTAGTCAATCTCTCCGGTCTTTCCTGCTGAATTGTATGCCAGAAAGTGGCAGAGAAAGCGACCACCCGGGCTAAGGCCGGGGCTTCCCAGATGTTGTTGACATAAAGAGGTACCGGTTGATAAGAGGTATGTAGAGGGTCTCGTGTCGTAAGATAAAGATATGTTAAAAGAGAAAAGTAGTGGTTGGGGGCGACAGTGTCTATGTCAAAGTTTGAGACGATAACATGGTCATATTTTATGCCCAGAGCATCAATGATTTTTTCTTTAACAACTTTGCCGGCGTGGGCTGCGTTTGAGCCTTTGCCGGGTATTTCTCCAGAAATACTGTCCGGATGTTCCGTGACTATAAATTGAAAAAACTTACTGCCGTATTCTTTTTCCAGCTCATAGCCCAATTTATTTTCTTCCTCGCCGGCTCTGGACTCTTGGGCTAAAACCAAGATCATTTTTGTCTTGGGGTAGTTTGAATTTAGCAGGCTTTCAATTGAAGCTGTAACCAACTCCCTGCCTTCTTTGTAACGGGGCAGTATTATCAGGTGGTAAATGTCTTGCCAGGACTTAACGCTTTGCAGTTTGTACTCTGCGGTTGGCAGTTTCTCCAGCCTTTCAAGCCAGTCAATAGTCAGGTTAAGCCTTAGTTTTCTGTAGGCGTGTCTTAGGTGCAGAGAAAGATATACGGTTTTAATAAGCCAATAGGTGTCAAATAGAATTATAAAAACGGCGGTAAAAGCGGGCGCAATAAAGGATAAAAATATAATCAAAAACAGTGTAAGCCAAGCTAAAAAGCCCGGCAAAAGCTCAAAAAAACGATATAAAAACCTTTCTTTTTTATCAGAAAGGTCTAAAGATTTACTTAATTTGGCATAGTCCATTATTGC
Source organism: Candidatus Yanofskyibacteriota bacterium (assembly GCA_016181105.1). GTDB lineage: Bacteria > Patescibacteriota > Minisyncoccia > 2-02-FULL-40-12 > IGHO2-12-FULL-4 > JACPNK01. The sequence continues at coordinate 2,405 of JACOZX010000018.1, forward strand.
AACAAATAATAAATTAAGTTTTACAAACAGTCAAACGAAGCGATAGCGTTAAGAACGTTTTGAAGGAAACTTGTCAACCAGTTTTTGTTCAATCGCGTAAAGACAAATTTCTTTGGCTCCTTGTTCCGAATATCCGAATTTTTCTTCTAAGTTCCTGGTCATGTGAGTAGCGTGTTCTTTCAACCGAGTGTCAAAGGTTTTGAACTTTTCGGTTCCAAAACATTTTACCGCTTCTTTAAAGTTGTCGCTTTTGAGGAACGGTTCCGGTAGCTTCTCTTTCAAGTTTTTGGTGTAGGCTGTAAAGAGTTCTTGGTACAATTCCGTTTCAGATATTTTCTTGCCGGTTATTTTTTTACTTTGTAATTGGGCAACAACTTTTCTGAACTTTTTTTGAACTTCTTTTGCAAACTCTAAAGCGCCATGATCACCCAGATCTGTACTGGTAAAGCAAGAACCGAGTATTTTCAAAAATTCAGTTGAAACCTCTAATTCTTGCTGGGTCCACTCGCATTTTATTTTGCTCCCAACATCGTAGTTTACGGCGTATATATAATTTAGAATGTCTTTGTGAATTTGTTCTTTATTGTAAAAATAAAGAGATTCTTTTATCTCGTTTAACACCATGTAATCATACCAGTTTACAAGCGAGCCGATAAAGTTTTTAGGTATATTTTCGTTTCTTGTGTCTCTGCTAACCCTGTGCTTGAAGAAGTCACAAACATTGTCCATGTTTATCAATTTGGGTTTTCCGCCATAACGCCTTAAAAACTCACCAAAAAGACCAATGGATTCTCTTCCGGAAAATCCCCTTTCTCCTTCCAATTCTCCTGTCGCAATCAGTTTCCGCCTAACGACAGCCGTCAGTTTTTTCTTGTCTTCTTCGGATAGCCATTGTGGAATGGTGCCGCCATATATCGCCATCCTTAGCAGAAGTCCCGCTTCGTCGCAGTAACGGTTGTATTTTTTCATGTCCGGAATCCACTCTTTAAGTGCTGTGCATTCAGCATTCATTCTGGAAGAAATTATTACTCTTGCGAAGTTTTTTAGAACCCTCGGAAGAAACTGCAGATCGGTTTGTTCACCGAAGATACTGCAGTAAATTTTAACCTCGGTAGGCACATCTAAAACGTATGGAACTTTGTTGTACTGGATTCTTCCCTGGAATGATTCGGCTTTCTCTTCCTTTATGCTTTCTTTGTCTTCCGGGTTCATGAGAGCTAAAAAAAGCGAACTTATTCTTTCTTCTACCATGCCGTTGTCCATAAGGACATATATGCCATTATTGGTTTTGGCAAGGGGCGAAAATACGTATTTCACAAGATTGGCGCCGAATATAGCATCAAGCTTTCTTTGGGTCTGAACAACAGTCAAGTAAGCCTCTTTGATGGGGCTGTCTCCGGGGTTAAAAACGCTGATGCCTTCGCCCAGCCGACGGTCAAATTTGCAGTTTCGGACTTTAATCATGTTGAAAACTTTGTCAAGAGAGCCGAGTTTTTCAAACAAAGCCCAAAAAAGAGACTTGCATATTGTGCAGACCTCTCTTTTAAATAGCCACTCATATTCTTTTTCGTGAGAGAGCTTATACTTAAATTCAGACATCTTTTCCGACAGAAGTTTGTCCAAGAAAACAGCGCGATAACTTTTGGGGATAACCAACATCGGGTAGTCGTGGCTTGGGCAGGAGACATTAACCTTTTCCCCTCCAATATCAATATCCCAAAAAATCTCAAAACTTTGCCCTTCCTCTGTGGCCGTGTATTCTTCAAATGCCTGAAGAAGGTTGTTCAAAAATGTACTTTTGCCGCATCCATGAGGCCCTTCGTAGACATATATCCGATTCTGCCTGGAGCCCTGCCTAAGCGATTCCACCTGCCTTACAAATCTGTTGGCAAAAAGTCTGTCGGCAAAAAAAGGGTTGTCAGAATCCCTGACAAAAATTTTTGAACAGTCGTATTTAATGAAACCGATACTTTCGGGATCGTCGGGATATTCGTCTTCTCCTTTGCTGACATAACTTTTGACCATGTCGTGAAAAAGCTGAAAAATATCCCGCAGAGACCTTTCGGGCTCTCTTTTTGCAATGTCCAAAAATTCATCAAACCTCAAAACTTTTCTTTTCTCTTTATCCTCAATATCGGTTCTTAATGTCTCCAGCGCTTTTTTGGTTTCATCCATAGTTACACTCCACCCTCTTCTTCGGAAATCAAAGTTTTTTCCACTGTTTTATCTTTGCAAGTGTAAAGCACGCGGAGTTTTTTATACTCCGGTGTATACCCGGCTTCTAAAAGCAGACTACCCAGTCTTATCGGGCCGGAATCAAACTCTGTTGTCTCGAGTTTAACCGTATTGCCTGCCAGATAAGATAAACCGATTAAAACTGCTGGAATATAGGGCGTAACCAGAGACCGGCCCTCAAAGGAGTGGTCAAGGTACAGCTCCCCTTCCTTGGCTTTATCTTCACTGATTGTGATATGGGGCGGGTGGTATAAGCTGTCGTTAAGCATCTTTCGATAGTCTTTTCCGCTTCTCGACTTGATATAGACTTCAAGCGACAACCTTTCTAAGTTCAAGTGAAAGCCGGCGACGAAAAGATTGTGTTTGTCAACGAAATCCTGAAAGTCTTCGTCGGAAAGAAAATTGACAAGCATAAAGTCGTCAAAGTTTTTTCTGGCTTCAAACAAGGCTTTTTTGCCTGTTTCTTCTCCCAGTTTTTGGTCAAAGCGCTTTCTGGCTTCAGCATCTTTTATCAGCTGATATTGATAGGAAAGCTTGCCTTTCATTGCCAGTTCCTCAATAAATTCGTAGAGACGCTTGAATCCAATGTAAGGGTTAAGCCCTATTTTTGGGTCAACGACAACCCCCGAGTTGGTTATAGAAAAGTCAATCTCGTGAGAGCGAATCCGTGGGTCGGCTATAAACAACCTTTCATGCCACAAACTGGCCCAGCCCTCGTTGCTGTTGTGGGTTCTCATTTGAGCCTGAAAAAAAAGCGACGTTCTTCTTACTACTTCAAGAACTTCTTTCATCCACCCATTGCCTTCTTTGTTTACAAACTCGGAGTGGTCTGCAAGATATTGAAGAATATCTTTTGTCTTTGGCTTCTTTTTTTCTTCATGCTTCTTGAAAACGCTGTCAAGTTCCGGAAATTTACTTCTGAAAGCCGGTTCGTTGAAGAAAATGTCATCTCCTATTTTCTGGCCAAACTGCTTATGGCAGACATTGAGTCGTTCAAGTTCATCGTAATAAAACTTGAGCGTTACGTTCTTTCCTTCATAGCGTTGTTTCAGAAACTTACCGAAGTAGAAGTCAACTTTTTTAGAGAAGGAACCTGCAATTCCCTTTGTCTGGATTCTGTCTCCTTCTTCAAGTTCCTGGTAATAGGCAACTAAGTTATCCGCGCCTCTGGCAAATTCAATTACGTAGTCAACCCACCTTTTTTCGGTTCCCATTTCTTCCCGGATTCTGTTTATCAGACGCTTGTCGGCCAGCGCTTCACCGCAAAAATCCCGATTCCATGTGTTTCTGAAAAAAACGTTGTTTTGAAAGTAGTCTATGTGGGGTAAAACGTGATAGAAAATCATTATATTAAGCCAGTCGGCGTTGTTATCGTTGTAGAACGATAAAGGGGGCCTGGTATTAATGACGGTCTCATAGGGGTTGTTGGGGTATAGTTTATAAGCCCATTTATTTTTGATAACCTCCACGTCATCAACCCAAAAATCATAAAGCGTCGGAATCATCGCTTTTGGCGAAAGTGTCAAGAAATCTTGATTGGTGGCGATGTACTCTAGAGTCTCTCCCTCAAAATTTAAGCCCTCAGCTCTTGCTCTAGTCTTGCACTCCTCCATAATTTTCTTGGCCTCTTGCCCTAACAGTTCCATAGTTCTTGCCTCGTTTTTCCTTATTTTTAAGGTTCTTTCTTAAAATTTACAGGATTATCAGATAAATACAAGGACTAAAAAACGGACGGTATTACCGTCCGTTGACTCTAGTCTTCAGCGACTAAAGCTTTGACTGCTTGTTTGTTGTTTTCATCGGTTACATTGCTGTCAGACATCAAATGCATTCTGAAAACATCCTTTCTGTCTATAAAGCCGCCTTCTTTTATATATAGCTCAAAAAGGCTTTCTTGTTTAAGTTCAAGATGGCGGGGGTTTCTCAAGACACTAACGCCCATACGATTAACATAGCTTAGAATTTTTTCTATTTCCGGAATTGCCTCTTCTCCGTCGTCTCCGTCGTCGCCATCGGTGCCTTGAAAGACGTAAATGTTATAATCTCTGGCAAGATTTTCTTCCTCAACAACCCTGTTGACCTCTTGATAAACAGAAGGGATAAGGGTGCCGCCGTTGGTAGCCTTTGTAAAGTAGGCCTCTACTGAAACTTCTTCAGCTTCAACGTCATGAACAAAAAACCTTGGTATTACAAGATGCTTATATTGAAATAAAAGCCACGAATATATCATTAGGTGTTGGCTTAATATTGCTTTGGTCGGGTCGCCCTGCATAGAACCAGAATAATCTCTTAAGAAAAACACAATTGCTTGAGACTTCCAGACCCTTTCTTTGGAAAGAACACGATAAATTTTATCCTGCGGACCGACAATAAGTTTTGTTGTGTCAATGTTGTCTCCGTCAATACGGCCCAGAGCAATATTGCTCTTAACAACACTTGTCAGTGTTGCTTTTTTGTCTAAAAATTGGCCGGATCCTTTGTGTCTGTCCGTCAGATCGTAAACATATTCGTCAGTCGGCACTTTTTTGCCTTTATCTTTCAAGTCAGGAAGCTTTAACTCTTCCGAAAGTTCTTTGCCCAGCTGGTAAGCTCCCGTTTCTATGCCGTGTTCGCCCTCACCTTCGCCGGCTTGGGGTTCTTCATCTTCAATTTCTTCGTCGCCATCGCCGTCTTCACCGCTTTCTGAAAGGGGTATTTCGTAGATAATATCTCCGACCTCTCCTTCTCCGTGTCCGGCTTGGTCTATCCCATGTTCGCCGGTCGGCTCAAAGTCTCCGTGAATAAGTTTTTCCTCAACGACGTAAGGGATTGCGATTACTCTGTCCGGTCCGGACAATATTTTTCTTATCCTTATTTTCTTCTTGAATCCGTCTTTTTCTCTCTGCGCATCTCTTTTCAAAAGTTCTTCAAGTGACTCGTTGGGCATTGAGGAGCTCCTTCAGTTAGCTTTCGTCTTCTTTTTCGCAGAAGTATTCAATTGTTTTCTGGGCGCAAGTTTGGCAATAGCCCAGTTTATACAGCATAGTTTCCACCATTCTATTGTAAATCTTCAGATTTTCTTCATTGGTCCTGTTGGCTAAAGCGCCAACCAAACTGCCCGCTCCGGCAACGTCCGACTCCAGTCTTACGTCAGTTACTGCTTTAACCAACGATTGCTGGTCCATAAAGTCGTAGTTGGGATCGGTGGATACTTTCTGGCCGTAAATTTTACGAACAGTATTGCGGTGAGATTCTTTTCTTTCACTGCTGGAAAGACCCATTCGGTTCTCAACACTATCAATGAAGCTTGTGTCTATTTTGATGGGCTTTAGTTCGCCAGTTTGCGGGTCCCTGTATTTCCACATCTTATCCGGACCCAAGTTTTCTTGATCCATTCCAATAATCATGTTGACATAAGCCAAAACATCTTTACGAATGGCTTCTGGATCGTCACGGTAAGCGTTAAAAATGGCAGTCTTTACCCGCTCACGATAGAGCTGTTTGGCAGTCTTCAGGTCTCTTAAGTATTTTTCACGGTCTGCCGCTTCATCAACGTAGTCAAGGATCACCCGCTCAAAGGCCTTGAAAACATCTTTGGCGAATAAACACTTGCCCTCACTGCTTTCGGGCATGGTCCCGAGTATCTGAATGCTTCTGCCTAAGTTGCGATGGCCCAGCCCCTTTTGCCCCCACCTTTTAGTAACATCCGGACTGGTGTTGGCATTTTCCATAACCTCTACCAACGTTTTAACACCTTTTTCCCCGGCTATTTCACCGGCTGCCAATTTCATAATCTCAATCGGGATGAGTTTTTCCGAATCAGGAAGTCGGGTGAGCGTTACACCGACAGAGGCGGCAAAATTAAGATTTGGATCTTCATGCATCTCCTCGCCGAAAATCGTGGTCTTTTTCTCACTGCCGATAACATAAGAAGTTAGTTCTGCCTGAAGCTTGTAGTCAGTATTGTGGGAGACATAACAGAGTCGGCATCGGTCTTTTATGGGTGCCTCGTCTTTGTCGGTTACAAACTGATTGTAGGCATTGTTATTGCTGGTAGCAATGATTAGTGTATCAATCGGCCAGATAAAACCGTCTAACTCAATGTTTCGGTTTTGAATGACTTGCAAGTATATCTGAACCAAGTCTTTTTTGTTTCTGAAAAGCTCATCGGAGAAGTGAATCCCGGCGCCGGCCACGCGCGCCAAAGCGCCGCGTTTTAAGTCAAACCTGTTAGGGTCTCCCGGTTTCAACAAAAGAAGATGTTGCAGCGACTCTTCACCCAAAAGGTCTACCGAAGAAGAAGTAATCTTATCCTTGGCCGAGTATTTGCCGGTAACAGTGCCCATGCTCTCACTCATAGGAACAGGGACTAGTTGTACGTGTTTGAGTGCTCTATTTGCGTCTCCATCAAAGTGGGTCATCAACTCACGCCATAAGTATTCCGACGAGGCGCCTAGGGGACGCCTTTGTTCATACAACTTTCTGATGGCGTTATCACTGAAACCGTTTCCCGACAATAACTTCTTTGATTCGTTTAAATCTTCAAAAAGATTCATGGCAAGAACCATCGGGTCTTCAAAAGTCAGGGAGTGCATTTCCGAAACCATTTGGTTGTAGCCAAGGGTTTCATCGAGGCCGACAAACTTAAAGGTATATTTGCGATTTTCCGGTTTTGCTAAAAATTGTCTGTACTTTTCACAGACGTAACTTACAAAGAAAGTTTTGCCGTTACCGGGTTCTCCGACAAGAACAAAAGCCATTTCTTTGGCGGAACCGCCTTCAGCGGCATCTTTTACGAAATGCACAAAGTCATTTATCTCGTCATACCATCCGATTATGTGCCGGGTGCCTTGACGGAAAAATTCAAAATCGTATACAGTCCTTCCGGCGCGAATCTTTTTTTCAATCTTCTTTTCCAGAATCATCCGGGAAACAGCTTCTGAAGTTGTTTCAAACTTTCTTCGGCCTTGAGCTACCTCTTTGACATGAAAGAGTAAGCTTCTGCTGTCGTTGACGGTCGTGTCTTTTTCAGACATTTTTCACCTTTTTTCTTTAATTTTTAAAAGACCTGATTGTAGCAAGCGTAATTTAAAAATATTATGGAGTCAAGCTAGTTTTTCATTAAAAAACTAAAGAGGAAGTCAGGCAGATTTAGGGCGCCGTTTTTGGCATTGATATCTGCATCGCACAATTCTTGATACATGCTCTTGAGGTCTTCCAGCTCAAACTTGCGGGCATTTTCGTAATTTTTTCTGATGACAAAAGGATGCAGTTTTGACAGGCCGGCAAGCTGGCTATAGGGCACGGCTTTTTTGATTAGAGATTTTATCCGCAAAAGGACTCGGAACTGGTATATGACTAACCCTAGGATTGCGTTGGGGTCTTCCCCCTCTGAAAGATATTGGTCCAGCAACAAAATAGCTTTTCTGTGGTTTTTGCTGGCCATGGCGTCTGTTAAATCAAAGTTGTTTAAAACTACTTCTGGCGTTACAATCTTGTCTAAATCAGCTTCTCCTACTTCTTTATTTTTGCTCTGGCTGTCAAAGTTTTTGTAAGCTATCAGTTTGGCAATTTCATTTTTTGTTTTTTCTTGGGACTGTGAAGTCAAAAAAATAAGTTTTCTGACCGTCGGTGTTTGAATTTTTAGTCCCGCGTTTCCAAACTCCTCTATACACCATTTTTCCAAAGCAGAATCTTTGAGCGGTAAAATTTCTTTGGACTTCGGGGCGTTTTGAGATAAAAACCGAAAAAGGGCTTTGCCTTTTTTGTTTAACTCCAAACCGGAGGAATATTCGTAGAGGATGAGACAGAAGTTTTTTTCAGGGTTTTTGAAATACTTTTTTAATATTTCCAAGACAGCCTCTTGGGTCCGGCTGTTTACAAAAAGAGCATTAGCAAGAATAAGTTTGCCTTCGTTGAATATGGATCTAGTCTCCAGAGCGTCTTTTAATGATTTTATCCCCTCTTCTTGGTTGAGGTCTATTTTTTCAATGATTAAGCCGGGTGCTGTTTTTAAAAAATCAGCCGTCTTTTTTTTGACAGCTTCTTTAACCGAAAAATTTTCTTGACCGTAAAAAAAATGAAACATAAATTTGCTATTGAGGTAAGTTCTAATCTGTAAATATCTCAACCCAAATTGTTCCCGGTGTAAATTTTAATTCACCACCTTCGGCATCGTAAAAATAAAGCTTCTCTTTGGCCGTAGTTTTTTTCCAGAAGCCTTTGATTTCTTGCCCGTTCTGGTAGAAGGTTGCTTCGCCGGAGCCGACGGTTTTTATTCGGATGTAGTCTTTACTGACGGGAGACCATGTTGTTTTCATGAAAACAACATTTTCCGCCTCAACTTGTTTGGACGTGTTTTTGTCTGTTTCATCTTTCCCGCCGCGTTCCCGGCGGTATGTGTTATTGTCTGAGTCATATTCCCAAGACACCTGAAACTCGTCTTTATAAATTGCCGGCGGTTGTATATTGCCCAAACTCTTTGATTTTTTGTGCGGATATGAGCTAAGTGATTTGCTTAGTCCATACTCCAGACTGGCAACGGCTTTGTTTATAAGTTCCGGATTGGTGAAACCGTTGTGGGGGGGTTTTGCCTCCTTCTTTCTATAGTAAATTGTGCCGTCGTATTTCATGGCGTCTATGTTGTCAACCACTCCGCCGTTTAATTCTGCCAGCGCCTCTTTCTCTCCTCCCCAGTGGCTGTAAATCGCTCCCAAACCCTGAACCAAGGGTATAAAATCTAGGCGTGAGGATCTTATGGAGCCAATTTCTTTCGGCCAGTTGCATTGAAAAACAGCCATCATTCTGGTTACCCCGCCTTCTGTGACGGGCATTTCAAAAACGAAGTCAGCTTCACTAATTCCTGAAAGGGGTCTGGTTTCCGGATCAGAAGCTAACATGACTGCCAGCGGTCTGACTTTGGCTTTTTCGCATTTAACGCCGGAGAGATCTGACTCCGGGAAATTCATTCCTTCTATCACGGCCTCTCCTCTTTTGATCTCAATCTTATTGTTTCCGTAAAACAAAAACCAGCCGGCAATAAAGACAACGATTCCGGATCCAACCAAAAGTATTTTTGTTGTAGAAATTTTCATGACATTTCTGACCAATTTTTTCCGACTTTTATGTCAACCACTATGGGCACTTTGATCTGCCCCTTTTGTGCATCAGGAGACCATATATTCTCCATGATTTCTTTGAATTTCAATGCGATTTTTGTTGTCTTTTCCTCTCTCACCTCGCATAATAGCTCATCGTGGACTTGCAGTAAAATTTTAGCTTCCTCTTCAAGTTTATTTCCGTGGATAAAATTGTAAACCTTAATCATCGCCAGTTTCATTATATCAGCCTCTGTTCCCTGAATCGGGGCGTTAATGGCCATTCTTTCGGCCTGGGCTACCATGTGAGGCATGCTGGAATTTATCTCCGGCAAATCCCTTCTTCTGCCGAAGTAAGTTTGGACATAGCCTTTTTCTTTGGCTTCAGTCTTGGCCTTTTCCATATAGTCTGCCATACCGGAAAACTTGTTTAGATATTTTGTAATAAACTCTCTGGCGCGCATTTTGTCCACACCGGCGGAACGGGCGAAACCAAGGACACCCATACCAAATAAAATGCCAAAATTCAGGGCCTTGGCTTGCCGGCGCATTTGGGTGGTAACTTTGTCTGGACTGACCTCAAAGACTTCGGCGGCCGTACGGGTATGAATATCTTCGTTGTTTTGGAAGGCCTCAAGCATCTTCCGGTCACCCGACAGATAGGCGGCGATTCTTAGCTCAATTTGTGAATAATCAAGCGATAAAAGTTGCCAGCCCTCTTCAGCCACAAATGCTTTCCTAAACTCTTGTCCGAGTTCGGTGCGAATGGGGATGTTCTGTAAATTGGGGTCCTGACTGGAAAGTCTGCCCGTAACCGTACCCATTTGATTGTAAGTGGTGTGTACGCGATGGTCTTTCCGGTTAATTAAGGCCGGAAACGGTTCGATGTAGGTCGTTTTTAATTTCTGAAGCTCTCGGTACTGCATTATAAGTTCAATTATTGGATGTTCGTCAACCAGTTTTTCAAGTTCGGAGACTGCCGTGGAACGGGCTCCCCCGCTGGTTTTCTTGACCTTGGTTTTTAGTTGCAGTTTATCAAATAGCACCTCTCCGAGTTGCTGGGGCGAGTTGATGTTAAATTCTTGTCCGGCCTGCTCGTCCGGCCCGCCTGCCGGACGAGCAGGCAGGCGAGCCTGCTCATAAATTTTCTTTTCCAAGCCGGTAATTTCAGAATTTACTTTTTCCGACAATTTTTCTAAACCGACTGTATCAATTTTGATGCCGTTTTTTTCCATTTCTGCTAAGACAGGAATCAGGGGCATCTCAATTTCTTCAAAAACTTTAACCAGATTTTTTTCTTTCAGTTTTTTCAAGAGGATTTCCACCAGTTTGGGCAAAGCCAAGCTTTCGTTTGTCGCGGATTGACCAAATTCTAGAAAATACAACTTGTCTAGGTCATAATTTTTAAGTTCCGGTTTGATTAGATAAGCAGCCACGGCTGTGTCAAAGTCAAGATTCTTAATATGGACTCCTTGGTTTAAAAGAAGTTTGACTATAGGTTTAAGGTTATGTCCTCTTTTGGCTACGGCGTTGTCTTCTAAGAGATTTTTTAGATCAGAAGTTGTCTTTTCTAATGCGGTTAGGTTGCCGTTTAGATAGAGTGTTTTGGGGTCGGGGTTTTGAATAACTAAAGATTGCGGTTCGTTTAGGTCTAATCTTTTTTGTTCTTTTTCTTGATTTTCTATTGGTTCTGTTTTTGCGGCGGCCGTATCCGGCAGACGGGCTAGTAAGCTGTTAAAGCCGAGGTTTCTCAAAAGTTGTATAGTTTTTTCTTTGTTGTATTTGTTTCGCCAGTCTACTTTTTCAAGAGAAAAATCTATGTCTAGGTTGATAATGATTGTCGCCAACCTTTTACTAAAAATTGCCTGTTTTTCATTTTCTTTCAATTTTTCTGCGAGTTTGGCGGTCAAGATCTCGCCCCCCTCACCATTTCTATAAGATGGATTAATGGTGAGGGGTTTCGTCTCGGACTTCTCGGTCCGAGACTTCACTTTTTTAAAATCTTTATCTTTTATTTTTTTTAGTTCTTTATACAAGTTTTCTATTGTGCCGTATTTCTGCAATAAGGTCATGGCTGTCTTTTCACCGATACCGGGAACTCCGGGAATGTTGTCTGAAGGATCGCCTTTTAATCCCTTAAAATCCACAACTTGGCAAGGCTCTAGGCCGTATCTTTCTTTGACACCTTTTTCGTTGTAAGTAACCATGTCGGTTACGCCTTTACGCAAAGTGAAAACGACCACCTTATCCCCTTCCACTAACTGCAGAGTGTCTAAGTCGCCTGTCAGAATTACTGTCTGCAAATCTTTTACTTTCTTGGCTTGTTCGGTAACCGAACCGATTAAATCATCAGCTTCAAATCCCTCTTGTTCAAAAATTTCAACACCAAAGGCTTGCAAGACCTCTTTGATAAGTGGTATTTGAGCATAAAGTTCGTCGGGCGCTTTTTTGCGGTGGGCTTTGTATTCTTCAAACTCTTCGTGGCGAAAAGTTGGTCCGGCCAAGTCAAAAGCGGCGGCCATATAATCGGGCCGCATGTCTTTGATAGTCTTAAGCAGAACCGAGGTAAAGCCATATACTGCGTTGACGATCATGCCTTGAGGCGAGGTCAAAGGCGGCAAAGCATGAAAGGCGCGGTGAACCAAAGCGTTGGCATCAATTAGAATTAATTTTTTCATAGCTCGTCTGGGAAGAACCTCCGCAAGTGCCTCTTTTTTGCGTCGGACTGTCGCCGCCGAACTGCAAAAGAGGCACTTGCTTTGGTTCTAAATAAAATCTTTTTTCGCGGAGGTTTAAGTTAAGACAGAAATCTTTCTCGTCATCTCGTCTATGTGGTCTATATGAATTTTCATATAATTTTTTGGCAGTATTTTTTTAACTCTGTCTGACCACTCAATTAGAATTAAATTTTTCGGATTATTAAAAATTTTTTTAACGCCAAGTTGAAGCAAGTCTTTGTGGTCTTTAAGCCGGTAGGCATCAATATGGAAGAGATTGTTATAAGCTGTAAGTTTTAAGTTATAAGACTTAATCAGAACAAAAGTCGGGCTGGAAATTTTGTTTTTTACTCCCAGACCTTTGGCAAAACCTTTTACGAAAGTAGTTTTTCCGGCACCAAGTTCGCCCTCTAGCCCCAACACAAAAGCAATCCTTTTTTGCAAAGCTTTCTGGGCTATTTCCTTGGCTAAAACCCTTGCCGCTTTCCGTGTTTCTTTTGGGCTTTTTGAAATAAATTTCATACCCTCGAATCCAAGGAGGCTCCTTGGACGGTTTTAAGCTCCTTGGACGGTTTTAAGCCTTAACCAATCTTTGTGAAAGTCAGAAAAGTCCTTCCTGTTCTTAAAATAATCTGGAAACTTTTCCAGACTTAAAATCGCTTTTTCAACTCTTTGCTTGCCCAGATAATCTAAGGAACTTGAGTATTTGTAATTTTCAGCAAATGCTAGTGTTTTTTTGGTATCAATGATCCCGTTTTCTTTCCAACTTGGCTCAAGAACCTTCACTGGGTTAAGGTGAATGTACGCTAGTAAATATTTTAAATATCTGTCGTTGTCGACATGCTCTGCTTTAAAAGGCTTTTGAAACAGTGAGCCAACGCGTTCATATTTTTTATTAAAATACATTGCGTAACTAGTTGTGAGTTTCTTCATAAAATTTGTAAGTCCGCCTTCTTTTATTTCTTTAACTAAAATATGAAAATGATTAGGCATCAAAACATAAGCCCCAACAGCAATCAGTCTCTCCCCCAAACCTACCTTATCCAAGGAGGCTCCTTGGGAGGTTTTAAAAACAACAGCTTTTGTTCCGTTTGCTAACCGTAGCGTCTTAGAAAACCTTTCGTAGTCCCTTGTCTCCTGAAATATTTTTCTCTTTTCAACACCACGGTTGTAGACATGGTAATATTCACCTACTGCGAATTTAATTTTGCGCTCCATAATATAAGTATAACAGATAGTTTCTAAAATCCAAGGAGGCTCCTTGGATACGGCTCTTTGGATACGGTAGGTTTTTTTGGATAAAAAAACCCTGTCTCAAAAAGACAGGGTGGCCGAAATTCTTGGCCAGAGAAGTACTAGGGTTGGCGGTCCCATTCAAGAAAATTTCTGGGTTGCCGCCGAACCGGAACTGGAGGCTGGATTTCTGACTCCTCCCCAGCCGCCGAAGAGACAGGCGGCTTTGGGGGGTTGAGCTTTTCTGCAACCGCTTCAAGGGCGGTGGCAGCCCTTTCTAAACTGGGTGTTTCCACAAGCGTGGGCGTGGTGGAAACGGTAGGTGTAGACTCAAGCGCGAGAATGAACCCGAGCAAATAGCCCGAGTACCAAATCCACGCTAAGAGAGCTAACCCTCCCAATCCCAGCATCCAGTGCAAAAAGGTAAACCAAGACGTTGACGTCAGCGACTCCTTGCGCCTGATAGGCGTAGAGGGTCGCAAAACCCTTTGTCGCCATTTTACGTTTGCTTTCATTAAAATCTCTCCTTTCTGACCTCAGAATCAAAGAATTCCCACCCAGCGTTCTGGGGGAGTCTCCTTTTCCCTTGGCCATATTGAATAATGTCCGTTTCTGTTTGGCCGGTTCTGGGGTCATCCCAGACAGCCTCAAACCACAATTCTGTCCCCGGGGGCAACATTGTTGTGGATTGAGTATTGGGTTGAACCTCAACAACCAATTCAGCCCCGCTATATCCGCGGATAACGGTTTTGCGGAGGCGATTCCGCACAAGCTTTTTTTCCAGCGACGCCTCGTACTCAGCTCGGGCTTGAGCGGCCATGACTTCGGCCATTTTTTGTTCTTTCTTATTTCTCTTGTGGTTGACCGCGGCCTGAATGGCCTTGGCCCCGAAGTAGCCGCCAACGCCGCCAATTGCGGCTCCCTTCCAACCGCCGACGGCTCCGCCGAGAGCGGCGCCACCTATGCCGACCTCAATCGGCGTTATGCGGACCCTTCCCCGGTTTCCCCGACCATACTGGTCGGTTCCGTAGAAGTAGCCGCCGTCTTCGTAACCATAACCGTAATGGTCATGGTGATAAATTGCGTTGTGAAACCCAGCCCGATCGTTCATCATGTCCCCTCGAACATGATTTCGCTCGATGAGGCGGACGTTGTTGTTGATGACTCGGGACAGCTCGTCCTGGGCCATGGCAGTCAGTGTGAACTGCCCGCCCAACAAAAGACTTAAAAACCCAACAATTCTGAAAAATGTTCTCATCTCTTTCTCACTTTCTGCCCGTTTTGGGCTGAAAACCTTGTTTTTTAAGATCTATACTGTACTTATATTATAGCAGTTTTTAACCACCCAAGTCAATGGCTTAAAAGTCCTTATTTTTCAAGGGTTTCATAGGTAAAAAAGACATTAAGGTCGGACCTTTTTAAAGATTCAAGGTCCGACCTCGGGAACATTTAATTGGGTAAAATATGGAAGCGTAGCAGATACAAGTGGAGCTATAATTTATGGAGCAGGTAGTGACTCTGAGGGCAGTAAAAGTTGCGAGGGGCACGGTTTGTCAACGACCCCTCCCCAGTTTTTCAAAGTAAAACTGGGGAGGGGATCTTGACAAGACGAGCAACTTTTTCTGATGAAGAATCCTCGCTGGGGATTCTGAAGTCCCGAAGAGGCGCTACTGCGGAATAAATTTTAGGGAAAATCGGTAACAAAAAAAAGACGGCATTTTGCCGTCCGTTACTTTTTGTAAAAATATCCTTGTCTGTGAAAGAGTGTGTAATTCTTTTTGTGCCATTTGTTATGGGTGTCCCACTCCCCCGCCTCTACTTTAATCAATCTCTCGCCTTCCGTGTTGCTAATCGGTTCATAACTTAGAAAGTTTACACTTCTGATCATGGCGCCAATTTTGAAAAACACGTCGCTTAGTCTGGAGAGATCGGTTTCAAAAAAAGCCAATCCTCCCGTAGTTTTTGCCAGTTCTTCCAAAAAGTCCGTTACTTGAGCCGCTCGGCTGGAGCCGAATATAAGAACCGGGTCTTGTTGGTAAAGACCGACGGTGTAAACCAACACTTGATTATTCTGCAGTTCACTTATTACTTCAGCCAGACTGTGGTCGTTAATTTTTATTTCCCCTGACGCTTGAGGGTCTGGTATATCCAAGCCGTCAGTCAGAACGACTGCCACTCTTAGAAAGTTACCACTGACATGTGAGAAGTGCCGGGCTAAGTTAAAAACGGCGTCCCTCAACGGCGTATTGCCTCCGGCCTGATTGGCTTTGCTGATACCAATCTCTATATCTTTGAGGTTGTTGGTCCAATCTTGGTTAATGAAAAGATTGGTTGAGGCTAAGGTTACCGTGTCATACTTTTTCATAAGAAAATAGTAGGTATTTCTAAAAAAGAAACTTCTCGGAATGTTGACACCGAAAGCGTCTTGCAGTTTGTCGGAGTCCAGAAAGTTAATTTCATAAGCAATTTCCGAAGCCAAGCCAACATCTTTTTCTTCCCTGAAAACAGAACGGAAAAGCGAACGGGCGGCATTTTTGGCCTGCTCCAGCTTGTTTTCTCCCAGTTGAGCGTTGGACTGAAAGGTCGGCACCATTGACTCGCTGGAATCTATGGCTACAGCCAAGGCAATCGCTTGGTCGTCATACCTATTGAAACTTTCTATGTTTTGCTCTGTCCAAACAACTTTGCCGCCAGAATCCTTTTCACCCTCAAAGATTCTGAAGTTTTCCTTGTTTAGCTTTAAGGTCTGACCTTTGTCAAATATTAAGAGCGGCAGATGCACGTTTTTAACCTCTACTCTAAACTGGGTTGGTTCCTGAACTGTTTTTTCGGCTGAAAAAGTGTTCAGGCTAAAAAGACAAAAAACGGAAACAACGCACAATTTCAAGCTTTTTCTCATTTTTCTTCTCTTTCTTTCAGGGTAACGTGGACAAAAGATTCTTTCTCTCTAAGCATTTTTGATAAGTTGCCAATATCGCTAAAGTTAATGCTTGGATGCGGGTTAGTTTGCTTTATGCTCGGGTCATAGACAGGGAAAGGTCTTATGTCGTCTTCGCCTTGTCCTTTGAAGTAGCCAATAATCAGGCCGACTCCCGCTCCCCCGCCAATTCTTATTGCTAAGTCAGCGAGGTTAATCCTATTGCTGTTTTTGTCAGCGGTTTCTGCGGTCTTGTCGTTTTTGTTAAGGCCGGCTATGTCTCGCCAGAATAAAGAAGAAAAACCCACAACGGCTCCGATTGAACTGCCGGTTAAAAGTCCTTTAAGTTTTTCCGGTTTGCCCTGAATCAGGTAGACCGATTCTATTTGGCCGAGACCGATGCTTTGTAATATCTCGCCCCGCTTGTCTACGGCGACATACATCAGTTTTTTTTCCAAATCTAGGTGGTGAAAAAATCCGTCAACTATTTTAATAGTTATCATTGTGGATTCTTGCCGTGGTTCTTCATTTGCGATAGGAACTTGGGTAAAGCCGATAGGCGCGTAGAGTAATGTCAGAGTCAAAAAGAAAACGGGAAGAGATTTTAGTCTTACTTTCATTGATACTCCTTTTGTTTTAAGGTTCTTGGCAAAAATTAACACAAAAAAAAGAGGCTGTAAACCTCTCTATGGCTATGGGGCAAGGCCCCTTTTGTCAGCTAGGGACGACTATCCAGTTAACGGTTTGCTTTACCGTTTTTGCTCTCAAGTTGTCAGTAATGACGAAAGTTATGAAATAGTTGCCGGGGTTAAGGGTCGTGGGGAAAGTCAGACCAAAACTGGCCAACCGGCGCGAGTCTCTGACTGCATTTACAAATTGGTTGGCTGCGGAAATTTTAATTTCCGGCAGTTCTTTGACCAAAACCGGCGGGTCTTTTTTGCTTAATTTTAGCTCAACAACAATTTTAACCAGCAAATCGGGCGACTCAAAGGTTTCTCCGCTGGCAAGTTTTTTTTCTTCAAATCTGACGCCTTCCAACAGGAAAAAAGTCGCCGGAGGCTGGTCTTTTTGAAAGATCAGCTCCAAAAAACCGGCATTTTTGAACTTCATAAGTTCTTTGCGAAGGCTTTCAAATTCGTCGGACAGGCTAGTGAGGCTTTGACTGAATGATTCAAGAGATTCCTCAATTTCTTTTTCATTTTCCGGAAAAAGTTTGACCAATCGCTCAATGTCTTTTGATTCGGAGTTAAGCGTTCTTTGCCACTTAAGGATTCGGTTTACCGCTTCAAGAGCCTTTTTGGTCTTGGCAGATTGACGGCTCAATAAATCTTGTATTTTTTTGTCCTTCACGTTTTCCGGTTCTTGGGAGGCTCTTATCTCATTGGTTTCCTTTGTGAAGTCAGCGACAGAAGAGTCCAGGGTTTTAAAAAGCTCAAGAAAAGCGTCCAGTTGTTCTTTCTGTAACTTGTTCAGAGGCTCTATTTTGGTGTTGAAAGCAACGGAAGCCACGGACAGCTCGGGCAGAGCGGCTGTGGCTTTGGCCAGACGACTCAAAGCACCAACCCCGAACATATCAGCGCTACGATAAGCTCCGCCAAAAACCTGTTCTAAGATTTGGCCGACATCGGTTTTCGGTGCGTCAGCGTAGATAAGCTTGTATCCGGAGTAACTTTGCGTGAAACAGAGCTGGGCAAGCAGTCTGTCTCTTTCTGAATCAGGCAGATCATTGCTTAACAAAAACTGTTCAACGGTTGAGTTAGTTTCCATAAAAATATAGAGCATCTGATCTTCCTGAAAATACCAGCTTTCTACATTTGGCGGACTTTCTATTACAACAGTCTGCGTAAATTCATTCCAGCAGTTGGAGCTGATTATTATGTCTGAAGGGTTGGAGATTCTAAGAGCAACTCTTGACGGCACCCTAAAGTTCTTGTTTAGTTTGTCCGGTTCGCCCCTTACTTCTCTGACCCACTCTCTGTCGTCAAGTCCGTATTTTCTTTCTATCTTCTCTTTTTTTATCGGTTTATCGCCAAATTCGGGGGCTGATTTAATTAAAGAGTCGGCCTTTTTAGCCAGTATTTTTATCTCTTCAATTTTCAGCTTAAGCTCTTCAAAATTTTATATCCTCTGCTTCGTTTTTCCAGCAGTTTACTGTTTAGTTCGTGGTAATCCTTTTCCAAAGAATTTAGTTTTTTCAAAAAAGAGTTCTTCTGTTTGGCGACTTCTTTTTGTTCTTGGGTTTGTTTTTCTTTTTCAGGGCCGGGAGCGGGAAGATGGACACTTTTCCCGCAGGCCGTCAGTAAAATGACAGACAAGCATAAAACCAGCGAAAAGCGTCTCATTTTTCCTCCTTCCTTTACGCAAACAAAAAACGGAGTTTTCGGTTCTATATTCCCGGTGTTAGAAAAATGTTGTCAAAAAACAACACAATCTACCTAGGAATAGAGTCGAAAACCCCGGTTTCTGCTGGGATTTGCCCTTTTCTTTTCAGTAGTCTTGGCTAAGCATATTCTTTGTCCCGCGGGATGTCAATTCGGTGTTCAGCGGAAATCTGCCAAGGCATTTTTAAAATGCAACACCTTTGCCTTACTGTCAAGTTTGTTGACTATTATAGACAAGATGTCAACTCGCCACTCTTTTTCATTATTTTGTTTTTGACTATTTAAGTACAAGCTGGCGGTTCTGATAATGTGGCTGGCTTTTTTGGGGTTAACTCTTAATTCCGGACCAAAACTGCTTCCAAATTCTTTGCTGTTCGTTTTGACTTCGCAAAAAACGGTTACTCCTTCTTTTTCGGCAATTATATCTATCTCGCCCCAAGGTTTTCGGTAATTTCTGGCAATTATTCTATATCCCCTGCTTTCCAAGTATCTGGCGGCGATATTTTCACCCAGAAAACCAATTTTTTTGTTATCGTTAGGCATAAGTAGTTTTAAGTTTGGATGATTATTACTTTTTCCGGACGTTCGTTTTCCCCAGCGAGGAAAACTTCACTCGTTGCAGTCTGTGGATTCCCGACCAGAGTCGGGACATAGCCATCGATGGCTATGCAACCTGCCTGTCGGCAGACAGGTCCACAGCCTGCAGCGCCTACAAAAGCAATAATCATCCAAACTTATTCCAGTGTTTCGCACGAAACACCCCCAAGTCATAAAGTGGACAACTTTTTGACACAAAAACCTAAAAATACTACAATTACCAAGTGATTCTCGGCAGAGAATTTTTGCTTTAAAATATAGTTTTTCTCTGTTATAGCCGATTCTATAACAACTTTAACATTGGTACTCGCATAAAAAAAGCTTTCTCTTTTACGGCTAGAACTCTTGTCAAATTAACCAGAGCCAAAGAGGATAAAATAAGGGTTTTTAAATCTTTTTGCCAAAAGGACGTTTTCTTTTTGTTTTTGGCTATTTTTCTTTCCAGCCAGTTAATTTTTACCAAAGGTTCTTTGTCTTACGGACAAGATGAAACCTACTCAATTAAAGACTATATTGAAGAAGTAGCTATTCCTGCAAGAATCTTAACCAAAATACAGTCAGCGGAAGCCAATAGTTTGGCTTCTTTTGTTGGCTTGGAATCTCACGGTTTTTTGCCAAATCCGGTCAATACGCTCCAACAAACGTCTCTTATGGCCTTTAATTCCTTGGAAAACAACCTATCTGAATTCAAAAGCAACGGAAAAGGGGACCAGATTTCAATCTATACCGTACAAGAGGGAGATACCCTCTCTTTTATTGCCTCTGACTTTGGTGTTAGTACAAATACAATAATCTGGGCCAATAGTTTAAAAGACATTGACAGTATCAGGCCGGGAGACGAACTTAAGATTCCACCCATAAACGGGGTCGTACACAAGGTGAAAAAAGGGGATACTATTTCCTCTGTTGCCCAAAAATATGCGGCAGAACAAGAGAAAATCATTGAGTTTAATGCTTTACCGAAAGACGGCTCTTTGCAGATTGATGATGAGCTGATTATCCCCGATGGCAAGAAGGCTTCCACTGGAGTTGCCTCGGGTAGTCAGTCTTCTGCCAGGAGATTTGCTTATTTGCCGGATTTAACTGACTTTTTTATGCTTCCGGCCATTGGCAGAAACTGGGGGATAATTCATGGCAGGAATGGGGTTGATATAGCTAACAGTTGCGGAACGCCAATTTACGCGGCGGCTGGTGGTGTTGCGGCTATATCAGACGCGGTTGGTTGGAATGGCGGGTTTGGTAAATTTATAAAACTTGTCCATTCAAACGGCACAGAAACAATTTATGCTCATGCCAGCAAACTCCTTGTAAATCAAGGGCAAACAGTATCTAAAGGCGAACAAGTGGCTATTATGGGTACAACCGGACGCTCAACGGGTTGTCATTTGCATTTTGAGGTTCATGGCGCCAAAAATCCTCTGGCTAAGTACTAAATGTTTCGCACGAAACATTTTGAAAGTAACAAAAAAACCGTCCTCGTGGATGGTTTTACATTATAAACTAAGGACTTTTTAAAGTTATCTTGTAACTTTCGTCTAAGTTAAGTAACCCCTCTTCGTACATTAACCAACACTGGTTTTTCACTTCTTCTAGTATTGAATTAAAGTCAATAAATCCTTCTTCGCCCAAGTCATTCTTGTAAAATTCTTCTACTGTGGCTTTATAAAGCTCCTTTGAACTTATTGGCTGTTTTTCTTCTATAACCTTAACAATAGCTTCTCTTGTTTCTTTTTTGTCTTCTTCCTTTGCTTTTGCTCTTTGACGTCTGGACTCCGCTAATGCTTCTGGTGGGAGGAGAAAGGCCAAACTTGCGTCATCTTCAATTTCGTAAGGACTGACCTCGCGAATGGTGTATCCGCCTTTTTCGGTACTAAAACTTCTTTTAAAACCCAACTTTCCTTTTTTTATTTCAACTAACTCGTCAGCAAGCAAGCGCTGGATAGCAGTATGGATAGTTTTGTTTACTATTTTTATTACTTCTTCTTCGCTATTTACTAATGAATCTCTGCATATTATAGCGTAAACAGCTTCGCCAATCTTTTCTCGGTCTTCTGGGTTTATAGAAAACATGTAAGTCTCCTTTAAATTTCAATGAACTCAAAAAATCTTAACAAAAGGAGATAGATAGTCAAATTAGAAAGAAAAAGCTTGAAAAATAAGACTTTTTTAGTGTTGCGCCAAACGGTAATGTTGGTTATGCCAGGCGCTGTGCCAAGTGGCGCTGTGGTGTGCCATTGGCGCAATGACTTGGCGCTATGTTGTGCCACCGCTGTGCCAAGTGGCACTAGCGCCAAAAGTTTTGGCACTAGTGCCAATTGTTTGGCGCTATGCCATTTTTCCTAGATCATGGAGCCTGAAACCAACGGCTTATTTAATGTGATTGGCGGTTATGGTGTCGTTGTTTTCTAAATCAGCGATTGTCCGGCTTATTTTCAACATACGATGGTAGCCTCGGCCTGAAATGCCATGTTTTTCAACAAATCTGCCGAGTATCAGTTCGGCCTCCGGTTTTAAATTACAAATTTTGTGTATATTCCTAAAACCTACTTCGGAGTTGGTGAGTAAATTATATTTTTTTAGTCTTTCCGCTTGAATTTCTCTTGCTTTTTCAACCTTTTTCCTTAATTCCAAAGAAGATTCTGAAGACCGGGTGTCTTTGAGGTTGGCAAATGTTTCGCGCGAAACATAAACCTGGATATCTATCCGGTCTAAAAGAGGACCGGAGATCTTTTTTTTGTATCTTATGACATTTGCTTGCGGGCAATAACAAGTTTCCGTTTCACTGCCGAAGTTTCCGCAGGGACAAGGATTCATGGAAGCCACAAGCATAAATCTGGCCGGAAAATGACCGGAACCGGAGGCTCTGGCAACTGTCACCGAGCCTTCTTCCATGGGTTGTCTTAAAGATTCTAAGACATTTCTTGGGAATTCCGGCAGTTCGTCCAGAAAAAGCACTCCTCTGTGAGCCAAACTAATCTCGCCGGGGCGGGGGATAGAACCGCCGCCGATAATTCCCGGAGCTGAATAAAATAGTTGCTAAAGCTTTGGCCAGTATAGTCTTTCCTGAACCGGGCGGACCAAACATTAAAATATTGTGGCCACCGGCGGCGGCCACTAAAAGCGCTCTTTTGGCTCCTTCTTGGCCTTTAATATTGGCAAAGTCGTAGTCGCTTTCCTGTTTGTCAGAGCTAATCTGATGAAAAGAAGTTTGTTTTTCAGGCTCAATTTCAATCTCACTTTTTAAGTAAGAAACCAGTTCTTTTAAGTTGTTAACCCCAACAACTCTAATGTCGTTTACCAAGGCTGCCTCCTTAGCGTTCAATTTGGGTACCAGGATCTCATAAAAGCCCATTTTACTGGCTAAAACTGCCATAGACAAGATACCGTTAATCGGTCGCAAGGAACCGTCTAAAGAAAGCTCGCCGGCAAAAAGGCGAGCTTTCTTTGGGTCTATTTTTACTTGCAAAGTTGCTGCCAGGTAGCCTACGGCAATCGGCAAGTCAAAAGACGAACCCTCCTTTTTTATGCTAGCCGGGGCCAGATTGACTATAATCCTTAAGTTTTTTGACTTTGGATTGGCAAAACCGCTGTTTCTAATGGCCGAATCCAACCTGTCTTTAGATTCCTCAACACTTTTGTCGGGCAAACCGACAATGTTGAAAAAATGCAGTCCCGGGAAGGAGTCAACCTCAACATCAATTTTTACCGCATCCAAACCGTTTAAAGCGGCGGAAGAAACCATTACAGACATATTTACTCCCCCCATAGTTAGTTTAAAAATGTTTCGCGCGAAACATTTTTAGGCTGATCTTGGTTTTTGTCTGGCACAATCCATGCAAAACTTAGCTACGGGCATAACTTTTAGACGAGTTGGGGCAATTTCCACAGAACAAGTTTCACATTGGCCGTAAGTGCCTTCTTTAATTTTTTCAATAGTCGATCTAATATCTCTTAATCTTGTCACGAGGTTGTTTTTTAGTATATTCAGTCTTTCAAATTCTTCTATTTCTCTCGCATTCTCGTCAATACCGGAGCCTTCATTAGGAAATGGCACGATAAAACCATCCTCGGTATTAGGGTCTTTTTTAGCGAAAGCAGCCAACTCCGATAGTATTTCGTTTTCTTCTTTTCGCAGGCTCTCTAAAAGTTTTTGTTGTTCATCTTTAGTCATAAGCAACAACTAAGGTTAACACAAACTTTTTCATTATTCAAAAATATAAACCCCATCACCATTCAGGCTCATAATTTAAAGAAAAGCAAGGCTTTATTGAAGAACCGCCTACGGCTTGGATTGTTGTAAGTGGTTGCATTTCTCTGAAAGGTGAGGGGTTGTTGTTTTCTACTGACCGCTCGCCAAGTAAAACTTGGTTCGTGTCTAGAAAAAACAAAAAAAGGGCACTATCGCCTATCAAAATAACTTACTTGAGCAGGCAAGTGCCCTGTTTGGAAAAATAAAAAGATACCGGCTACCCCTTAAAAGCGGTGGTAGCTAGAATATAAAGATCTAGATTAAGGGTATCAAGTTAAATAAAAAAAGTCAACGAGAGTTATCAACAGGTGTTGATAAGGTGTTACTAAAGTAGATTCTAGAATCCAAGTAGAGTGTCAACAATGGAGTACACTTGTTCACGAGAGCTGGCAATTACGAGGTAGGTATTGTTATTTGCTGAAGAAACTAGGGCGTAATCAATAGACCTGTCAGGATAGGGGAAGTTCATAAATCTTATGTCCACGTCCCGGTATTTGTTGTTCTCAAAGATATCTTGTTCGGATGCTTCTGTAATCTGAAAAAGCTCGGCTAAGTCATCTGATAATGTTTGTTCCCACTCTGACATGGCTATTCTGGCGACAACGGCGTCAGTAATCTCAACAATCAGAGCAGTCCTTGTTTCGGGTTCGGCATCTGTGATGGGTTTACCCAGATCGTCAAATTTTTCCTGTTGGCGGGAAATTACCAGGCCAAACCTTTTATCAGTAACATTGTCAAGCAGGCTTTGGTTTTGATTAACGAGGAATCTGCTGACAAAACTTGAGAAAGTTACGGGTTCTCCGGTTTCGTTTTCCGGAGTTAAAAACAAATTCTTTGAGCTTTCTCCCAAAACAACTTGAGATAGGACCAAGTTAAGAGGTTCCATGTCGTCCAGAGAAGCCAAATCAGGCACGACAACCGAATCACTGGAGGCAAAGATTAGTTTTAACGGTTTAAGGAAATCGGGCGTAGATGTTGGAGTCGGCGAAGAGGTGACTACCGGAGTAATGTCTTCTCTTAAGAAATAAAACCAATATCCGCCACCAGCCACAACCACCAAGACAACGATGGCAATGAGTGTCCATCGGTTAAAAACAGCGGTCTTTTTGGGCGGCACGGCAATTGCCGACGTCGGTACGGGTTTATCCTTGACTTGTTGAGGACTAAGTGGTCTGATATTAGGCAAAACAGAACGTTTTTCTGCTCCGGCTATGCTTATGCTTGCCGAGGGTGGTAATGGCTTTGGCGGCAACCTGTCAGATGGTTGGCCGGTAGACGGTAGGGGCGGGGAACTGGGAATGGTTACTTCCACGCCTTTCGCCGGTGCTCCCTGACCGATAGATTTAATATCGCTTTCCATGGTTCTAATGGAAGATTTGGCGCTGATATTGCTGGTTGCCGCCGGGTTTGGTTGAACCGGTCGCGGAGGGACAAGAGGCGGGGCGGTTGGAGAACTCTTAATTGGAGGAATTGTGGTTGAAGGTGATGGCGCAGCAATTAGTGGAGGCTTGGGTATGGTTGGCGCGGGCACGACAACAGGAGCTGTCGGTTTTGGCGGTTGCGATACAGGCCCGCCTGTTGGGCGGACAGGCCCGCCTGCCGGACGGGCAGGCAAAGAAGCCGGAGACGGCAATTGAGGAGTTGATTCAGAATCTTTTGCTATTGGTAAATTTGAAGGAGGGGGATTTGTTGCCATATAAACTTACCATTGAAAAATTATTTTTTCATGGATAAGTTTATTCTACCATATTCGTCAATATTTTTCACACGCACATGCACGCTTTGTCCAATTTTTAGAACATCTGACGGCCGGCGGATATGCTCGTTTGAAATTTCAGAGACATGAACCATGCCGTCTTGACCCGGCTTAAACTCAACAAAAGCCCCAAAATCCATAATTTTTACAACTTTGCCGTCAAACTCATCGCCCGGTTTGGCTTCGTAAGTTATATCTTCAATCCACAAGATTGCCTTTTTCATGCCCTCGGCGCTGTCCGAAGTTATAAACACCGAACCATCGTCTTCAATGTCAATTTGCACGCCGGTTTTGTCTATAATTTCATTTATCATCTTACCCTGCGGGCCGATGACAGTGCGAATTTTTTCCGGATTTATTTTGATAATTTTAACCCTAGGCGCGAAAGATGAAAGTTCTTTTCTTGGCTCCGATATGGCCTTGGCCATCTGGTCTAGTATCTCCAACCTTGCTTTTTTGGTTTGTTCCAAGGCTTTTTCCAGTATTTCCGGCGTGATGCCTTCAATTTTTACGTCCATCTGCATGGCGGTAATTCCATTTCTGGTGCCGGCAACTTTCAGGTCCATGTCGCCGTGATGGTCTTCCGGGCCCTGAATATCGGTAAGGACTTTATACTTATCGCCTTCGGCGGAAAACATTAAACCCATGGCAATTCCCGCCGCCGGGGTTTTAATTGGCACACCGCCATCCATCAAAGCCAAAGAGGCGCCGCAAACAGAGGCCATGGAAGATGAGCCGTTGGAGGATAAAATTTCAGAAACAACCCTGATTGTGTAAGGAAATTCTTCTTTGGAAGGAATAATCGGCTCCAAAGCTCTTTCAGCCAAAGCGCCATGGCCAATCTCCCGCCGTCCGGCAAAACCCATTCTGCCAACCTCACCGACGCTAAAAGGAGGAAAAACATAGTGATGCATGAAGCGTTTTTTGGTCAATTCTATCTCCATGGTTTCAATCCATTGTTCCATGCCCGGCGCGGCCAAAGTCAAAGAAGAGAGAGCCTGGGTTGTGCCTCGGTTGAACAAACCGGTGCCGTGAGAGTGGGGGAGAACGGCAACTTCGGCGTTAATTGCCCGGAGTTCGTCAACTTTTCTACCGTCCGGCCTTTTTTCCGACTCCAAAATATTTTTATGGACAATTCGGTCAATTTCTTCTTCAAAGATAATGTTTGCTTCTTTAAGCTTGCCGTCTAACTCCGGATGCTCTTTGAATTGTTCCTTTATATATTCAGCAAGTTCGTCTTGTGTCCGGTGAAGGCCTTCCACATATTCTTGTTTGTGGGGTGTGTATAAAACTTTTTCAAGTTTTGGCGAGACGAAATCGCTGACCAGTTTGTGTAAAGCCTCGTCGTGGCTGAAAATGTCCAGTTTTTTCTTTTCAACTTTAAAATCACCGGCAATTTTCTGCTGTAATTTGGTCAGTTTTTGGATTTCTTTAAAGCCGTGATTAATTGCTTCAGCGATGTCTTTCTCCGGGATAATCTTGCCGCCGGCTTCAATCATATTTATTTTATTGGCTGTGCCAGCAACAATGATGTCAAAATCGCTTTCTGTCCGTTCGGTATAAGTTGGGTTTATGACTAATTTGCCTGCAACTCTGCCAACTCGAACACCGGCCACCGGTCCGTCAAAAGGAATATCAGAAATCATCAAAGCCAAAGAAGCGCCAAAAAGCGCTACTATGTCGGGGTCGTTGACTCCGTCAAAAGTCAGAACCGTCGGCACAACCTGTACCTCGTTTCTTATGTTGTGGTCAAATCTCGGCCTGATTGAGCGGTCAATTACCCGGCTGGTAAGAATGGCTTCTTCCGACGGCCGTGTTTCACGCTTTATCCATTTAGAGCCCTTAATTTTGCCGGCGGCGTAATATTTTTCTTCGTAGTCCACCGACAAAGGAAAATAGTCGGCATTCTTTGGATGGGCCGACATGGTGGCTGTTACCAGCACGGTAGAATCGCCGTACTGCACACGGCAAGAACCGTTTGCCTGTCCGGCTAAACGGCCGATTTCTACAAAGAGTTTTTTGCCCGCAAACTCTTCGGAATATGTTTTTATATCCACAAATTGTGTAACAAGTAAACGAGAGGAGAGTAACTGATTCTGGCCGAAATGCTCAACTTTTTGAACGCTTTGGCCAAAGCCCCATTACTTCCGTTCCTCCCCGCAAAACTTACTTGTCAAAGTTAATAAAAGCACCATACCATATTACTTGATAAATTTAAAGATGGCGAGGACATGACCGGATTATTGGTTCTTTTTGATTAACCACTCCAAAATCTCATCCGTTGACTGTAGTTTGGCCCATTTTTTTAGATACTTAAAATCCAGTTTTTTTTGGACTCTTAAAACAGACTCAATATCCTCCAATTGCCGCGAAGATTGGCCCTCTTTGTGCCATCTCAATTTGCTTAAGATTAAGTCCTCGGGAGAGATAAAATAAACCGTTTCTTTTTCCACTGTCAGCGGCAATCTTCTGGCTAGTTCTTGTTTGGTTATGGGGTTTTTCCCAGCAATAAAAAAATCAACTTTTAGATTGGCTTCGGGATAAATAAAATTAAACTCGCTTTCTCTTTCCAACGCTTCTTTCATAGCGTCTTCGTCAATGTAAGCAATCTTGGAAATTTTTTGCAGAGCGTTTTTTAACAGTTTCAGATTTGAAGGAAAAAGTTCAACTATCACGGTGACGGCATATAAAACATTATGCTTGTTTAGAATCTTGGCGACTCGGGCGATTAGTTCGTGGAAATTCATAATTCCGAGCTAACTGGTTTAGGCTCAAAAGAAACATTGAAAAGTCAGAAACTAGCTTAATCTTTTGGTCAGTCGACATTTTCCGAAAATTTTCGTCCTGAACTTCTTGGGCGGTCTTTTTGTCCTTAATTTTCATAGCTAATACATCAAAAACTTCTTGGGATCTTCGCCTAAGTCGGTGAAGACGTCTACCGTTTCTTTAAGCCTTGCCGATGTGCTTCTTCCAAATGAAACCGCTTCTACCTTCAAGCCGCGGTTGACGCGGAGATATTCAACTAAGGGGATAAAATCGCCGTCTCCGGTAACTATGACAGCCACATCAATTTTGTCGGCTAAAATGATAGCATCAATGGCTATGCCGACGTCCCAGTCAGCTTTTTTCATGCCTCCGGGAAAAATCTGCAAGTCTTTTATCTTAATCTCGTAACCGCTTTTTTCCAGAGCTTCCAAAAAAGCCTTTTCTTCGCCTGATTCCGTCTTAATGACATAGACGAAAGCGCGGATGAGCTGGCGGCCGTTGACCGCCGCTTCCAGGATTTTTTTAAAGTT
Source organism: Candidatus Yanofskyibacteriota bacterium (assembly GCA_016181105.1). GTDB lineage: Bacteria > Patescibacteriota > Minisyncoccia > 2-02-FULL-40-12 > IGHO2-12-FULL-4 > JACPNK01. Next base: position 30,862 of record JACOZX010000018.1, read on the forward strand.
AGCTTTGGCGTGGTAAAGATTTTTGGCCGAGTGGTACATGTTTTGGGCGTCAACAAAAACGCCAACACGCTGGTGTTGGGTCGTCCCAATGTTGAGACTATGTTCTGTCGGCCTTTTGGCTTGGCTTGTTACTCGTCCCTTATTTCCTTTGACCATAATTTTATCTGACTTACTTCTTCAAGCCCAATTCTTTGATGGTTTTGGCGTATTTCTTGGGCGATTCCTTTTTGAGGTAATCTAAAAGACGGCGTCTTTTGGCGACCATTTTGAGGAGGCCGGTGCGGGAACTGTTGTCTTTGATGTGCTTTTTGAGATGCTTGGTTAACCTCTCAATTTCCTCACTAAACAAAGCTACTTGAACAGCCGCCGAACCGGTATCTTTTTCGTGGATAGAGTGTTTTTTGATTATTTTTGTTTTGTCTTTTGGATTAATCATCTTGAAAAATGGCCTGATTATAGTATTAAGTTTAGCATAGATTTTTGGTTGAGGCAAATGAGGAGGGGGGGGGAAGCTTCGCTAATGTTACTTTTTCCGATTAATTGTGCGACTTATGTTTGTGAGATATAATTATATGCATGCCCCGTAGTGAAAACTCGAGACACTGCGGAGCAGTCAAACTAATTAACACTCGAGTTTCTACTACGGAGGATGGCAGACATTAAGCAACTCAAAAACGATTTTCTGGAGTATCTGGAAATAGAGAAAAACCGTTCGCCGAAGACGGTGGAAAATTACGGACATTATCTTAACCGGTTTTTGAATTTTGCATCTGACAGATAGTCATGGCGAATCCTTAAAAAAAGTTACTCAAAACTACCATATCATCGCCATCCGCGCTTTTTTGAAATATTTATCAAAAAGGGAAATTAAGTCTGTCTCGCCTGAAAAAATAGAGCTGGGCAAGCAAGAAGATCGGCATATTGATTTTTTAGAGTCAAACGAATTGGCAAGACTTCTTGCTTCGCCAAAAGGCGATGACCTGCCCAGTCTGCGCGATAAAGCTATTTTGGAAACTTTATTCAGCACCGGCTTGCGTGTTTCGGAACTTTGCTCTTTAGAAACGGACAAGGTGGACTTGAACAGGGGAGAGATATCTGTCAAAGGCAAGGGCTCTAAAATCAGACTGGTCTTTTTATCAGACGATGCCCAAAAAGCAAACCGGGCATATTTGAAAAAACGCAGCGATGCCGATACCGCGTTTTTTATTCGGATTCCCAAAGATCAAAGATTTGGTAAATATGAAAACCTGGGACTAACTCCCCGCAGCGTGCAAAGGATAATAAAAAAGCACGCAACGCGCGCCGGAATTGTCGGTAAAAAAGTCAGTCCGCATTCTCTTCGCCATAGCATGGCCACCGACCTTCTAAGAAACGGCGCCGATATTCGCTCCGTTCAAGCAATACTCGGCCACTCATCTGTTACCACAACTCAAATCTACACTCATGTAACCGACAGCGGATTGAAAGAGGTACACAAAAAGTATCATAAAAATAAAGTCACCGAAAGTTAAGCCACCCTACGTCCTCGGAGGACGTAGGGTGAGGACATAGTGAGTAGTACAAGGTTCCACCTTGTACTACCTTGTACTACAAAAAACAGCCCCGAGGAGGCTTAAACTGCAAGCCTGCTCGGGGCATTATTCTAAGTTATCTGCTTCCAACACTTTCCCTTATGGGCGATCGGGAAAGACCGATTTCTTTATAAAACCTTTCAATCAGGATCAGCCTGGCTAACCCTGATTCCATAGGAGCATTTTCAAACTCCCCGTCTTCGTTTCTGGGAACTCTGTCCCTTCTCCTTGCCGTAACTTTTCCATTCTGGTCGTGATTCATGAAATCTCCTTTTTTGTGTGACCGAAATACTGCTTTAGTATAACACATTCCTAGAAAAAAGGAAGCCCTAGCGTTAGCTAGGGCTTTTTGGGGTCTTGGGGTGGGATTTACTGCCCCCACACTCTGGCGAGTATGGGGTAAAAATTTTTGAGTTAGGCGGCGGCCGTCAGCGAGGCCGGGCGGATTTTTTTGGTCGCCTTGATCTTATCGATCTCGGCAACCGTGAAGCCCAGCGCCTGCAAAATTCCGCAGGCGACACCCCGATTTACGAGACCCTTCTTCTGCTCGGCCAGCTCAATGCGAGCGGCCCGAATCAGGGAAAAAAGAGAGTCTACGTTGTCCTGCGCCGATTCCGACTCCAAAGCTGTGATAACTGCCTCGGCACCGAACAGGGAAACTGCAAAGGAGGCGATTTGAGGCAAGCTGTTGAACAGCTGCCACATGTCGCTGTCAACTTCCTCTGCCTCGAACTTCGCCATGTGGTAGGCGATAGCCAACAGGTTGGGGTTCTGGACGATGGGTTGCACGATGTTAACCCCTTCCTCAACTGCCCCGACCAAAGTCTCGGCCGGAAGTATGTCGGTGGAATCGTAACGGTCATCGGCTACCAGACCGGCCAGCTCGTCGATGGAAAGATACGGGCGACCAAAAGTATTCTTGGCCTCCATCTCTTTGGCTGACTCCTCCTCTTCTCGAACCTCTGGCATGAACTCGTCGGTAAAAAAAACTGCAGGCTTTCTGAGTTCGGGGCGAGTCGGGTGATTTACAAAAATTCCGCCCAACTCTTCCTTGACAGTCACCATATTTGACATAAACACCTCACAAAAAAACTTTGTTGAAAGTTAACTACAAGTTTTCAAATTTCTATACTCTAATTATACCAAATTTTGACCACTTTTGTCAATGGTTCGGCGAACTTGCCACTAACAACCAAAAAAGCCTATTTTTAAGGCTTTTTTGGAATATCTAATTTTAGAGCTTGGGCGAATAATGCTTTTGTAGGCTCTGTAAGCTGTGGATTGCTCGCGAGCCGCTTTTTCAGCCCATTCAGCAGAATAAGATGAAAAAGTGGCGAGCTGGTCGGAAAGTATTCTTTCCGAATCCATAGCTTACAAAGAGCGAGCTTTTTCGCTGGAAAAAAGCGAGCGTCCGGAAAAAGCATTATTCGCCCAAGCTCAACTCTTCAACTCTTCTATCCCATCAGCCAATCTTACCGTCGGCTTCCAGCCAAGAAGTTTCTTGGCCAAACTAATATCAGCCAAAGTTAATCTAGCTTCTCCTTTTCTTGGCGCAATAACTTTTGTTTTACTCCCAATCATTTTTGCTACTTCAACAACCGAATGATTTTCCCCACTGCCGATATTTATGACTTCTCCTTTGCCGACTTTGCTTGACTTCATAGCCGCAAGATTGGCGGCGACCACATCTCGGACATGAGTAAAATCTCTCCTCTGTTTGCCGTTAGGAACTATGGTCAGCGGCTGGCCGGCTTTGTTTTGCTTTAGAAAAATTCCGATTACAGTAGCATAAGCGTCTTCGCAAGTTTGCCTCGGACCATAGACATTAAAATATCTCAAACAAACAACCGGCAATCCATAGAGATGATTGAAAAGTTGGCAGTACATCTCGCCCATGTATTTTTGCATGGCATAAGGATTGAGGGGATTGGCAATCATATCTTCCCGTAAGGGCATGGTTTTTTGCAGGCCGTAAGCCGAAGAAGAAGCAGAGTATATAAATTTTTTAACGCCGGCTTCTTTGGCGGCAAGCAAAACATGCAAGGTGCCGGTTAAGTTTGCATCGTGAGAAGTTTTTGGATCTTTGATTGAAGGCTGGATTCTGGGCTGGGCGGCTAGGTGAAAAACAACTTCGGCTTTTTTGAAGATGGGCCTGATTTTGTCCAGATCAACAATGCTTAAATTGTGAAATTTGGCCTTGGGGTTGAGGTTTTCTTTTTTTCCAGTTGAGAGGTTGTCTATGACATGAATGTCCTTGTGGCCTTGCTTGACCAACTCATCAACCAAATTTGAGCCGATAAACCCGGCTCCGCCGGTAACAATGATTTTCATAATTTAAATATACAGAACAATTACGCGAGTATGCCTGTTTCTTGCGCCGGACTGTCGCCGTCGAACTGCGAAACAGGCATACTCGCTTCATTTACAAAAATTATCAATTTGTATCCCCAGGAGGGCTTGAACCTCCAACCTTCAGCTCCGCAAGCTGACGCTCTTCCAATTGAGCTATGGGGACAGCATGTTACATGCCCAATTTTCTGGTAATAACTTCAATCAAGGTATCTTCGTGCCGCTCCTCCGGCAAAAGACCCAATAGCATATTGCGGATTTCTGTGGGACTTTCTTGTCCGACAAGAGGAAGTTTGATGTAAGAGCGATGCCAACCTTTGTGCTTAAAGCTAAGCTCTTTAAGAAATGGGGGATCATACTCAATCCAAAAAGATTTCAAGTGTCTGTAAAGATAAGCCTTTCCGTCTAACACCAAACCTCTTTGATTTATCTCCCAAGCCACATCTTTCTTCTCCTGCATTCCTAAAATAACCATAACTGTTGCAATCAAAAAAAAGAATATGGCGGTAACGGTGTTTTGAGAAATAAGCAGATAGAGCAGGCCGACTAGGGCTAAAACAGAGACTATGGCTGTCAGCAATGATTTGTTTACAAACTGATAATGAGCGGGTATGCGGCCGGAAATTTTTGAAGGCAAAGCTGTTTCACTATTTTCAACATTCTTTTTTCTCAAGTCTAAGATTTGAGACATGCTTAAATCTAACACCACACACGCTTTTAAGGAAGAGCCGGTTGTTTACCGGCAAGAAAATCAAGAAAAACTTTTTCCCCAGCCTCTTCTTTTTTACCTTCCGGCCGGCGTTCGGGAATAAAAAGCTTTGAGCAAAAATACTGTAAATTGGAAATATCGCCCTTTTCGCCTTTTGGGTCAATAACAAACTTTGCCAGCTCTTCAATTATTCTTTTCAGTCGGAACCTTTTGATTATAAGGCTGTTTGAGGAGATTATTTTGCCCCTCGATTCAACTTTAGGAATGTAAACACAGCCTTTTTCTTCCAGTGTTTTTGTGTATTGCTCACGGATTTCTTTGGGCAGACTTTTCGGGGATTTTTCCAAGAGCGTTTCAAACTCTTCTTCAGAGTAAAAACTTGGGTAAAAATCTGACGGCGGAAGATTTAAACCTTCCACTTTCTCGGTTATTTTTATGCCGAGTATTCTTCTGATTCCGGCCACAATTTCTGCGCCCATAACATCAGACCAAATATCTATCTCTCCTTCGGTTTTACCGGCAAACTGTTTTAAGTTTTCTATATCTGAAACAATTTCTGTGATCAAGGGCGCGGTAATGAAGTTGTAAGTTCTGCTTTTGATTTTAAGAATTTTGGGTATCTGAAAGTTTTCATATCTTCTCAAAGCAGAAAAATATAACGGCCGGATATTCTGGAGAACTGTAGTGCTTTTTTTATTTCTAAACCGGTCAATTTGAGACAAGGCTTTTGGCAAATGATTGCCGGACAGATGAGCGTCGCCGATATGGACAAACAATTTGGCTTGCGGATGCTTTTCCGCAATAGCCGCAATTTTTTCGGCGAAAAATTTGTCTTCCAGATCTTGTTCGCCGCTCTCGGCTTGAAACTTTATGCCGTAGACTTTAATTCCAAGCTTTTTGGCTGTTTCCAATATTTTTTTATAACCCGGCCAATGTTCCATGTCCCCCCATTCAAGAAAATGAGATCTTTTTAAAAATAGCTCTTCATCTATCTGGCCGGACATGAACTCTTCTATCGCTTTCTGGTGTTTGGGCGAAATAAATTCTAAGGCTAAAACCGCCTGACCCGATTGCGGTTGAGCCGCTCTTTCTATAAATTCGGCTGAAAATTCCTGGTTTCTTCTTAGGTTGTGGCGGTCTCCAAGGAAAACGATATCCGAATTTCTCGCTTCAGCTTCAACTTTTTGGGCTTCGGCCGGCTGTTCAAAGTTGCGAAATTCTTTGTAAAAATCTTTGAGGTATTTTTCCAGTTCGGGATCTTTGTCGGCCACATTTTCGTCCAAGCCAAAACAAGTGGCCTCGTAATTTTCAAACCACTTTATTGTTTCCAGCAGGTTATCCAAAATCTTTTTCTCGTTTGCTTTCAATTCACCAACTCTTTCTTGAGGCTTTGTCTTGGGCTTTTCTATGGCGTTTGTTTTTTCCGGTCTAATCATACCCGAATCTTAACAGTTGAAGCTGTGAAAATCAAAGTTTACTTTTTGTCAGCTTTTTGTATAGTTACAAAAGCTCTCTTTGTCTTAGGAAAACGGAGCGAGGATGAGGATTTTAAATATTGTCGGACTTTTGATTTTCTTTGGTTCAATGTTTGGCATGTTTGTTTTTATAAGGGGAGCGGACCCTAGTCCAAGCCTGCTTTTGCTGTTTCTTGCGACTTTTATCGGAGGAGCTGTTCTCGCTGTTTGGGCGCAGAATAAAAAATTTCCCGACAGATTTTTTATGCTTGCTCTGATTTCCGGATATTTAAGTTTTGTTTTTTTTGGTTTCGCCAGAGTGGCCAGAACGGTTTCTTTAGAAGAAGCTATGCCGTTTCTTGTGCTTGCGGTATTGATGGGCATTTGTTCTGTTGTCTTCGGGATTAGTTCTGACGAAGTTAAGAAAAAGAAAAACGAGTAAATTTAAAGCCCGCAAATGCGGGTTTTTTTGTTGGCGGTGGGTGGAGGAGTCTCCTTCGCCTCTCGGCTTGCCGTCGCTCGCCTCGGGCTAGGCACCGCCTCGCGGTTTCGCCTGCTGGCTCAACATCGCTCCGGCGTTCGACTCCTCACGCAAAATAAGCAGTTATTTTGCGGTGGGTGGAGGAGTCGAACCTCCAAGGGCTTGCGCCCGTCGGTTTTCAAGACCGATGCCATGCCATTAGGCGAACCCACCGAGTTTTTCAGTAAACGCAATCAATAAATGTTGTGCTTGCCGACAGCATAAAATCTTATGATATTCTTGTCGGCAAAATCAAATATTATCCGGTACTGATGATTTATAGAAAAAGCCCAAAACTCATTAAGTTCACCGTGAAGTTTGTGGGTTTTGGGGTGCAAATCAAACGGGTTTATTCTAAAAATTTTCTCTTTTTTTGTTGCCAGCGACTTGATCTCTTTGGGCAGTTTCTTAAATTGCTGTTTAAACTTGGAGTAGTAAAATATCTTCATTCTACCTATTCCAAATCTCCCAGAGATTTAAGGATTTTCCAATTCTTGCCTTTGCCAAAATCCCTCTTAGCTTTTTCAAGTTCTTTAGCCAGTTCGTGGACACGCAAAAGATGGCGAAAGAACTCGCTGACACTGGCAAAGTTGCCAGTTTTTACTTCGTCCCTAACTTTTCTTGTTAGTTCTTGGGGCAAGGATATGTTAATGATGTTTCTCATGGTTGTAATAATTTATATTACAATTCTAACAAAAATTAAGAGAGAGGTCAAATTCTAGTGCATGATCCGGCATTCGCCAAGACTTCCAAGACTTCCATGATTCGTTGATTTTTCAAGAGATCCTTGATAGTCTGACGATTGAATTCTTCCAATCCTTATGACTATTAATATCATCTCCCATCGCGGGTCCGGCGTCGGCGCACGTGAGAACACGGTCGCGGCATTTGCCGCAGCGTTGAAGCAGGGCGCACACAGTTTTGAGTGCGACGTGCGCTTCACGCGAGATCTTAAACCTGTTATTCACCATGATTTCACCGCTCTGTCACTCTTCCGCAAACTTACCCCGATTAAGCGGCTTACACTGGCTCAGATTCAGCATCTGTCCACATATCACGACGCCTCGGTAAACAGTCTCGACGATGTCCTCAACTTTCTGGGCTTCACGAATGCCCAATGTTATCTCCATCTTAAGGACGTTTCCCGACTACCTGTTCTTGGCATTCTGCGACAGATCGAGAGGTCTCACTTGGCCGGTCAAATGTTTTTTGTGATACCCGGATCTGAATATGGGAGGCTCCAGTCCTTTGGCGTCAACCCGAATCGTATAGTTGTGATGGTGCCGTACCCTTTTTTCCGCTTTGGGCACAATATAGCCAGAAGTGTGTGTCACGAGGTTGCCTTACTTGCGCCGCCTGGCATCCTTAATCTTGATGCTGCCTTCTTGCGACTTGTTGAGACGGCCAGCGGACAAGCCCGTGCAGTGGGCCATCGTGTAAGTGTTGGCCTAGGCGATACCGTTTCCACACTGCAGTGGTTAAGCGCCCTCCCGGTCGATGGTATCTGGACCAATCAACCCGTTCTTTGTAACGACGTCTTGCAGCGTGCGGCCAGACTCGACATAGCTGTATGACAACAACTGATACAAGGTCGATCCTTATCATTCATGGTGCCATAGTCCGCAGTTCGACGCATCGATGGCTGAAAGAAATGCAGACTCACTTTGTCAGTCGGGGAGTCTCGGATGTCAGAGTCTTTCACTGGAGCGGCCATGTGACGGTCCGTGCCATAGAGAAAGCCAGTGATGAGTTATCGCAGTTGCTTGACGACTGTAATCAGTCGGTGCGTGTGCTTGCAAAGAGCACTGGAGCTCTTGTCTTCCGCTCGGCGGTTCGAAAGTTATGCACGAAGTCGGCTGCAAGACAATTTGACCTTCTTCTTCAAGTTGCCGCACCAAACTCAACTGCGCCCGAGCCGAGTCTGTGTAATGTGAGAAGGATTGTGAACATCTATTCGCGTGATGACTAGTTTCTGAAATTCTTTCTACGGTTCGGACCAGTGTTCAGGCGTTACACACAGATGTTATACATGTCAGAGGCTGTTGGCGTGACCACTGTAGAGAATATTCAGGTTCCAGGCATAGGTCACAATACATTCAATTGGAATGTTCACATTACTGAAGGTGCGTTCGCGGGTAGGCACCTATATGATGTCTATTTCGACTTGTTGAATGGTGGCGCCGTGCCGTGAGGCTTCCTTTGTCCACCTGCAAAATCATGATTGGCGGAGGGAGTGGGAGTCCTCTTCCCTCGAAAATTTCTGATGCCTAAGGGCATATCGAAATTTTCTCCTCCAGAGCCTGGGTTTTCGAAAAAGTGAAACTATTCACTTTTTCTCAATACCCTTCGACTCCCGCTCTTGCATCGACAAGTAGCATAAATAGTTAGCAAAAGCTAACTATTTGTGTACATGCGGAGGGAGTGGGAGTCGAACCCACATGACCTCTTTCAAGGTCGGAGATTAGCAATCTCCTGCACCAGCCATTATGCGCCCCCTCCACTACTTATATATTTCGTCTCTTTTAGCTATTTTAAGTATGGATATTTCCTTTCTGTTTTTGATGATGTCAAAAATCACCCTATATTCTCCTATTCTAAAACGAAAACTTCCCAATTCATTATTTACCAATTTCTTTGCAAACTTCAAAGGATTGTTCAAAGTAAAAAAGCGCACCTTGCCGGCTATGCGCCTTTGAATAACTGATGAAAAACGCTGCAAATCGTTTAATGCCTGCTTGGTATAAATTGTCTTCCACTCAAATGCCAAGGTTGTGAAGGACTTTTTCTTGAGGAACAGCCTCTCCTCTTTTTGTTTGTTCTCTAGCGAAAGCAATGTCTTTTGCGTGTTTGGCGTACTTTTCAAGCATGGCAAACTTTTCATCAAGCTTTTTAAGGCGTTTTTTTATTTCATCTTTCTCTCTTGAGACTGTTTTGATTTGATTGGACAAAACTTGATTCATGGTCCAATGTTAACAACTTCTTGAGCAAAAAACAATAGGGCTAGCCTTTGGCAACGACTAAACCGATTACTTTTTCTGCGCCCGCCTCTTTCAATATTCTGGCGCACTCGTCTAGGGTTGCTCCGGTGGTGGTTATGTCGTCAACCAGAAGTATAGTTTTGTTTTTTATCTTTTCCGGCTGACGGCAAATAAATATCCCCTCTGTGTTTTTTATCCTTTCTTCTTTGTTTTCTATCTCCGCTTGAGGCTTTTTACTCTTTATCCTGTCCAATACGTCAACGGCAATTTCTAATTTAAATTCCCCGGCTAACTCATCAGCTAAAAGTTCTGACTGATTGTAAGAGCGCCAGTTAAGCCTTAACCGGTGCAAGGGCAGGGGAACGAGGACAATCTCGCTTCGGTAACTGTCAAAAAAGCGGTCTTTGTTTTTTTGTTTTAAAAACCTTATCAGGAGTCTGCCAAGAGGCGCTTTTGTTGAGGATATGAACTTGTATTTTAAAGCCCAAAGCATTTTTTTGACTAGAGGTTCTTCGTAACTGGCGGCTATCCAGATAAAATCTAAAAAGTGGTCCTTCCTGCAAAACGGACAAGTTTCGCCTTGGCTTGTGGGCGAGGCGCAGAAGGCGCACTCAAAACCTTTTCTAATATTGATTCTTTGAAAACATGGCTGGCACGAGTATTTATCCGGATCGTCTGCGTTTTGGATTTTGTTACAACCCAGACAATGAATAGGGAAGAATAGATCAAAGAAAAAGTCTTTTAAGCTTGCTATGGATAACTTGAGTAACTTCATTTTATTTTTATGGTATAATCAAACTAATTATGAACTTCGGTTTCTTCAAGAATTTTTTAGCTAAAGGCACGCTGGGGATAGATATGGGCACAGCCTCAATCAAGGTTGTTGAACTTTCCAAAGAAAGCGGACGTTTTAAGTTACTAAATTATGGAATCTTCCGGCTTGAGAATCAAGAAGAAGCCGTTGAAACCAAGCAGAAGATTACGAAATTGCCCGATCAGGATATTGTTTGGGGCATCAAAGAGCTTATCGCCCGTTCAGGCATAAAAAGTAAAAATGTAGTTGCCTCCATTCCCTCGTTCTCAACTTTCTCAACTGTCATCTCTTTGCCCTACCTGTCAGAAAGAGACTTGGCCAAAGCCATACCCTTTGAAGCCAAAAAGTATGTGCCAATTCCGATTGACCAAGTTATTTTGGACTGGTCAATAATCAATTCAACTTCAGATCAGACAAGCGGGGGACAGTTGGGGGCGGGGCGTATTACCCCTACGGTAGACGTTTTCTTGGCGGCTGTTCCCAAACATGAGACAGAGAGATACAAAAAAATTATGAATGCCGCCGGTTTAAACTTGGCGGCTCTGGAACTTGAAAATATCGCTTTGATCAGGTCTTTAATCGGCAACGACTTGAGTCCTGTGGCGATAGTTAATATAGGAGGCAGAAGCACATCTATACTGGTGGTGAATCAGGGTTTTGAGAGGATAAGCCATAATTACGAGATTGGCGGATTTGAAATCACCAGATCAATTGCCCGTTCTATGGGAGTCGGTCTTTCCAGAGCGGAAGAATTTAAAAAGACAATCGGTTTAAAGCCGGAAGGGACCAAAGTTGTCAGCGAGGCGATGACTTCTTTGCTGGATATGATGGTTTTTGAGGCAAAAAAAACTATTACGACTTTTGAGAATGCTAAAGGCGTTAAAATACAAAAGATTTTTCTGGTTGGCGGGGTGGCTAACATGCCGAGCTTTTTGGAATACTTTAAGACCAAGATTAACATGGAAACTGTTATCGGTAACCCCTTCGCGCGAGTTGTCTATCCCAAAGAGCTTGCCAAGATGATTCCCGAGTTAAGTCCGACCTTTTCTATAGCTGCCGGTTTGGCCATGAGAGAAGTGTGATATAATAAGTTTAGTTAAAAGTTTATCAAGTTATAAAGTTCATAAAGTAAAAACTTTAAGAACTTGAACAACTTTATAACTTAGAACTAGCGCGAAGCGCTTATGTCAGAAGGAGGGTTAATACAACTTCTTCCAGAAACAAGAAGAAAACTGGAAATTAAACTTCCCGGAGAAAATCATCCGGTCTATTTGGCCGTTGGTTTTTTGGTTTTGGTTGCTTTATTGTTCGGCGGATTAAAAGTTTATTCATCTATTTTAAAAAACAACTTAACGACTCTGGACGAAGAGGGGACTGCTTTAGAAAAAAGCAGGGACAGGGCTTTTGAGTCTGAACTTTTGGTTTTAAATAAGAGATTTGCTTTGTCATCAGGCTTGATAGACGGACATATCATCTGGTCCGAAGCTTTGGTCAAACTGCAGAACCTTATGCCCAAGCAGTCGCAGATGGATACTTTTTTTGCTGATACGCAAGCGCGCAAGATAGAACTCAAGGGCAGGGCCTCAAGTTATACCGTTATTGCCCAGCAAATCGCCAGCTTTTTATCGGAGGAAGCTGTTCTTGATATTGACTTGAACAAAGTCAACAGCTTGTCCTCGGGTATGCTGGAGTATGATATGAAAATTATTTTTGATAAAAATAAGTTCTTGCTTTTTAAGAAGCAACTTTAAATGAACTATAAAAAATTAATTGCGGCAGGTTTGGTTGCTTTAGGCATTATTTTACTGCCGGTTTTGGTTGTATCTGAATACTACACGCTGACAGCGGTAAAAGGCGCCATCAGCGAAAAAAAGACAGCTTTGGACAAAAAGAAAGCGCTGATGGTCAAGATAGAAGACTTGAGAAACCAGACTAAAGAAAAACATACCGGTCTTGAGAAGTTGGCTACAGTTCTGCCGGAGGGCAAAGAAACCCATGAGGTTGTTGTTAATATTGAAGAAATGTCCAAACAAAGCGGAGTTGAATTGAAAACACTTAAAACAGCGCTTATTCAGCAAGGCGGTACCAGCTCAAACGGGCCGAGATCCATGCAAGTTGAAGTCGGCGGTGCGGGCCAGTACCGAGCTATTTTAGACTTCATAAAACTGACAGAAAAAAACTTAAGGATTCTGGACATTCAGGAGTTCACCCTATCTTTGGATACTTCGGCCACAGCCGCCGGCGGGCTTAATTTTGCCGCTAAAATAAATACTTATTTTATAGAAAAACCTTTAACTCCCTAAAATCATTTATGTCCCAGACTATTAAATCAGATTCCGAGAACTTGTTCATTGGTTTGATAATTTTCGCCGGATTGGCTATGGCTTACCTTTTTTACTCAAATCTTGTGCCGGCCGCTCCTTCTGATTTTTCAGCTCCGACTTCGGCTAGAGCCGAAATTGCTTCGGAAATTGAAACTATCAATTTAGATTTTTCCGTTCTTGACCATATTCTTTTCAAGCAATTAAAAGTTTTTGGAACTATTCCGGTCAGTTCCGGCCAAACCGGCAGAGAAAACCCATTTGCCCCTTTTTAGCCAATGATCAAAATTCCCCAGGTTCTTATTCAGGAGTTAGTAAAGAGAAATCTTGTTCCGGAGGAAAAAGTTGAGGAGTATACAAAACAGGCCCAGGACGAAAATAAAGATTTCGGAAGAATCTTGGTTGAACAAGGGCTTGTAAGCGAAGAAGATATTCTCAAGATTAAAGAAGAGGTTTACCGTCTGCCTGTTTTTGATTTGATTAAATCAAAGACGGAAATTAACTTAGAGCTTTCCAATCTTATCTCGGAAGATATCATAAATTTCTATCACATAATTCCTTTTGCCAAAACGGACTCTGTTTTGAGAGTCGGCATTCTTAATCCGGAAGACATCAACGCCCTGGAAGCTTTAAAGTTTATAGGCGAAGACAAGGGTCTGGAGCTGGAAAGGTTTTTGATTAGTTATAAAGATTTTGACCGTCTTTTGCAGAGCTACTCATCTATTACCAGCGAGGTTGGCGAGGCTTTGGAAGTTAAATCTGCCGGGGATGATGCTTCTAAACTCAAACTGGAAATTCCCAAAACCGGCTCTTTGGATCAGATTACGGCTGACTCCCCGGTAACCAGAGTCGTTGCCATAATGGTTAAGCATGCGGTTGAGAATAAGGCTTCCGACATACACATTGAACCTCTTGAAAATACGATTCGCGTTCGTTTCAGGATTGACGGTGTTTTGCAGTCAACACTTTCTTTGCCCAAGAACTTGCTTTCGGCAATTGTGACTAGGATTAAGATTTTATCCGAGATGAAAATTGATGAAACTCGCCTGCCGCAGGACGGGCGTTTCAGCACTTATTTGGACAGAAAGATTGATTTTAGAGTCTCTTCTCTGCCGACTCGGCACGGCGAAAAGATAGTTATGCGTATTCTGGATCCTTTGGTCGGCAACATAGATCTTCCCGACCTCGGTCTTTTTGGCCGTTCTCTGGACTTGGTTTTAAAAAATATAGAGAAACCTTTTGGCCAGATTTTGATCACCGGTCCAACCGGTTCCGGCAAGAGCACCACCCTATACTCTATTTTGAGAAAATATAATAATGAAGGTATAAATATCATCACTTTAGAGGACCCGATTGAGTATTTTTTGGAGGGTATAAACCAGTCGCAGGTTCACGAAGAAATAGGTTACACCTTTGCCAATGGCCTGCGCCACATTTTGCGCCAAGACCCGGACGTTATAATGGTCGGTGAGATAAGAGACAGGGAGACTGCCGGACTGGCCACAAATTCCGCTCTTACCGGCCACGTGGTTTTGTCCACTTTGCACACCAACGATTCGGTTGGCGTAATTCCGAGGCTGATAGATATGGGTGTTGAAAAATATCTTATCGCTCCCACCTTAAATCTGGCCATTGCCCAGAGGCTTTTGAGAAAGTTGTGTAAAAAGTGTAAAATTAAAACTAAGCCCAATGCCGCTGAAAAAAAGATTCTTGACCAGGCGATTAAAAACATGCCGACAGCTTACAGAAAAGATTTGCCTTCGGAGACAGAGTTTATTTACAAGCCTTCGGAAAAAGGTTGCGGTGAGTGCAACGGCAAGGCTTATAAAGGCAGAATCGCTATTTTTGAAGTTTTGGAGATGACTGACGAGTTGGAGCAGATAATTTTGGGGCAGATTTCAGAGGCAAAGATCAGGGCAGAAGCGGCTCGGCAAAACATGATCTCAATGTTTCAAGACGGTGTTATCAAAGTCTTGAAAGGCATAACTTCTCTGGAGGAGCTTCTGGAAACAGCTCAAGAGCAGGAAGTTGAGGAAGAAAAATTTAAAGTTTAAATTATAATTTTATGAAAGACATTGCAATTTACAAAAGTGAAATTAACGAATTGCTTCTGCTCCTAGCCCAAGAGCAGGGTTCGGACATTCATCTTTCTCCGGGTGTTTTTCCGACTATCAGAGTTGATGGCAGACTCATATCCCTGACCAATAGAAGCATTTTAGATTCTGAAACGATCGAGGGCTATGCTACGGCTCTAATCGGTGAAGAAAGAAAAGCCAGGTTTTTACAGGAAAAGGAAGCAGACTTTTCCTATACCGTGGAAGAAAAGGGCAGGTTCAGAATGAATATCTATATGAGTAAAGGCAGTTTTGCCATTACCGGCCGCAACATACCTTTTGAAATCAGGACTATTGAAGAATTAAAATTGCCCAAGATATTAAAATTTTTCAGCCAACTGTCTCAAGGCTTTGTTTTAATAGTCGGGCCCAATGGTCATGGCAAATCTACAACTTTAGCGGCGCTGATTAACCTGATTAACAAGGAAAGGGTAGAAAAAATCATTACCATTGAAGATCCGATTGAATACCTGTTTACTTCCGACAAAAGCATTATTGACCAAAGAGAGGTTTATCGCGACACAAACTCATTTGCCAACGCTTTGCGGGCCACCTTCAGAGAAAATGTCAATGTTATCATGGTGGGGGAGTTGCGGGATTATGAAACCATGAGCGCCGCTGTTTCAGCGGCCGAAACGGGCCACTTGGTTTTTGCTTCTTTGCACACCAACAATGCCGCCCAAACGATAGAAAGAATTATAGACAGTTTTCCGCCGGCCCAACAGCCGCAGATCATTTCCCAGTTGGCGAACACGGTTTCAGGCATTATTTCGCAAAGACTGATTCCTTCAACAAAGGGCGGGCTGATTCCGGCGGTGGAAGTTTTAATTGCCAACTCGGCTGTCAGGAACTTAATCAGAGAGAATAAGGCGGAACAGCTGAACGTGGTGATTGATACAAATGAAGAAGTTGGCATGATTTCAATGAATAAGTCTCTGGCCGGCTTAGTCAAAAAAGGAGAAATCTCACAAGAACAGGCTGAATTTTTCTCTCTAAATCCCAAAGAACTAAAACTACTGCTTAAATAAGCGGATTTACAAGTTGTTAATTTTTAACTATGTCCCAGTTTACTTA
Source organism: Candidatus Yanofskyibacteriota bacterium (assembly GCA_016181105.1). GTDB lineage: Bacteria > Patescibacteriota > Minisyncoccia > 2-02-FULL-40-12 > IGHO2-12-FULL-4 > JACPNK01. The sequence goes on from JACOZX010000018.1 coordinate 46,766, forward strand.
TGAAGCAAAAGATAAAGAGGGGAAGTTGATTAACGGCGTCATAGATGCCTTGTCTGAAGATGCGGCTGTTGAAACCCTTCACGACAAGGGTTTTGTTATTTTAAGTCTTGTTGCCGTAGAGAGAGGCTTGTTTAAAGGCGGTGACATCAACTCTTTTTTGGTCAAGCCAAACAAAAAAGATGTTACTGTTTTTACAAGGCAGCTGGCGACAATTATTGCCGCTGACATTCCTTTGATTGAGGGCTTGGAAACCATCGCCAGTCAGGCGGAAAAAGAAAGTTTTGCCAGAATCGTAAAAGAGATGGCCGAGGCTATCAGGGGCGGTAGCTCGCTTTCAACTGCCGTCTCAAAACAACCCAAACTTTTTGGCGATTTTTACGTCAGTTTGGTCAAATCCGGAGAGGTATCCGGCCGGTTAGAGAAAACACTGAATTATCTGGCTGACTATCTGGAAAGAAGCCAGAGTCTCAACTCTAAAATAAGGGGAGCGATGGCTTATCCGATGTTTATAGTTTTTGCTTTGGGCATTGTCGGTTTTATCATGATGACCTTTGTTTTGCCGAAGTTGTTGAGCATTCTTACTGAATCCGGGGTGGAAGACATACCCATAATCACCAGAGTTCTTATTAAGCTTACCAATTTTGTCAACAACTATATTCTACTGGTTCTTTTTTCCTTAATTTTTTTGGCTTGGTTTACCAGACAGTATGTCAGAACAAAAACGGGGAAATATAAAATTGACCGTTTGAAAATAAGTTTTCCCCGCTTGGGCGTTATCGCCCGTAACATCTATATTGCCCGCATGTCGGAGACTCTTTCAACTTTGGTCAAGGCCGGAGTGCCCATACTGGAAGGGCTTAGAATTACCTCTGAAATAGTCGGAAACTTTATTTTCAGAGACATGCTTTTGGAAGCGGAAAAAAACGTTAGAAACGGCGGGAGCATATCGGCCGTTTTGACGGCGCACAAAGACATTCCCAAACTTGTTTCTTCAATGCTGGCCATAGGAGAGAAGACCGGTAAGACAGATTTTATGCTTGATAATATATATAACTTTTATAATGCCGAGGCCGAAAGAGATATACAAAATCTTTCCCAGTTGATTGAGCCGATTCTGATTTTGCTTCTGGGTGTTGGCGCCGGGCTTTTGGTGGCCGGTATACTTTTACCGATATTCAGTCTGGTGGGGGCGGCGTAATGTTGATAACTTTTATTTGTAAACCTTGTCATTTATTATAGACTTTCATTATATTCTAATTTAAGAAACGACAATCAATAAACTCAAGTAATTTCGATTGCTCTTGTTTGTTGACTTACCGTTATTTTTAATGAAAAGAAGTTTTAAACCAAGCAGTTCTACTGCTTTATCGCGCGGTTTCACTTTGGTTGAGTTGTTGGTCGTTATCGCCATAATCGGTATTTTGGCGACTTTACTGTTGTTGCAATTAGGTACGGCTCGTTCCAAAGCCAGAGACGCGACCAGAATTGCCCATGTCAATCAAGTCCGCACCGGGGTTGAGTTTTACTTTGACGACAACGGTAAGTTTTTTGATTCTACTACCATGGGTCCTCTTGCTCCTAAGTATCTTACGCAATTACCCAGAGACCCTCTTGCTTCTGATTGCACTAACAATGTTTATGACGGCCGGGTTAGCGGCGCGGCCCAGTGTTACGGTTATGCTTGGAGCGGCTCCGGTCCTATCAGGTATTTTGTTTGGGCTGAACTGGAAGTTTGGGCCAAAGCTCTTGACCAAGATTTGGATCTTGACACAAGCGGTTGGAGCGGAGCAGGATCGGCGGCGACCGGGGTGGCTACCGAGAAAACCCAATGCACTGCCGCCGCCATTAATGACTGTATTTATGGCCAAGGACAGCCGTAGGAAGTGTAAAGTATAAAGTTTAAAATTATTGTTATCATAAAACCGCCTTAGGCGGTTTTATGATATAATTGCCAAATGACGGGGACTACGGTTTTCTTATTTGGTTTGGCGGTTGGCAGTTTTTTGAATGTTTTGATACATCGTTTGCCACGCGGAGAAAATTTTGTCAGTGGCAGGTCAAAATGTTCTAATTGCCATACAGTTTTAAGGTGGTTTGACCTAGTTCCTCTTTTCAGCTTCATTTTTTTGAAAGGCCGATGTCGTTATTGCAGGGAGAGAGTATCCGGGCGGTACCTTTTTGTGGAAATATTAACAGGTTGCCTGTTTTTGGCATTATTTTTTTTGCGTCGGCCTGACAGTTTTTACGGTTACCTAGACCTTTCTTTTTGGCTGTTTGCTTCTTCGCTGCTGTTGGTTTTAGCCTTTATTGACTTGGATTATCTTATTATTTTTGATAAAATATTGTTAGTTTTAGTTCTTATTACGTTTTTATATCAGGTCTTCGGGAAATATGTCGTCCAATTGGAGCCGGCGATTGTCGGAGGAACTTTTAACATAAACCACAATCTGTTGACCGCCTTTCTGTCCGGCCTGGTCTTTCTTTTAATTTTTTGGGTCACGAGAGGCAAGGGTATAGGATTGGGAGATGTAAAGTTAATTTTCGTTCTAGGTTTTTTGTTTGGTTTCCCCGGCATCTTAATTGTCGTTTACCTTTCTTTATTTGCGGGCACGATTTGGGGCTTGGCGCTTATTTTATTTTTCGGTGCCTCAATGAAGTCAAGAATTGCTTTCGGCTTTGTTCTGGTTAACTCTGCCATTATCTTTATACTTTTTAACCAATTTTTAACAACAAAGTTTACGCCTTATATTATCAGATTATATCTATAAGAGGCCGGAAAAGAGGCCGTAATTGATTACTGCTTTTAACAAAAACAACGAAAGAGATTTTAATTAGAACCGAAGCGAGCGCCTCTTTTGCAGTCGACGGCGACAGTCCGACGCAAAAAAGAGGCGCTCGCGAAGGTTCGCACTAGTTTGAAAAAAGAAAATAACAAGAAAAAAATTAAATACTACCTGATTCTCATTGGTATCTGTCTGGGACTTTTGCTTTTTCTGGACCTGTTTACTTTAAACTCCAACATTTTCAACCTTAAAGGGAGTGTTCGGACGATGGATTTTAAGAAGACGGCGGAAATTAGAATTACCGGTCTGAAAGGGGACGCCCGGGCTTTTTCCGGAGAGGTTGTTAAGGGCATGACTATCCTTGATGCTCTTCTTGCGTCCGCTGAAAGCGCCAACTTTAGAGTGGAGTATTTGATTGAAAAAGAAAATTTGGAAAACCTTTTAATAAACGGTTTGTCTGATTCTTTGTCTGTGGCTTGGCAGGCTTACCTTAACGGCAAGTCAGTTAATATCAAAAACCTGAATTCTATTAAAATAAAAAGCGGGGACTTGATGGAGTTTAAACTCAAACCTGCCGGAAATGAAAGCAAATAAAAAAATTGCCGGTTTTACTTTAATTGAAGTGCTTGTTGTTACCCTCTTGGTGGGTGTTTTTTCCACGATTTTACTGATAAACTTAAGGGGTTTTTCCACTAACCCCGTGATTTTGGAGCGGGCGGCTTTGGGGGTGATTTCGGATATAAGGAGGGCTCAAGCCTTATCCATTGCCGGGGTCTCCTTTCAGGGGACATCAGTCTGTGGTTATGGTATTCATTATCTTACCGGCGGAACTTACCTGATTTACGCCGGAGGAGAGTCAACCTGTGGTACGGCAAACCGTAACTACCAAAGTGTTCAGGATTTTAGTTATCAGCAAATCAAATTCAAAGAAGATAACATTGAATTTCGTTCTTCTTTTGACGATGTTTTTTTTGAACCGCCGGATCCGAAGACTTATATAGACAATCAATTTTCTCTCTCCTCCTCGCCCCTGACTATTACAGTTAAGTTTAAGGGCTACAATTGTCCGTCTTATTGCAAAACTATCTCCGTTTATCCTTCCGGTAAAATTGATCTTAATTAAATGTCAACAAGGAAACCAATTTTAGTTAGAACCGAAGCGAGCGCCTCTTTTGCAGTTTCTCGTCGAAGGTTCCGATCGGCCGAATCCGAAGGATTCATAGCCGATAAATCGGAATCGATGTTGGCGGCGACAGTCCGAAGCAAAAAAAGAGGCGCTCGCGAAGGTTCGCACAACGAGGGTTTTACACTGATAGAACTGATTGCCACTCTTTTGGTTTTAATTGCGGTTGTTCAGGTTTTTATTTTAATAGCCGGCGACATCAGCAGTTCTTCTTTGGTGCGGGACAACCTGATTGCCGCCAATCTGACGCAGGAGGGGATAGAAGTTGCCCGCAACATAAGAGACCGGGACTGGTTCTTGGGTAACAGTTTTGGAGCTTCTCTGCCAGACGGCACCTGGAGGGTCCAATGGAACTCAACCTCTCTCCTCGCTTTGGATACGAATCCTGTTTTAAAAAAAGATACAGTCTCCGGGTTTTTTAGTTATGATACCGGCGCGGACACTATTTTTAAAAGAACGGTTTCAATAACGGCAATTTCATCTCAAGAGATTAGAATTACCTCTACCGTTACCTGGGATTTTAAAAATTCGTTCAAAAACATAACCGCGGAAGAACATCTTTTTAACTGGTTTAAATAGTCTATGAAAAACAGGCAAAAGATAAAACATATTTCAAAACCGGACTTAAAAAAAGAGGCGGGTTTTTCTCTGATTGAATTTTTGGCCGCGATTACCTTGGGGGCTATTGCTATAATGTTGATTAGCGGTATTTTTGTACAAACACTGCGTTTACAAAGAAAAGCCTTTTTTATCCAAAGAGTTCAGGAAAACATCGGTCTTGTTCTGGAAGCTATGGCCAAAGAGATCAGAGTCAGTACGATTGCCACAGCCAATACCGGCTGTCCGCTTGCTCCGGTTCAGCTTTTAACCATGACACATCCGGTTAACGGCAATTTAGAGTATTCTTTGTCCGGCGGAGCAATTCATCGCAGGGCGGTTGACTCTAATACAGATACGACCCTTAGTTCAAGCGGAATTTCGGTAACTCGTTTAGGTTTTTGTATCAGCGGCAATGCTTTGGATGACGGCTTACAGCCCAGAGTTACTATTTTGCTTTCAGTTCAAAACAGCAATGGCACAGAAATTATTCCAATTGACGTACAGACCACAGTTTCGCAGAGGTTATTAAGCGATTGATAATTACAATGAAAAAAAATAAAAATCAGGACGGTCAGATATTGATTTTCGCTATGATTATTCTGGGTATCATGGTTTTGACAGCCATATCTTTACAGGCAATTCTTATCCCCAAGTTGAGACTGTCTGCTGAAGTGAAAAATTCAGTCGGCGCGGCTTTTGCGGCAGAAAGCGGTTTGGAGTGGTGTTTGTACAACAACCAAGTTTCACCATCACCCACGCCCTGGCCTCCACCGGTTATGGCCAACGGCGCGACATTTCAGGTTACACCGGCCGACTGCAGTGGAACCAATTTGAAATCAACGGGGACATACAGGGGGGTAGTCAGATCTTTTGAAGTTAACTTTTAGCTATATAGTTTACCGATTATTGTTTTTTCCGGACGCTCGTTTTCTTCCAGCGAGAAAACTCGCTCTTTGCAGGCTGTGGATTCCCGCCAAGAAGGCGGGACCACGCCATCGGACTTACGTCTTATTCGCCTTCAGCGAATGGGCCGTAAGTCCGATGGCTAGCAACCTGCCTGTCGGCAGACAGGTCCACAACCTGCAGAGCCTTCAAAAACAATAATCGGTAAACTATAAAATCAGAAATGAATTTAAACGAAGCCAAAAACAGAATAGAAAAACTTAAGGTTTTGATTAACAAATACCGCTATAGCCGGTTGGTTTTGGACAAACTGTTGGCGGAGGAGTCGGTTGAAGATTCTCTTAAAAAAGAACTTTTTGATTTAGAGCAGGAATTTCCGGAGTTAACTACATCCGATTCACCCACCCAGCGGGTTGGCGGGAAACCGCTCAAAGAGTTTAGCAAATTTGCGCATCCGGAGAGGATGCTCTCTTTTAACGATGCTTTTGGTGAAAAAGATATGCAGGATTGGGAGGAAAAACTGAAGAGACTTGACCCGTCGGCCGTTGAAAACGGATTTTACTGTGAGCTTAAAATTGACGGGCTAGCGATTGAGCTTATTTATGAAAACCTCTTTTTTAAAACAGGCGCTACTCGTGGTGACGGTTTAACCGGCGAAGATGTAACTCAAAACCTGAAAACGGTTGAAGCGATTCCTTTGTCTATGCAGAACACGAAAGAAATACCGGATATCACGGTTGTCCGTGGAGAGGTTTTTATAACCAAGAAAGAATTTGCCAGAATCAACCGTGAGCAGGCAAAAAGCGGGGAAAGCGTCTATGCCAATCCGCGCAACTTGGCTGCCGGTTCTGTCAGACAGTTGGATCCGAAAGTTACTGCCGGCCGTAAAATGGATTCTTTTGCCTACGCTTTGATTACTGATTTTGGTCAAAAAACCCATGAAGACGAGCATCGGATTCTCAAAGAACTTGGTTTTAAAACTAACCCGCACAACAAGTTTTGCCGTAATCTGGCAGAGGTTCAGGAGTTTAGAGACTACTGGGAGAAACATAGAGAAAAGTTGGACTATGAAATTGACGGTATTGTTGTTCAGGTCAACAGTAATCAAATGTTTAGAAAGCTGGGCATAGCCGGCAAGGCGCCCAGAGGGGCTATTGCTTACAAATTTTCACCCAAAGAGTCTGCGACTAAGGTCAAGGACATTATTGTTAGTATCGGACGGACAGGCATAGTTACTCCGATTGCGGTTTTAGAGCCGGTTGAAATTGGCGGGACGACTGTCTCTCGGGCGACTCTTCACAACGAAGATGAAATCAGGCGGCTTGACGTCAGAATAGGCGACACGGTTGTTGTTGGGCGGGCCGGCGATGTGATACCCGATATTAAAAAAGTTCTTAAGGAATTGCGGACCGGCCGTGAAAAAGTTTTTCACTTTCCGGCAAAATGTCCGGTCTGCGGGCGGTTGATCAAAAGGGCGGAAGGCGAGGCGGCCCATAAATGCGTAAATAAAAATTGTCCGGCCGTTAAAAGAGAGGCGATTTATCATTTTGTTTCTAGGGGTGCAATGAACATAGATGGTATGGGGCCAAAGATTATTGACCAGTTAATGGATGCGGGTCTTATCAGGGATTCAGCCGATCTCTACACTCTTAAGAAATCAGATCTTCTTAATCTTGAACGTTTCGCCGACAAATCAGCTGAAAACACAATTAACTCTATTAATTCCCGTAAAGAGGCGGCTCTTGACCGATTTGTTTTTGCTTTGGGTATCCCTCATGTTGGATCGGAGACTGCTCTTGATTTGGCTCGCAACTTCGGCGCTTTAGAAAAAATTAGCGAAGCTAATCCGGAGGAGTTTTTGAAAATAAAGGATGTCGGATCTGTTGTGTCTAGAAGTATTTATGACTGGTTTCGTTCTGATTACAATCAAAAACTTTTAAAAAAATTTACCTTGGCGGGTTTGCATGTTCTTAAACAGGAATTGGTTCAAAAGTCTTTGAAGTTGAAAGATAAAACTTTTGTTTTTACCGGCACGTTGGAGACTTTGAGCAGGGAGAAAGCCGAAGAGCTGGTCCGAGAACATGGCGGTAATGTGTCTTCCTCTGTATCCAAAGAAACCGCTTATGTCGTGGCAGGAGAAGAGTCCGGTTCCAAATACAGTAAGGCCAAGAGGCTGGGCGTAAAAATTATTAACGAAAAAAACTTTCTTGACATGATAAAGTAGAGTGCTATGCTTTGTCAGGCTTAAATGAGCCTTCGCACTTTTTAAAACAGGAGAAAGAAGTGAGAAAATCAGGGATAGTCTTTTTGGTGATTTTAGCGGTTGTTGCAACTTTAACGAGTTCTGCCTTTGCGCAGAACGACGACGAAAGGCGCGGACTGTTTTCCGTTCAACTGGGCGGAACTTCAAATATTGGGTCATCTGAAGCCAACAAGTTCAACATCGGCGGCAGTTTTGCTTATAGGCTTTTTGAATCGCGTAATTTTTATATTGAGCCAGGCCTGTCGCTGAATTGGCCGAGCAAAGAGTACCTTTTTGTTGAGGAGTATCCTTATCCTGTAGGGCGGATAAGCTCAAAGACTGTTATTGTGGATTTCAACGCTTCACAATCTTTTGTTGGAAAAAGGCAGAAGCGTTGCGTTCCTTATCTCACCGGGGGCATCGGTTTTATAAGAAACTGGTCAACTTTGACAGACGGATATTATGTTTATGACTGGGGTTCAGATACCAGTTTTACCAAAAACCTGGGTGCCGGATTCAGAATTTTTTTGGGAGAAGATCAGAACGTTTTTGTCGGCGGAGAGTATAAAAATTACTGGGCCGGCGACACCGGCAGTTTTCACGTTTTCTCCGGTAAGTTTGGGCTTAGGTTTGAGTAATAAAAAATCCCTCATCACTTTTTAAAAAAAGTGGCGGGGGATTTAATTTTGTCTTATTTCTTTGAGGAAAAATAGTTACTTAAAACTTTTAACCTGGGGTTGGCCAACTCCAGTTTTTTAGCCATGTCTTTTCTGTTTGGAAAAGTTGTAACCAGCCTTTTCAGCAAGGGAACTTCTTTTTCTAAGATCAACCACTCATTTTTACTCTTTCCGCTATTCTTGAATTCTTCGCGCTGGTCGTCGTAAACTTCAGCCAGCAGTAAGGCTGATTCAAGCCATGTTTTTTTAAGCCACGGTTCGTCATAGCTGTTTTCGTATGATTTTTCAATCCATTTTAGGGCGGTACTTTTGTTAAAAACATCGTCATCAGCAAAATAATAAAGCTCATTGTAAGCGTAAGACTTCCATCTGACAAAGAGTCTTTTAAAACTCAATGGATCTGTTTTGCTGGCAAGTCCATAGCGGGTAGCTCCCAGAAAAAAGTAGACGGAGTGAAAATTTGGATTTTCTTTTAGAATTCTCTTCAATACTTTTATGCCGTCGGCCGTGTCTTTATCTGCCTGCGACAGTCCGGATAAGTTGCCTTCAAACCTATAAATGAACTTGGCTTGGCTGAAAAGCAAAATTGCTTGTGCCAACAAATGCTTATGGTTATCTTGACTGCTTGCCAGTTTGAAACCTTGACCGACAATCTCATGATATTTTTTGGCTCTGCCCGCCAATTCCACGTTGTCAGAAATATTTTTTTGCTTGTCTAGTCCTACGCCAAGCTCATGGCCAAGCAGAACCCACTCTATTGATGACCAAAGATCATAGAAATAAGGGTCGTCCGGGTATTTTCTCAACAGTTCCCAAGCGTTTTCCAGATTTTGAGCGTTGATCTCTTTTGATTCAAAGTTGTCATAAAAACTGTCTACTATTTTGTTGAGTTGTTCGTACTTTTGTTCTTCTTGGTTTTGCTCCTGTGAGACCGGCCAAGCTGTCGCAATAACCGGAGGGCTTAACGTGACAAAAGCAAGAAAAGCAAGTATTTTTTTAAGCACCATCTTTGCCTCTGACTGACTTTATTTTCAAGGTAGCTTGCCTATTTTACAATCAAAAACAAGTTTTTGCAAGGTCACCCCTTGTCAGGATGACCCTGACAAGGGGTGATTGGCTTGCTGTTGGTTAGGTGGTATATTATAATTAAAAATTATGGATAATAACGTAGAGATTTACACAACTCCTTCTTGTCCTTACTGCCACATGGCCAAAGAATATTTTAAGAGCAAAGGTATTGACTATAAAGAGTACAATGTTGCTCAAGATGTTAAGAAGAGAGAAGAAATGCTTAAACTTGTCGGGCAGATAGCCGTACCGGTCATAGTAATTAACGGCCAAGCGATTCTTGGTTTTAATAAAGCTAAAGTTAATGAGTTGTTAGGAATAAAGTGAGTTCAAACTCACAAAGTTAACCCATGTACGAAGTTAAACCTCTCAACAAAAAAGAAGTGCCGGGGATTTCGGAAAAAACTATGGCGATACATCATGGCAAGCTTTATACCGGTTACGTCAATAAAAGCAATGAGATTCTCCAAAAACTTAAAGATTTGAGAACTAGCGGCAAAGCGGAAGGCAACACCACTTTCAGCGAGTTAAGGTCTCTCAAGGATGCCGAGACCTTTGCCGTCAATGGCATTTATCTTCACGAAAACTATTTTGATTTGCTGGGCGGCGACGGAGATTGGAACAAGGCTCCGGAATTTTCTGCGGCTATGACCAAAAAATGGGGCTCGGTTGAAACCATCGTTGGTTGGTTTTCAACTTGCGCCATGGCGGCCCGCGGCTGGTCAGTTTTGTGCTGGGATTCAAAAATAGGGGAGTTGAGGCACTATAACGGCGATGCTCACAATCAGGGCGGAGTCTGGGGCTGCATTCCGATTATTGCTCTGGATGTATATGAACATGCTTACTTTATAGACCATGGTTCCGACCGCAAAGCTTACATTGAAGCTTTTTGGAAAAATCTTGACTGGGCTAAGGCGGAAGAGGTTTATTTGAAAGCCAAAGAATCAAATTTTAATTGAAGCTTAGTCTGCTAAACCTTAACTATCTCCAAGTTGACAGCCAAAATAGAAGGTTTTGCTCGGGCACGGTCAGTGGCAGACCGTAGGTAAAGGGAGAGAAAAAAAGGAAAAACAAAATAGAAAAAAACAGAAAAAGGCCAAAGAGGCCCTTTTTGTTTTTCTGGTTGAGCAAGTAGCCTAAAGCTAAAATGGCAAATACTAGGGAAGTAAAGTAGTGGTATAAAAACATAACTCTGCCAACACCGATAAAGGGCAATAGGTTAAGGAAAAAACCGGAGAGTATGAAAGCGGAAGGAAAATCCAGTTGCATTTTTTTTAGCTTTGAGGCGGAATTTAAAAGCAAATAGAGAACGGCGATACTGGATGACCACCAAATAAAGGGATTGCCCAAGAAATAAACCTTGCTTTCGTTTTGGCCTTCAGCTTTGTTCCAATAGTAAATCGTTCGTGACATGAACGGCCAGCTATACCACTTACTGCCATAGGGGTGAGCCGCGATCAGTCTTTTGTTGGAACCGTACATTTGCATATTGAGTTCGGTGAACTTTTTGAAAAAGCCGATCGGTTTCACCGAAGGATCGTTTCCGTATTGGTTGTTAAGCAGGGTTTTTTGAAAGCTTGGTGTCATGAAAGCATTGCCCGGTCCGGACTTGGGCAAGAGCTTGAAGTGTATGGCGAATATGCCAAGATAAATTACAAAAGGAAGTAAAATGAGGCAGGTGAAGTTCAAGCAAGTTTCTTTAAGATTTATTTTCTTTTGTTCCAGCCAGCCGAAAAGCTGGAAAATTATTATCAGTCCCAAAAACCCCAAACCGGTCCACTTAACTGAAGCGGATAAACCTGCCAGTACCCCGGCCAGCAAAAGAAGTTTTAGCGACTGTCCGGACCTATATTTTAAATAAGCCAAAAGAGAACCAAAACCGAAAAGCAAAAGCATGGAGTCTAAAAGTATAAAACGTGACTGAACAAGGAGGGCGTTCTCAAAAACTATGAACAAAGATGTCAGTAAAGATGTTTTTTTGGAGAAACCCAGCCGCAGTGCCAGAAAGAAAACTACGAGCGGCAACAGAGTTCCGGCCATAATTGGCAAAAGGCGGAGAGCCAAATAGTGTTTGTCGGGAAACATCTCGCCGATGTTGGCAAAAGAGAATCCCGGCTTGAAACCGCTGACATAGCCCGTCGCACTTAGCAAAAGTTTGCCTAAGGGTGGATGTATGTCAAAAAAATACTCACCGGTAAAATATCCGGATAAGAATTTCCCAAAGTGGACTTCATCAAAAACCGTCTGGTTGGGATGGCCAAATCTTATAAAATGAGTGAAGATGCTTAAAGCTAAGATAATTAAGACGAAAACAAGAGTTTTTTTATTTTCAAGCATATATATAGTATAATTTAGGAGTGGAAAATAAAGAAGTGCATGACTTAATTATCATCGGAGGTTCTGCTGCTGCTACTGCGGCAGGAATTTATGCTGCGCGGAGAGGTTTGAATTTTAAGATTATAACCAAAGATTTTGGCGGCGAAGTGGCAACTTCAGGGGAGATTGGCAACTGGCCGGGAATTAATAAGACAGATGGCATTACTTTGGCCGGGCAGTTTAAGGAGCATTTAAGGTATTACGGAGTTGAGCCGGAAGAGGGGGTTGAGGTGGAAAAAGTTTTGGTAGAGCCCGACGGCAGTTTTTTAGTTAAATCAAACAACGGAAACTATGCCGCTAAAACAGTCATTATGACTACCGGAGTTCATCCGCGCGAACTAGGCGTGACCGGGGAAAAAGAATTTCGCAATAAAGGAGTCAGTTACTGTACGGTATGCGACGGTCCGCTTTTTGCCGGTAAAAATGTGGCTACTGTCGGCGGAGGCAATTCGGCTCTTGAGTCCGCCCTCATGCTTTCTGATATCGCAAGTCAGGTGTATGTTATTAACAAAAACGCGCAGTTTAAGGGCGACCAGATTTTAATTGATAATTTAAATAAAAAAAATAATGTGAAAATAACTTATGATGCCAGCACCACGGCAATTATTGGTGACCAGTTTGTGACCAGTTTGAAGTATAACGATTCTTCTGGTTCGGAAAAAGAAATAAAGGTTGATGGCATTTTTGTCCACATTGGCATGGTGCCAAACAGCAGTTTGGCGCCGGATGAAACAGCTAAAGACCAGTTCGGCCAAATTAAAGTCAATGCTAACTGTGAAACCAACGTCCCCGGTCTTTATGCTGCCGGTGATGTTACTGATACGCCACACAAGCAAATTGTCATTGCCGCCGGCATGGGTACTTGCGCCCTGTTGTCAGCGGTCAATTATTTAAACCGAATGAAATGATTTATCTTGGAGCGGACCACCGCGGATACGAGTTGAAAGAAAAAATTAAACAGTGGTTGGCCGACTGGGGCTATGAGTTTGAAGATTGCGGAGCTTTTGAATACGATAAAGATGACGATTATCCGGATTTTGCTCGGGTGGTAGCAGAAAAAGTCCATCAAGGTTCAACCTTGATGGACAGAGGAATATTGATCTGCGGTTCCGGTATTGGTGTTTGTGTGGCAGCCAACAAAACTAAGGGCATCCGCGCTGGTACTGCCGCCAGTCCCGGCCAAGTCAAAGCCTCTGTCGGCGACGAAGACTTGAATGTATTATGTCTGTCCTCTGACTATGTTGACGAAAGTATTATTCGAAATATTATCAAAACTTTCCTGGAAACTAAATTTTCCGGCGAGGAGCGGCATAAGCGGAGAATAGACAAAATTGAACAGTTGGAACAATGAAAAAGATTTTAATTATCGTGTTGCTTGCCATAGTTACTAACTTCATTATTTTTTGGATTACCGGAAATGATTCTTGCCCTAAAGAGCCCGGGGTAGTATCAATTCCAGAATGCGTTTTTGATATTACAGGAGGTTTGCCCTTAAAATATGACTTGGAAGTATTC